>DATHLT010000191.1:0-18324 GCA_035487855.1 Solirubrobacteraceae bacterium
AGGACCGCGTGTCTCTGAGGGAGCCGGTGTCTCTCAGATGCCCTCGCCCGGCCGCACGAACATCATCTCGGGAATGATGCATGCGGGCGAGGTCTTGAGCAGATAACGCACGGCCTCGGCGATGTCCTCGGCACGGATCATGTCCTGGGCGGGCACATGCTCCTTGACGAAGTCGGTCATGGGGGTGTCGACGAAGGCGGGGCAGAGGGCGGTGGACTTGATGCCTTCGGCGCTGAGCTCCTTGTTCATGGCTTCGGTCCAGCCGACGACACCGTGCTTGGCGGCGGAATAGACGGACAGCCAGGCCTCGCCGTGCTTGCCGGAGATGGATGAGGTGTTGACGACGAGCGCGTTTTTGTGCTCGGCGGCTGCGTCCTTGAGCATTGCGATGCATTCGCGGTAGAAGAGGACGATCGAGCGGAGGTTGATGTCGAGCTGCATGTCCAGGCGCTTGGTCTGGATCTCGGCGACGGGTGCGCCGATGCCAACGCCGGCGTTATTGACGAGCACGTCGAGGCGGCTGTACTTGTCGCGGTGGGCGGCAACGACCTTTTGGATGTCGGCCTCGTCAGAGACGTTGCCGGCGACGGCCTGGACGTCGAAGCCCTGATCGGCGAGGCCGGCTACAGCGGCCTCGAGCTTGTCTGGCCGGCGGGCGGACATGGTGACGCCGAACCTCTCCTGGCAGAGCACGTGGGCAATGGCCAGCCCGATGCCGCTGGATGCTCCGGTGACGATGGCTGCGCGTTGTGCAGGCATGTGGTTCCTCTCCGTTGGTGTTCTCGATCGAGCGCCCGCGTCGGCAGCAGGGCGGCGGGCGGGAGCATCCCACATCGATTGAGCGGCTTGCCTGTGCGCCGTTGGACAGGTGGTGAGAACCCGCTCGGAATGCTTACCTTCAGGTCAACCCTGTCGATATAAAAGTCCATATAGTCGAACAAAAAGCACGACACGAGCAAATTGCCCGATCTCGAGCGTTAGCGCGTGCGATGCGCCCCCGGTTCAGAGGCCTGAATCGCCGAAGGCTCCCGTTCCGGTAGAAAATGCTAGCGAAGTAGAGGACAGCTCGGAACCGGCCGAAGCAACTTCGTGCTAAGGCACCCCATCCGGCTCCAGCCTAGATGTAAAGGCCTAAACAACACGGCACGCTGGTAGCGTCTCGCCTGTGCTCTCCGGGGGACCGGGGAGCGCGGCGGGGCCCGTAGCTCAGTTGGTTAGAGCTGCCGACTCATAATCGGTAGGTCGCTGGTTCGAGTCCAGCCGGGCCCATTTGGCTTGTGCCAGCCGATTCTCGGCAGGCCTTCGGGGAGCCTAATCGAACCCTCTGGACTGGGGTCCGTGAATGTCCAGCGCAGCATTGGCGACGACCGCTTGCCGTCCGTAGCGAGATTTAGCTGCAGAAAGCCTTTTCTGTAAAGCTCCGTTCGCTGCTGCCTTTCGCTGCACATGCTGCCTGGCATTTGGCTTCGTCTACCGGCCCGTTGACACACATATTGTTCTTGCAGATGCAGCACGTATGATCTGGTTCCCCATCGGATGTGCAGCCAGCGAGTTCTTCGCCCGAGCTGGCCATTGCTGGCGTCGCGGCGGTTACGGAGACGATCAGCGACCCAGCTGCGGCGGCGGCGGCGTAACCCGCAGCTCGGCCGATCGCTTCCCGGCGAGAGACACCTGGGACGGTGCTCTGCATGAGTGCGGGCTCGGAGTCGAGCAGATCCTTCTCGCGCAGTTCGTGGAGCGCGTCGGCGACCAGGTTCTCGCTTGCCTCGGCGAGCTGGGTAAGTTCAGTCAGGTCGTGCTCGCCATCGCAATGCCGCCAGACGGAAGCTGCGATCGGGCTCAAGCAATGAGCGGTGTGGCTGTCTTGGTCGTAGAGGAGGAGCTCCTCGCCGACTGTCTCTACCAGGAGACCGTCTTGACGTGCTCGCGGTAGCGATCCGTGTGGGTGCATCGATCAACCCTCCGTCCAATCTCTTTACGTGTGCATAGCTAGTGATCGGGTCCGTCGCTCATCTAGTCTCATCCGCTAGCGCTCTGCGTCAAGTCGTCCACTATCGCGTCCTTGACACGGAGGACAAATGGCCTATCCAAGCGAGATCGCTATCCCGCGGCGGCTGCCGAAGTGGCACCTTTGTTTCTTATTTGCGTCTATCCACTATGGGTAGACCGAGCTGCACCGTACTGAGTCAGGTCCGCGTCTCCATCTCGACTGCGCGACGATAACCATCTGTTCGGATCTCGTATTGCCGCTTTCGTCCACTCCAGGTTTGGCGCGTGCCTGCTCCGGATCAAGAGCAAGTTGGGCTCCGGTCGGTACACCGCCCAGCGACCTTCACGCCAGCCCGTACCGGCCACGATCCAGCCGCACAAGTCGGGCCTTATCGCCTTGCACCTGCGTAGCCAGCCAGTTCTTGACTGACGACGCCGGCACCGACTGGCCAAGCAACTCTTCTACCTCGGCATGTATGTCCCGGGCTCGCATTGGGCTGGCGGCCTGGACCAGCACCCGCTCGATGGCCTTCGGCAGCAGCCCGCTTCGCAGTCGCTGATCGTGCCGCGCCGAAGGGCGTGGCACGGCACCACTAGCGGCCAGTCGGTCCAGCTTTGCGGATAACTGTCGCCAGCGACCCTGGATCTCGGGGTTCGAATACGCTCCAAGCAGCCCCATCTCTACGAGGACGAACTGCGCTAATCGAACTGGCGAAGGCACAACGGTGCTCGCAACCCAGCTGCGGCGAGCCGCCCAACGCCGATTGTGCGACGCAAACGACGGCGCAACCGCCGGTTCGTTCAAGAGTTCAATCTGGTCGGGCTATCTCGATGTGGCGAGCACGCAGAAGTACACCGAGGCCCAAGGCTACTACACCGAGCCGAGTAATCACGGGGATGTGTGCGAAAGCGAAAGCCCCGCAGAGGTCACCTGGGCAGGACTTGGCGGTCGCAACAGCGAACAGCTCGCCCAGGATGGGACCGGTCTAGGGCTGGAAGCGCACGGTCTCGCTGCACACCAAGCCTGGTGGGAGATTCTGCCAACGGTAACCTCGATCGTACCGATCAACCTCTACGCCACCCCTGGAAAGGAGTTCCTAGCCCAGGTGATCCACTTGAGTGGCAATGAATTCGAGTTCTTTATGTACAACTACGGCACCGAAAAAGGCATTCCGCCGCTTTACGAGACTGACAAGGGCTACGACGGCTCGACCGCTGAGTACATCGTCGAGCGACCGACGATCGGCACCTCACCCACAAAGCTGTTGAACTTCAGCAGCGTGCCGTTTGAAGGCTACTCCAACCACTCCGATATCGATGACTTCACCTACAACTCGGCGACTATGGTCGACGGTGGTGGTGGGGTGATGGCGGTACCGGGAGCGCTCTCGGAAGCCTCCTTTACCGACACCTTCAAATACTGCAAATGACGGGACGCAGGCACGCTACGCGGAATCCAAGGCGCCAGCGGGGCGCCTTGGTTGCCTGCTGCTGGGCGTTGGCCCTCATCGGCTGTGGATCAACCGCTCCAAGCGCGGTCGCACGATGTGTTCCAGCGCCCACTCCGAAGCACCCGGGTCAGGTGGTCCGCGACGGCTCTCACATAATGGTCCGCGTCGGAGCGCTCTTCTATGTTGAGCTTGTCCGTTCGGGCAGATATCAGCTAACGCGCTATCCGAGCGCTTTCCCCTGGCAAATACCGCGCGCCACGACTCCTACCGTCCTCCAGCCCGAACCCACCTGTCCCGGCACTCAAGCTCCTTCGACTGAGCCCCTGAGATTGACGGCCTTCCGAGCTCGAACCCCGGGCGCGACATACATCGTTGCAAAGCTGACCCCGAGCTGGGCAGGTGTCGCTGGTGGCCCACGAGCCTATCGGGTCTACGTCGTCGTACGTTGATAGCGCTTAGCGCCACACGGACCCTTGATCCACGTCGTGGAATGCCGCTTGTGCGACCACTGAACAGCCAATCATCAAGGAACGCTCCGGTTCGCCCTACGAAAAGTGACTTATTTCGAGAGACCACAATTAGTTTCTGGGCCGTGCGCTTGTTCGCACCTTTCAACCTGCTGGAGAAAACCGTGATTGATGCCGAGTACGAAGACACCAAAGCACGCTACAAGGGCCGCAATGGACAGTACGACTATGACGTTTGCTAGCAATCTCAGCGGCATTAGCACGGCGCGCGATTCACGCCGTGTCGTGCCGGGACCCCGAAGTGCGTCTCCTCCTTTGCTGACGTTCTTCCGAAAAATCTGATCAGCGCGAGCGCCGACGGTATCTGCGAATGTGGAGATAGCCACCACAACCGCCCTATGCTTCTCGGATGCGTAGCCGCACATATGACAGAATGTGGTAGAGGGAGCGACCTCGACCACAGCAACAGCTGGAGCGGCGGTTATTGCAGCGGTCTGTGCAGGCGCTGGCGTGCGTGATTTTCGGAATCGCATTCTCTCGTACTATGGCCGATTCGTACCTCGGTGCGCAAGGGGAGTGACGATCGGCGACACCACGTTGAGTTTGGTAAAAGCGGGAACGCAGGGCCTCGCCGGGCGCCGTCAATCACTCAACGCAGCCGATAGCGTCCTCTCGCAACCTCGACGAATCGCGGCGATGGACCCGCGATGTTGCCGGCGAGAGCAGCCTTGACGGAGGCCCAACGCACCGACTCCCCAGGTAGCGCCTCGACGGCTGCATGAACCTCCGTCGCTTGCATTGGCTCGTGATCCTTAGCACACGCACGATCGCCTCCACGATCCAGCCCGCCCGACGATGCCGAGCCCCAATGGCTCGGGCAGGCTTGCCGGACCTCGCCGGCCCCTTGCGCCCGACTCGCGACGAATCCAATACGTCCCCTCCAGCAGGGTCTTGAGGGGTCCAACGGGGTTGGAGAGCAACCCGGCAAGTGCCATGGCGGGATTTTGATTTTGAGGGAGCCGAATCTTGCTGCGGCAGTCGCGCCGCGTTGGCCTCGAGAATTGTCCTCTGAAAGCGCGTCTGCCAATTTCTGCCGTTTCGAGGCCTGAGCCGGACCAGCTCAGGGGTAGATCCGAGCCTTCATCAACGCCGGCCTAGCTCAGTCAGTCCGATCTGGCGCCCGATCTGGTGTCCTTAGGCCCATATGGGCCTCGTCCGAGGCGGATCATCGAAGCAAGGACGACCCCCGCGAGCACTCCGATCAGAAGTCCGATGCCGATCGGGACCAGCCACGAAGCTAACGCGCTAGAGAACTCGTCTCCAATGCAGTGTCCGACCCAGCTGATGTGTGCGCTGTGCCCACGGCACCCGGCGGTTGAGGGCCGCTGTGCGGATTGATGGTGGTGGAGGTCCCAGAGCAGTCCCAGAAAGACCCCTGTCGCTGAGCACAGGCGAAATACAATGTCGCGCAAGTCGCGTCCAAGCGCTCGCTTCCGTCGGGCAGTCATGCTCATGAATGCGCGCATCGGCACCGCATCGGATTCGGGGTATCGAACGACGCGCTTTAGGGACGACTCGCCGAGTGAACAAATGGCTGGTCGATGTCTTTCCTCATCATGGGCACCGACCCTGTGGAGTAGCGCTGGATTGACGACCCGCTAGTCGTCCTCACACGCCGGGGTGAGGCTGTGGCGGTGCTCATCAGCCCGTCGGAGTACGATTCGCTAGTTGAGAACAGGCCGCCGCTTCGCCAAGTTCACTGCCAGTTGGACGGATCCACAGCCTGCACATGCGAGACGAGACGCCCGTCCACCAACGTGTGTACGGCGAACCCAAGCGGCTGGCTCACCGAGAACGGAACCCTCTCCAGCGGGCGCATGTCGAGGCAAATCGCGGAGTTGGTGCTGGGGCAGATCAGCAATGGGCGCCCCGCAAAGGATGTGGTCATCGTGGTGTGCACATGTCCGCAGGTGACGGCCTGCACCTGCGGGTGGCTGCGCACGAGCTTCTCGAGCACAATGCGGTCGGTGGCGTGCAGCGCAATCTCGTCCATCAAGCGTATGCCCGTGAGCACGGGTGGATGGTGCATCGCCAACAGCGTCGGCGTCTCGCGATCTTCGCCGAGCGTCTGCTGCAGCCAGTCGCGCTCCGCATCGCCCATCGCGCCCCCGTCTGAGCCCGCGAGCGTCGTGTCACACCCCACCAGGCGCAGCGGGCCGCAGACCGCTGCGAAGTGAATGGGCGCATCCGTAGGAGCCTCATCAGGCCAGAAGTGGGCACGCAGCAGTTGGCGACCGTCGTGATTACCGGGGATCGCGTGTATCGGTAGCCCGAGCGGAGCGAGCAGCTCGCGAACCTGCTCGTAAGCCGCGTCAGACGGATCATCTGCAAGGTCGCCGCTCAACAGGACCGCTACGGGCCGTGGTTGGAGCGCCGCCACCCGTTGCACCACGCGCCGCAGGCGCTCAGCCGGTCCGTGTCCGTCATCACCCGCACGCAGATGTAGATCGCTGAGTTGCACGAGTGTCATCGACGCGTAATCATCCCGCGCGCGACCAGTGCGCGGGTGTCGGCGTTTGTATTCCCGCAAACTGGGGTATCCAGTCGCTGTGGGATTCTCCCTGAAGATGGCCGCGCGGCCGAGGTCTCGCGCCGGCGGGTGCGGGCGGCCATGAGTGCGAGGCCAACAAGGCCAACAGTGGTTGTGCTGGGAGCGGGCGGAGCGATGGGCTTGGCGATGTCACGCAACCTCGCCCGCGCGGGATTTCCCCTGTGGGCGTGGAACCGCACGCGTGAGAAGGCCGATCCCCTGGCGCGCGAAGGCGCGAGTGTCGTCGACTCGCCCGCCGAAGCCGCCCAGCAAGCAGCGGGCGCTGGGATTGTGGTGACGATGCTCAGCGATGCGGACGCGGTGCTCGAGGTGATGATCGGCGAGGGTGGCTTTCTCCGTGGCCCTGAGCAGGTTGGGCTGATCTGGGTGCAGATGACCACGATCGGCGTGCCCGGCACCGAACACTGCGCCGAACTCGCCCAGCGCCACGGGCTGACGTTCGTGGACTCGCCTGTGATCGGCAGCAGAGGGCCTGCTGTGCGCGGCGAGCTGATCGTCCTCGCCTCGGGTCCCCACCACGCACAACTTGCAGTTCAACCGCTATTCGACGCGGTCGGCAAGGAGACCATCTGGGTCGGCCCGGCAGGGGCTGGCAGCACTCTGGCTGAAGCGGTGCCAGGTCCTGGCGAGGGACCCTTGGCGACCATGCTGATAGCCAACGCCACGGCTGTGCCTAACGGGTCCTCCGGTTGGAGCCACTCGGAGTACTGGAGCTGAGCTGAGGAAGGTTCACCGCCAAGTCGGCGTCTGTGTTGGTCGAGGGACCACCAGCACCCTTCGACCCGAAACCCCAACCTTGCGAGGCTTCCCAATGAAACGCAACTTCACGCTCCTGGCTTGCTTCATCGCAGTCGCCGCCGGCTACACCACCGCCGCGTACGCGCAGGCAGCTAAGCCGAGTGCGCATGTCGCACACGCGGCTACCGTGCAGCTACATCACACGAGCATCGGCACGATCCTGACCTCATCTTCAGGGCTCACGCTGTATGAGTTCACGAGGGATCAGGCGGACGCCAACAGCTGCGTGAAAGTTAGCGGCTGCTCGCGGTATTGGCCGGCACTAGAGAGCAGCGGCACGCCTACAGCGGGCGCCGGCGTAAAGGCGTCGCTACTGTCAACAATCCGTCTCCCTGGTGGCAGCCGTCAGGTCACCTATGCGGGTCACCCGCTGTATCTGTACAGCGGCGACAGCAGCCCCGCCGACACCTCATATGTGGGGGCGCAGCAGTTCGGCGGTAAATGGTATGCGCTCAATGCCTCAGGGCATTTCGTCAAGTAATCGCGGGCCAATGACACGCCGCGCATGTTGCTATCGAGCAGCGTGCGCGGCATCGTCGCCTACAGATCGCCAACCGACTGTCAAGTAATCGTTAACGCACGCCGATGCTGACGCGTGCACACCCCCATTGGACAGCCCCTCCAGACCGATCAGGTCCTGGCGAGCGCCGATCAGGCGGCCGCGGCCGCGCTGCGCGAGCTGCCGGAGGCGTTGATCCTGGTATTCGACAGGGACCTGCGCTTTGTGCTGACCGCAGGGCACGCGCTCGAACGCCTCGGCAACCCGACGGTATGCAGCGAGGGCGAGCCCGTCGCTCACACTTTCCCAGCTGCGGTGTGGAAGCTGATGGAGCCGCTGTTTCGCTCGGCGCTTGACGGGGAGACACGCTCGCGCGAGATTTGGACGCCCGAACAGCGTCACTGCCTGATGGTGGATGTCGGCCCGCTGCGCCTGAGTGACTCGGGTGCGGATGATGGCGCTGGTGTAGCGGGCGGCGTTGCGGTCGTGCTCGATATCACCGCGCGCAGGCATGCCGATCTACTGGCCGCTCAGCCCCACGGGGGCGACTTCGAGGAGGTCTTCGAGCGTGCGCCCATCGGCACTGCGCTACTCGACGTGGAGGGCCGTTGGCTGCTCGTCAACCGCGCCCTTTGTGACATCACCGGCTACACCGCCGAGGAGCTTGTGGGCAAGCGCTTCGACGGGATTGTGCACCCCGCTGATGTCAACAACGACCTCGAGCAGCGCCAGCGTCTGTTGGCGGGTGAGATCCCGGCTTTCCAGGTGGAGAAGCGCTACTTCGACGCAGCGGGGGAGACGCTGTCAGCGATCCTGTCGGTGTCGCTCGTACGCGACCGCGCGGGCGCGCCGCTTCACTACATCGCTCAGCTGCAGGACATCTCCGAGCGCAAGCGTCTGGAGGAGCACCTGCGCCACCTCGCTGACCACGACCCGTTGACGGGCCTGCGCAACCGCAGACTGTTCGAGCACGACCTCAAGCTGCAGGTTGCCCGCTCGCAGCGCTACGGCGAGGTCGCGGGGCTGATGGTGATCGACTTGGATGAATTCAAGAGCGTCAACGACCGCTATGGGCACAAGGTGGGAGACGATGCGCTGAAGGCCGTGGCGCGCGCTCTGACCCGCAGGCTCAGGGAAACTGATCTAGTTGCGCGTCTCGGTGGAGACGAGTTCGCTGTGCTGTTGCCGCACATCGACGAGGAGGGCGTGGCGGTGGTGGCCGACGGGCTCGCCCGCGTCCTACCTGCCTGCAGCATCGACGCTGGAGACGTCGTGCTGCACCCCTACGCGAGCATCGGCTTCGCGCTTGTGCATGAAGGCACGGAGAGCGCCGAGCAGGTGTTTGTGGAGGCCGATCGCGCGATGTACGCGGTCAAGCACGCCAAGGCCGCAACGCCCAGCTGACGCTCGGCTCGGACGAACGTCCGGGACCCTCCGGCGTGGCGAATACGCTCATTACATGCAGCCGAACGAGCGTCTGGCGGTCATTGACCTGGGATCGAACTCTTTCCGGCTGGTCGTGTTCATGGCCGGCGATCGCTGGTGGAGGCGCACCGACGAGATCTATGAGCCGGTGCGTATCGGCGAAGGGCTGATGGCTAGTGGCAAGCTCGGCGAGCAGCCGATCGAGCGGGCGTTGGCGACGCTTGACGTCTTCTCCCACTTCTGCCGCGCGAGTGGCTTCGACGGGGATACGGTAGACGCCGTCGCCACGAGCGCCATCCGCGACGCACAGAACGCCCCGGGCTTCCTCGCGCGCGCGAACGGGCACTTCAAGTTGCCGATCCGTGTGCTCAGCCGCGAGCAGGAGGCCTATTACGGCTATCTGGCTGCGGTGAACTCCACGACGCTGAGCGATGGCAGCGTGCTCGATCTCGGCGGTGGCTCGATGCAGCTCGTGCAGGTCGCCGACCGGCTGGTGCGCAACTCGGGGTCGTGGCGTCTGGGGACTGTGCGCATGAGCGAGCGCTTCCTGCCGCCCAACGGGCCGGCCAAGCGTAAGCAGCTCGAGGAGTTGCGCGAGCACATCACGGGCGAGCTCGTCGGCACCGAGTGGCTGAGCGGCGCTGATGGCACTCAGCGTGGCGGACGTTTGATCGGCACGGGGGGGACGGTGAGGAACCTCGCTGCGGCTGCGCAGCGGCAGGCCGGCCTGCCGTCCAACGGCGTGCAGGGCATGGTGATCGAGCGTGATGCGCTTGAGGAGCTCGTGCAGCGGCTCGCTGCGCTACCCGCTGCCGAGCGTGCGAGCGTGCCCGGAATCAAGCCCGCACGCGCCGATCTGATCCTCGCGGGAGCACTCGTCGTGCAAGGCGTACTCGATGCGGGCGGCTTCGATGCGCTAGAGACGACCGAGGCGGGCTTGCGCGAGGGGGTGTTCTTCGAGCGGCTGCTCGCCGCACACGATCCGCCGCTGTTCGAGGACGTGCGGCGCTCGAGCGTGATGAACATGGCCGCGCAGTACCGCGTGGACATGGACCACACCGAGCACGTTGCGGCGCTAGCGCTCGGCATGTTCGACGAGCTCGCGCGTCTCGGCCTTCACGGCGGCGACCCGCGCGAGCGCGAGCTGCTGTGGGCTGCGTGCATGCTGCACGACATCGGCATGTCGATCGACTACGACGACCACCACAAGCACTCCCGCTATCTGATCCTCAACGGTGCCCTGCCCGGGTTCAAGCCGGTGGAGACCGCGATCATCGCCCAGGCAGCTCGCTACCACCGCAAGGGCATGCCTGTGCCTGGGCCGATGGCGGCGCTATTTGACGAGGGCGACGCCGCACGCCTGGACCGCTGCGCGACTTTGCTGCGCCTCGCTGAGGATCTCGAGCGCTCACGCGATCAGCTGGTGCGCTCTACCAGCATCGCGCTGTCGGGCGATGAGGTGCAGCTACGGCTGATCGCCGACGGCGAGTCGGCCGTGCCGCGCTGGGCTGCCGGGCGTGAGCGCGAGCTGTTCGCCCGCGCCTTTCATCATGATCTCTCGGTAGCCGCTTGAAGTGCCAGCGACCCTGACGGTTGCTGGGCAAGCGACACAGGACGCAGTGAGCGAAGTGTGCTCCTGCACACGAGCGATCGAGGACGCAGTATCGTGCCTCTCCGCGGCCGTCAGGCCGCCGCGAGCGCCTTTTCATCGCCTGCGCAATCGAACAGCACGAGGCCATAAGGATAGGCGATAGGGCTTTCCCATTCCGACGGGGCTAGCTCTTTGCACGCACGCAGCACGGCTCGGGTGGCGAGGTTGCCGCCGCGCAGCGAGTACTCGCCGCCGAGCAACACGTAGCGGGCTTCGTGGTGGCCGACCATGCGCGCGAGCCTGGGGCCGTTGACGGCTGGGTCGGTGCCGCTGTAGCCACCGAGCGCGCCCGCGTCGAGGCCCATGAGGATCAGTGGCGAGCTGGTGTCTGAGGCGACACTCAGCAGTGCCCAGCGCGAGCCAGGGTGGTGGGTAACGACGTAGTTGGCCAGCGCGCGGTCAATGGCAGCATCGTGGGCGTTGACGCCGTAGCCGCCTGGTCCGGCAGCGGCGTTAGGTCCGGCAGCGGCGAATGTGCCCTCGACCGGAGCGAGCCACGTGGTGGAGGCGTACTTGGCGGGGATGATCAGCATCAGCAGGAACGCGAGTGCGATGGCGGGCGTGGCTAGTCGGCGCAGGGTGATGAGCGCAAGGAACGCCACGGCGGCGCCCGCGGCGAGGACGGGTATGAACGAGACGAGGTAGTGCTCGCGGTGCATGAGCACTGCCTCTACAAGGCCAGTGCTTGCCAGCGCGCCCGCGACGAGCGCGATGCCCACCATGCGCTGGCTGATACGTCCGCGGGCGAGCTTGGCGAAGGCGGCTGCGCCGGCGCCGGCCATTGCGCCGGTACCGGGTGCAAGCGCAGAGACGTAGTAGGGGTGGACGATTCCCTTGGACAGGCTGAGCACGGCGGCCTCGACGACGAACCAACCGCCGAGCACGAGCACGAGCGCGAGCCTGGGGTCGCGCCGGCCGCGCGACTCGTCGCGGTCGAGCAGCACGAGCGCGAGCAGGCCGATCAGCCCGAACACTGCGAGCGGTAGCAACCAGCCTGCCTGGTCGCCGAGGCCCTTGCCGAACAGGCGTAGCGGCTTGGGCGATTCGCCGAACGGGATGGGGTTCTTTTCGCGGCCCTTGGTGACGATCGGCGGCTTGGCCGGCGCGGCGTCGAGCGCGGGGTTCAGCCGAGGGCTGGCCGATGCGCGCTTCGTGTGGCCGTGGTCTTTGGCGCGTACTTCAGCGTCGACCTTCTGCTCTTGGTGGCTGGGCACATAGGCGCCGGGCTCCACGACGATGCTGTTGGGGCCGCCGACCTGGCCTTCGACGCGGCCGAAACCGTTGTATTCGAACGTGAGCCCGATCTCGGTGTTGTGCAGGGAGCTGCCGACGTATGGACGCTGGGATGAGGGGGTGAGTTCGACAACGGCGATCCAGGCGAACGACACGACGGCCATGGCTACCCCGGCGGCGAGCAACTGCAGGATGCGTCGACGCAGCGACCCGGGGGCGCAGACGAGGAACGCGAGCGCGACCGACGGCACGACGAGATAGGCGGCGAGGGTCTTGGTGTTGAAGGCGAGGCCGATGACGACGCCGCAGCCGATGAGCGTGCGCCAGCGCCCGGTTTCACAAGCCCGCAGACCGAGGCTGCAGGCGATGACGAGCAACAGGATGAGCACGGGGTCGACGCCGTTGGCGCGGGAGACGGCGACGAACGATGGGAACACCGCGAGCGCGAGTGCCCCGCCGAACGCTGCGAGCGCGCCCATGCGGCGCGCGAGGATCACGTACAAGAGCGCCACGGCGAGTACCCCGGCGAGCGCCTCGGGGAGCAGCAGGCTGAGGGGCGAGAAGCCGAACAGCTTGGCGCTGGCCACCTGTACCCACAGCGCCACGGGCGGCTTGTCGACGGTGACGAGGCCGCCAGGATCAAACGAGGCGAACAGGAAGTTGTGCAGCGAGTGCAGCATCGAGCGGTCGCCGGCGGAGTAGAAGAGGTTGGCGTAGCTGTTCTGGGAGAGCCTGTGCGTGTTGAGGATTGCCGAGACGGCAATGACTACGGGCAGGCCGATGTGGCGAAGAGCCGAGCTGGAGCTGAGCGCCGGCCGGCGCGGGTCCGGCCTGGTCTCGCGGCGGCGCGTGGTGCGCTCGCGCCTGGTCCCTGCGTCGCTCGTCTGGGGCGTGGGGGCGCTCGCCGGCTGCGGGTCGCTCACGCGGGCAGCGCCTGGATGAGCCGCTCGAGGTCCTGCTCGTCGTTCCACGCGCCGACGGAGGCTCTGAGCAGGGGCCGATCGGGGATGTTGCGCACGATCACGCCATGCTCGGCGAGCAGCGTACGCTCGCCCTCGGGGCCGGGGCTGTGGAAGGAGACGAGCGTGGTGGGGCCGCGGGGTGCAGGCTCACGCCCGCGCTCGGCCAGAAGCTCAGCCAGCCGCGCGGCGAGCGTGCGAGCGTGCGCGTGCACGGCGGCCCAGCGGGCGGACTCGAGCACGGTGATCGCGGCGAGCGCGCAGGCAACGGTCTCGGCGTTCTGGGAGAGCGTGTCGAACCGCCGTGCGTCCTCGTGTAGTTGTGCGTCGAGCCCTTGGTTGGGCGCGGCGAGGTTGGCGTAGCCGCGGCGCGAGACGGAGATCCGCTCGCGCAGCTCGGGGTTCACCCACAAGACCCCGGTACCGTCGGGCCCGCACAGCCACTTCTGCCCGGCGCCGGCGTAGGCGTCGCAGCCGAGCGCCTTCACGTCAACGGGGACGGCGCCGACGCCCTGGGCGCCGTCTAGCAGCACGGGGACGTCAAGCTGGCCGAGCTCGGCGGGCGCGAGCGAGCCGCTGACCCAGCCGACGTGCGAGCAGGCCACAAGGCGCGTGCGCGGACCGACCGCGTTCGCGAGCTCAGCAAACGGGACTTCGCGCACGTTTACACCCCGCAGCTCGCGCGCAGCGGAGAGCGCTCCCAGCAGCCCCGGATGCTCCTCGTCGCTGGTCACGATCTCATCGCCCGAGTCGAGCCACATGCCACCGATCACCTCTGCCATCCCCTCGCTGGTGCAGGTCGTGAGCGCGACGTCGGCGCTCTCAGCGCCGAGCGCGCGTGCATATGCGGCGCGCAGCTCTGCGTTCAGCTCGGACTTGCGGTCGAAGTGCGCCATTGCGCGCCCGTCGCTCAGCTCGCGTTCGAGCTCCTGCGTCGCCGCCCGTACGGCGGCGGTAGGCAGCGGCCCGTCGGTGCCGGCGTTGAGGTACGCGACGGCGCCAAGAACGGGAAACTCTTCGCGCAACCCCGGCAGGCTCACAAACCGCGAGAATACCCGTATGTCCAGCGTCGCCGGCCAGCATCCGATGTGGGAGCCCTCGCCAGAGCAACGCGAGAGCGTGGAGATGGCGCGCTTCATGGCGTGGGCTGGCGAGCGTCGGGGCACGTCGTTCGCTGGCTACGAGGAGCTGTGGCGCTGGTCGACTGAGCACCTGGAGGACTTCTGGGCGAGTGTGTGGGAGTTCTGCGGGGTGCGGTCGTCGAAGCCGTATGAACGGGTGCTGTCGTCGCATCAGATGCCGGGCACACGCTGGTTCGAGGGCGCGGAGCTGAACTACGCGGAGAACCTGCTCGCGTGCGGCGAGGGGCGCGAGGGCGAGATTGCGGTGCTGCACTGCTCGGAGCTGCGGGAGCTGCAGGAGATCACATGGGGCGAGTTGACCGAGCAGGTGGCGGTGGTGGCGGGCGGGCTGCGGGCGCTGGGGGTGGAGCGCGGCGACCGCGTGGTGGCGTACATGCCGAACATCCCAGAGACGCTGATCGTGCTTTTGGCGGTGGCGAGCATCGGTGCGATCTGGTCGAGTTCGGCGCCGGAGTTCGGCGCGCGCAGCGTGATCGACCGTTTCGCGCAGATCGAGCCGAAGGTGCTGTTGGCGGTGGATGGCTACCGTCACGGCGGTAAGGACTTCGATCGCACTGCTGTCGTCGGGCGCATCCTGGAGGAGCTGCCAACGGTCGAGCACACCGTCGTGCTGGGCTATCTCTCAGGCGCGGGAGAGAGTCACTCTGCCGAGCCCGATCGTACGAGCGATTTTGCCGGCGCGCTCTCCAACTCATCAAGTTCCTGCGCTGTTCTCACCTGGGACGAGTTGATTGCCCGTGGCGAAGGCTCGGAGCTGACCTTCGAGCAGGTGCCGTTCGATCACCCTCTGTGGGTGCTGTATTCGTCGGGCACGACGGGCCTACCAAAGGCGATCGTGCAGAGCCAGGGCGGCATTCTGATCGAGCAGCTGAAGAAGCGAATGCACTTGGATTTGCGTCGCGGGGACCGCATGTTCTGGTTCACGACCACGGGTTGGATGATGTGGAACTTTCTCGTTGGCTGCTTGCTGTCGGAGGCAACGATCGTGCTCTACGACGGCAGCCCTGCGCACCCGGACCTGAACTTCCTATGGGGCCTGGCTGAGCATGCTCAGATCACGTGCATGGGCGTGAGCCCAGGTCTGTTGGCGAGCTGTGAGAAGGCGGGGATCGAGCCGGCCCGCGATTTCGACTTGGGTGCGCTGCGGGCGATTGGGGCGACGGGCTCGCCGATGTCGCCGGAGAGCTTTCACTGGGTGTATGAGCACGTGAAGGACGATGTGTGGCTGTTCTCAACGAGCGGCGGCACGGACGTGTGCACGGCGTTCGTTGCCGGCTGCCCACTATTGCCCGTGTACGAGGGCGAACTGCAGTGCCGTGCGCTTGGCTGCGCGGTGCAGGCATGGGACGAGCACGGCCACAGCGTCCAGGACGAGGTGGGGGAGCTGGTGATCACCGAGCCGATGCCGTCGATGCCATTGTATTTTTGGGGAGACCCACCCGCCGACGCTGACGGATCGCGCTTGCGGGAGAGCTATTTCTCGATGTATCCGGGAGTGTGGCGTCACGGCGACTGGATTCGCATTACGCCGCGCGGTGGCGCTGTGATCTACGGGCGCTCGGATTCGACAATCAACCGCCAGGGTGTGCGCATGGGCACGAGCGAGATCTACCGGGCGGCTGGCGCGGTGCCGGATGTGCTGGAGGCACTGGTCGTGGACATCCCCAAGCCGGGGACCGACGACAAGTCACAGAGCGAGCTGTGGATGGCGATGTTCGTGGTGCTGCGCGAGGGGGTGACGCTGGACGATGAGCTGGCGGCTCAGATCAAGCGCCGCATCCGCGAGGACTGCTCGCCGCGCCATGTGCCCAACGAGATCCGCCAGATTGCAGAGGTGCCGCGCACGCTTTCAGGCAAGGTGCTGGAGGTGCCGGTGAAGCGGATTTTGATGGGGGTTCCGCCTGAGCAGGCCGCGAGCGTGGAGTCGCTCGCGAACCCGCGTTCGCTTGATTACTTCGTGGCGATGGCGGCGGAGACAGCGGCGCCGGGTTGAGCTAAGCCGCTTGACGGCTCTGGCTGGTGCTCTGCGGACGCACCCGAACACGGCTCGAACGAATGATCTTGCCGGCGTCGTTGATGAGACGAACTTCGCCGCCACCCTCGCGGCGTACCACGTCGCGAGCTCGCGCAAGCGCGCGCTCCTTCGTGTCGACATGCACCGCGGCACGCCTGTCGCCCTCTCTCAGGACGTCCCAGCCGCCCGATGAATTTCTCTTTATGTCTCGCTTGCTGGCCATCACTTGCTCCTAGTGTTTGAGTCGCTTGCCATCTTAGGGCTGCCTGCGGACGGCAGATGATGACGAGGGGCCGACGGAGATTAAAGATCAGGGTCAGAGCCCATTTTGCCTAGGAACACTGAGAGATGGGTACCCCAGCGGGTGCGTCATGGCGTTGAAGAACCACAGCTCGTCTGTCTCCAGGCGAGCGTAGATGTCCGCCTGCCGCTGGGCGAGGGTTCGCCGCGTCCCTGGGAGCAACGACACAGCGACCGCGCGGCCGGGATGCTCGTTGATGGCGTCCACCAGATGATCGTCCTGTGCGCCCAGGCTGCTCCCGAATACGACGACCGGGAGCTCGATGGAGCGAAGCTTCTGCAGTGAATGGGCCAGGTAGACATTGCCGTCGATGGCGCGGAGCTTGTCGCGGGCGGTTCCCTCGGTGACAAGCAGCGGGCGGGCTTGAGGGTCGCCGTCGATCGGCTCTCCGAACTGGTCGAGCACGCTCTGAATCTCCCTACGACGTAGCTTCCAGGTGACGCCCGATCCGCCCACGACGAGGTGAAGCGCGCCGTGGAGGAAATACACCGGGACTTGACCGACATGGACGTCAGCGCGGTCGGGGTCGAACTCGAGCTTGGCGCCACGGAAGTGGTCGACGAACGGCGCAAAGCTGCCGCCGCAGCCCATAGCCCAGTACAGCAGCAGGTCGTAGGAAGTGCTGAAGATCCACTCGTAATGAAGCAACTCGTCGCGGATATTCTGCAGCATTGCGTCTGGGACCTGGCTGCGGATCAGATGAACCACGCGGACGGCCTGACCCAGGCCGCGCTGAATACTGCGGTATCGCGTGTAGATCGGCCCAGTCGGCTGACTGAGAGTCTCGTTGACACGGATGGCTGTGTTGAGGTCACTCAGGACCCGCTCGAAGTTCTCAGTCTCCCCGAACAACGCCAGATCGTCCGCTGTCAGCCCGCCGTTGTGTGCGTGATCGAACAGGGATCCGTAATCGAACGCTGGCCATACGTTGATGCTGAGACCATTGCCGCACAGCAGCGCCGCTTTTGAGAACGATGCAGTTAGGTCAGGCCAATTTTCGAGCGAGCCATTGAGAGGTGGGGTGGGCATGGCCGCGGAGTCTTATCAAGCGGCTCCGTCTGACTACTGGGACTTGCCGGTGAGAGCCGATGCGTAGTCGTTACAACCCCAGCGAGCGCCCGACGATCTCCTTCATGATCTCGTTCGCGCCGCCGTAGATCCTGGTGACGCGCGCATCCACGAACGCCCGTGCGATCGGGTACTCGAGCATATATCCATACCCGCCGAACAGCTGTAGGCAGCGGTCGACGACGCGCCCCTGCAGATCGGTGCACCACCACTTGGCGGTGGCGGCGTCCTCGGGTGTCAGCTCGCCGGCGTTGAGCGCCTGCGCGCACTGATCCACGAACGCACGCGCGATCTGCGTTTCGCCGTGTAGCTCTGCGAGTGTGAAGCGCGTGTTCTGAAAGGAACCGATCGGTTGGCCGAACGCTTGACGCTCGCGCACGTACCCGAGCGTCCAGCCGAGCGCGGCCTCGGCGGCGGCTACGGCGGTGGCGGCGATCGCGAGGCGCTCCTGGGGCAGGTTGGAGACGAGATAGCGAAAGCCCTCGCCTTCTTGCCCGAGCAGGTTCTCGACGGGCACGTGCACGTCGGAGAACGACAGCTCGGCGGTGTCCTGCGCATGCTGGCCGATCTTCTCGAGGTTGCGCCCGCGCTCGAAGCCGTCCATGCCGCGCTCCACCACCACCAGGCTGATGCCGCGGTGGCGCTCTGACGGGTCGGTCTTGACGGCCGCGATCACGAGGTCGGCGTTGATGCCGTTGGTGATGAACGTCTTGGAG
>DATHLT010000192.1:0-13118 GCA_035487855.1 Solirubrobacteraceae bacterium
CCTCGACGGGAACGTCACCGCGGTTGCCGACTGGCCACAGGAAGGCGCCGAGCTATGAGCGTCTCACTGGCAGCTGTTGGGCCGAGCACCTACTGGTATCTGACCCGCTCCACCGGCGCCGTGGCGATGCTGCTGCTGTCCGTAGCGGTGGCGCTCGGCGTGCTCGACGTCCAGCGCTGGAGCACGCCCCGTTGGCCACGTTTCATCGTGGACTCAATCCACCGCAACGCGGCACTGCTCGCGCTGGTGTTCCTCGTAGTGCACATCCTCACCTCAGTGCTCGACAGCTTCGCCCCGATCGGGCTGGTCGATGCCGTCGTGCCGTTCGTCAGCGCCTACCGGCCCTTCTGGCTGGGGCTGGGCGCTGTCGCCTTCGACGTGATCGTCACGGTGATCATCACGAGCCTCTTGCGAGCGCGGATGGGATATGCCAGCTGGCGCGCGATCCACTGGTTGACATACGCGAGCTGGCCGATTGCCCTGCTGCACGGATTCGGCACCGGCAGCGACGCCAACACTGTCTGGCTGCAGATCTTGAGCGCGATTTGTCTGGTGATGGTGTTGGCTGCGGTGCTCGCGCGAGTGGCCAGCGGCTGGCCCGAGAACATCCGCATCCGCGGGGCCGCCCTCGGCGGGACTGGCGTGTTTGCGCTGTTCTTGGTGATATGGCTTCCCAGTGGGCCGCTGGGCGCAGAATGGGCACGGCGCTCGGGCACGCCCATGTCGCTGCTGCATCACTCCCACACTCGCGCAACCACGAGCAAGCCATGAGCGGTACGCACTCCACGATCACCGAGGCGCCCCTCCAGCGAGCCCGAGTTGAGGCAGTGCCCGTGCTACCTCGACTGCTCGCGGGCGTGCATCCCCACGGCGCGATGACGCTCGCCGATCACCTAGCGGTTCACGGTCAGCTGTTACCTCTACGCGGCGGACGCCGGCGTCGTGACCGCGAGCACGCCGCCGCGCTGATTGATGAGATCGAGCGCTCGGGCCTGCTCGGCCACGGTGGCGCGGCCTTCCCCACCGCGACGAAGATGCGTGCGGTCGCCGGCGGGCGTGGGCGCGCGATCGTCGTGGCGAATGGTGTTGAGGGCGAGCCGGCGAGCCTCAAGGACCGCACCTTGTTGGAGATGGCACCGCATCTCGTGCTCGACGGCGCCGTCGCGGCAGCCGAAGCCGTCGGTGCCGATGAGGTGATCGTGTGCGCCTGCGAGACCCCCGCTGCAAGCCACCACAGCCTCGGCCAGGCGATCGAGGAACGCGCCGCCGACCCAGACGCTGGACGCTCGCCGACGCTAGCGCTACGAACGATCCACCGCCACTACGTCGCTGGGCAGGAGTCCGCGCTGGTCAACTACCTGGATGGCGGCCCCGCCAAGCCCACGTTCACACCGCCGCTGCCGTTCGAACAGGGCCTGAGGCGCCGGCCTACGCTGGTAGACAATGTCGAGACACTCGCCCACGTCGCGCTGATTGCACGTCATGGTGCGCCTTGGTTTCGGCAGCTCGGCACACCCACCCAGCCTGGGTCTGCGCTCGTCACCTTGTCTGGGCCAGTTGCCGACCCTGGCGTATACGAGATCGAGCACGGCGCCTCGTTGGCATCGCTGATCGACGCGGCCGGCGGCACCACCGCAGGGGTGCGCGGTGCGCTATTGGGTGGTTATGCCGGCGCATGGGTCAGTCGCGAGTGGCTCGGCGGTGTGGCGCTTTCCAAGGAACACCTCGCCGCTCACGGTGCCTCGCTCGGCGCCGGAGTAGTGCTGCTGCTCTCCGATAGTGCCTGCCCCGTCGCTGAAACCGCTCGTGTCGCTCGCTGGATGGCTGGTCAGAGCGTGCGCCAGTGTGGTCCTTGCATTAATGGCCTCGATAGCCTTGCCGGCACGCTCGAACAGCTCGCCCTCAATGGTGCTGAGGCAAGCGTTATGCGGCGAATCGAACATCTCGCCTCGCTCACCGCCCGCCGCGGCGCCTGTGGACATCCAGACGGGGCGGTCAACCTGGTCCTCAGCGCGCTGGAAGCGTTCCAGGCGGACTTTACCGACCACACCCGCCACGGCGCGTGCGAAAGCTGCTCACGTCCGCCGGAGCTGCCGCTGCCCGATCGTGAAGTCAGCGATCGAGCCTCACGAGGGGGAGCCTCGCGAGGGAGAGCCGCATGAGCCATCGCGTGCGCGTCAACCCGATTACCTGCGAGGCGCACGGAATGTGTGCCGAGCTGCTGCCAGAGCGAGTCACGCTCGATGAGTGGGGCTATCCCATCGTCGATGGCATGCCTGTGCACGGCTGGGAGCTGGAGCACGCCCGGCGGGCCGCGCGGGCCTGTCCCACCTTCGCGCTGCTCGTCGAACGTGAAGGCGCCCGCACGCCAGCCGCCTAGACCAAGAGGTTGAGCTCGTCCATCACCGGTACAGCGGGTGCTGTACCAGGCGGTATAGCGAGAGATATACCGTTATGCCGCCATGTCCTTCAGGCGATCTGCTTGATCCACCATCCAACCCGTCAGTCATCACCTGTCGGCGGTGGTTTGCGCTCCAGCTTGCGCTGTGCGGCTCTGCGCTTGTCCGCGAGTCGCCGGGCGCGCGCCGCGTTGCTTGGCCTCGTCGCGCGCCGATTTCGGGGAACTACCAGTGCCAGCGCAATGCGCTCCGCGAGTCGCTCGAGCGCCAGTTCGCGGTTACGTGTCTGTGAGCGCTCGTCCTGCGCAACCGCCACTATGCGCGGTCCCGCACGCGCCAGCACACGCGCGCGCTGTGTCTCACTCAGCGACTGCGAGGCGGGCACGTCGAAGATCGCTTCCACGCGCGAGGCTGTCACGTTGGCGTGTTGGCCGCCAGGCCCAGACGAGCGACTCGTCCGCAACGTAATCTCGTTGACGCGGATCGCGAGCTCATCGTTGACTCGCAGCTCCCGCCGCCGGCCCCGCGCGGCGTTCGGACCCTCGGCGTCGCTCAACTGCACGCAGCCGGGCGACAGCTCACGCCGACTGCCCTCCAGTGAGATCGTGCATCGCCTTCACTCGCTCCTCCTCACCCGGGCGTACACGGCCATCGCGTCCGATGTAGCCGTCCTTGCCACCCGCGCACAGATACACCGCGTCTACGTCACCAACATTGCGGATCTTGCGCACCGTCGCTGCGTCCACGCGCGCCATGCCGCCCTCGCCCAGACGCTGTACCGAGCCGTCGCCGAACTCCATCTCGATCGTGCCGCGGTGCACGAAGTAAAGCTCCTCCTGCAGGTCGTGGTAGTGGAACCCTGTTTCGATGCCCGGCGGCAGCACGATCGCGTTGACCCCGAACGCCGTCACACCCAAGCCCTTGCGGACCTTCCTGAAGCCGGGCCCATCGCCGAGATCCTCGAGCCGCCCGACCGCGTAGCCCTCGCCCGTCGTCACTCCCGGATAGTCAGTCGAAGTCTCCATCTCGTCTCCTCTGTCGTTAGCTTTGGCCTGAATCCACCGTGTGCTCAGTGGCCGGCGACCTCGCCGCCCT
Organism: Solirubrobacteraceae bacterium; assembly: GCA_035487855.1. Lineage (GTDB taxonomy): Bacteria > Actinomycetota > Thermoleophilia > Solirubrobacterales > Solirubrobacteraceae > Palsa-744. Next base: position 3,495 of record DATHLT010000192.1, read on the forward strand.
CCGGCGACAGCGCTCGACCCTCCCTGTCCCAGCGCACGAGTCCGCCAGCCATCGAGTAGGCCTCGAAGCCTGCACCGCGCAGAGCCTTCGCGGCCATCGCCGAGCGCGATCCGACGCGGCAATAGAAGATCACCGGCCGCTCGCGCTCGATCGTGTCCGCCTGTGCCGACAGCTTCACGAGCTCGATGTGGCGCGAGCCCGCGATATGCCCCGCCTCGCGCTCGTATGGCTCGCGCACGTCGATTACCTGCGCCGACGGGCTCTCCGTCATCCAGCGGGCGACCCTCTCGGGCTCCACCTCGATCACGGCTGCGCTGTCTTGTGCGCTCATGCACTTGAGCCTAGCGTCCGCGCGCCACGCGAACGCGACCGCCGGCTTGCCCTGGCCTGCTCACCATCCCAGCGACCCTGTGCACCGCGCTGCGCGAAACAACTCATCCATCACTAGGATCACCGGTATGGAGCTAGTCAGCGACGTTTACACAATCCCGCAGGAGCACCTCGACTTCTGCGAGACCATCGGGCAGATCGCGCGCGAGAAGATCGCACCGCGCGCAGCTGAGATCGACGAGCAGGCCGAGTACCCCTGGGACATCCGCAAAGTGCTCGGCGAGCAGGACATCCTTGGACTGCCGTTCCCCATTGAGTACGGCGGCACCGGCACCGGCACGCTGATGCTCAACATGGCAGTCGAGGAGATTGCCAAGGTCGACGCCTCGTGCGCGCTGATCCTGATGATCCAAGAGCTGGGCACACTGCCCATCCAGCTGTTCGGCTCCGACGAGCTCAAGCAGCGCTTCCTGCCCAAGTGCGCCAGCGGCGAGTTCTCGCCCGCTTTCGCGCTGTCCGAGCCCGAGGCCGGTTCCGACCCCGCAGGCATGAAAACCACAGCGGTCCAGGACGGCGATGAGTGGGTCATCAACGGCACCAAGAACTGGATCTCCAACCTCGGCATTGCCGATTTCTACATCTGTTTTGCTGTCACCGACCGCGAGAACCGGCGTATGACCGCGTTCGTCGTCGAGGCCGATCGGCCCGGCTTCAGCGTCGGCAAGCTCGAGCACAAGCTCGGCATCCGCGCCTCACCCACCGGTCAGCCGATCTTCGAGGACGTGCGTGTGCCATCGGAGAACATCATCGGCGAGGTCGGCAAGGGGCTGTCGGTCGCGCTTGGCACGCTCGAGCGCACCCGCCTCGGCGCCGCCGCGCAAGCCGTCGGCATCGCTCAAGGCGCCACTGACTACGCCGTCGGCTACGCCCGCGAACGCCAGCAGTTCGGAAAGCCCATCAACGAGTTCCAGGGAATCGGGTTCAAGCTCGCCGATATGGAAACACGCACGGCCGCAGCTCGCGAGCTGCTCTACAAGGCGTGTGCGATGGCCGATCAGGGCCATCCTACGCGCGCCAAGTACTCATCCATGGCCAAGGTCTTCTGCTCGGACACCGCCATGGCCGTGACGATCGAGGCCGTGCAGGTCCTCGGCGGCTACGGTTACGTCAAGGAGTACCCAGTGGAGCGCATGATGCGAGACGCCAAGATCACCCAGATATACGAGGGCACCAACGAGATCCAGCGTCTCGTCATCGCCCGCACGCTGAAATAAGAGTGGGGCCCCCGATCTCATGGCGATGCGCGAGCCCCAGCCTCCCCGACCGTCTCAATTTCGACGCGTCGGCGTGGCAGCGCTCATCGCCATGTCTGTCGGTCTCGTGGTGCTCGTCGTCGGTCAGGGCTTCAGCTCGATCGGCGTCGTTCGCGCACTCGAGGACGTAGCGCTCGGCGTCATCGTCGCCGCCGCGCTGATGGGCAGCGTCGCGTTCGTCGCCGTCCGCATGGCCGGCTGGCACGACCCCGAGTCAGAGGATGAGTTCGAAGAGATCGTGCGTTACTCCGAGCGGCTCGCCAGCGAAGGGCTGGTGGTCGATCCCGACGAAAACGACTTCATGGAGCTCGATCCGCTCAACGACAGCGACTTCGAGGAGCTCGTCCGCGATGCGCTCGACGATCTACCCGATTTGCTTCGCAACGCGCTCGCCCACGTCGCCGTGGTGATCTCCGACGGAGGCCGCCGGCGCGGCGCCTACGGCCTTTACCAGGGAGACGGCGCCACGCGTGACAACAGCCACGATCGCATCGTCATCTTCCGCGACACGCTGCGCCGCGACTTCGGCCACGATCCCGATCTGCTGCGCGATCAGGTGACCCGCACAGTGCGCCACGAGCTCGCCCACCACGTCGGCTTCGACGAGCTCGGCGTCAGCCGGCTCGACCTGTGAGGCTCCCCGACTTCTTCATCGTCGGCCACGGCAAGTGCGGCACCACAGCACTCCACCAGATGCTCGTTCGTCACCCGCAGATCCACATGCCGGTGAAGGAGCCGCGCTACTTCGCCCCCGACCGGCGCACCCGCTACTGGCGCCCCGCGTCGAGCATGCGCCAACACCCCACCACGCTTGCGGGCTATCAATCGCTGTTCAAAGGCGCACGCGCAGACCAGCTGATCGGCGAGGCCACTCCCACCTACCTGCGCTCCATGCTCGCCGCCGAGAACATCGCAGCAGTGCAACCGGACGCGCGGATCATCGCCATTCTGCGCGAGCCCGCGAGCTTGTTGCGCTCGGTGCATCTGCAGGCCGTGCGCAACTACGACGAGACAGAGAAGGACTTCGCTAGGGCGCTCGCCTTGGAGGACGCAAGGCGCGAAGGCAAGCACATCCCGCGCCTGTCCCAGTTCCCCCAGGTGCTGATGTACTCCGAGCTGATCCGCTACGTCGAGCAGCTGCGCCGCTATCACGCGGTATTCCCGCCCGAGCAGGTGCTCGTGCTGATCTACGACGATTTCCGTGCCGACAACGAGGGGACTGTCCGCCAGGTACTGCGCTTTCTCGACGTCGACGACACGCTGCCGGTCGTGCCGGTGGAGCTCGACACGCTGCGCACTCCCCGTTACGTGTGGCTCGACCAGGCGATGCGCGCGTCTGCCATGGCGCGTCGCACTGCACCTGGCACGACGCTCGCAAAGGGACTCACTGCGCTCACGCCGCAGCCGCTACGCAGCAGCGCCACCCGCACGGATCTCGCCAGGCGAATTCGCTACATCGACACGCCGCCGCCGGATCAGCAGCTGATGCTCGAGCTGCGCCGCCGCTTCAAGCTCGAAGTGCAAGCAGCCAGTGAATATCTCGGGCGCGATTTGGTGGCTCTTTGGGGCTATGACAGCATATAGCCGGCATGGATGCACAAGCACAAGCCAGCGGCTCCAGGCGGCTCCCCGACTTCTTCATCGTCGGTCATCCCAAGTGCGGTACAACCGCACTGTGGGACATGCTCAAGGGGCACCCGCAGATCTACGCGCCCCCCAACAAGGAGCCGTACTACTTTGCCGATGAGCTGCACCCACCGGCCGCCAGACCACGCAGCTTCGGGCGGACGCCAGACACGCTCGACGAGTACCTGACGCTGTTCGAGCCTGCTTCGGCCGAGCAGCGCACAGGAGAGGCATCGGCGCCGTATCTGTGGTCGCGCACCGCCGCTCAGCGGATCGCCGCAGTGCAGCCGCAGGCGCGCATCATCGCCATCCTGCGCGAGCCCTCGAGCTTCCTGCGCTCACTGCACCTGCAGTTCGTGCAGATCTACATCGAGCCAGAGACCGACATGCGCAAGGCGCTTGCCCTCGAGGACTCAAGGCGCGAAGGCAAGAACCTTCCCGAGCACGCCTTCTGGGGGCCTGGAGGCACGCTCTACTCAGACTACGTCCGCTACGTCGAGCAGCTGCTGCGCTACCAGACACTGTTCGGTCCCGAGCAGATGCTCGTGCTCGTGTATGACGACTACCGCAACGACAACGAGGCGATCGTGCGCAAGGTGCAGCGATTCCTCGCAGTGGACGACACCTACCCGCTCAACGTCAAAGAATCCAACCCCACTGTGCGCGTGCGCTCGCAGCGCATGCACTCACTCATCCACGCGGTTGCCTCCCGCGACGGTCCGCTGCCACGGGCCGTACAGGGTCTCGCAAAGACTGTTGGGCCACACCTGATCAGCCGCCAGCGGGCTATCGAGATCAGAAATCGAATGCTCTTCACCGCCCCCAGCGCACCCGATGAGCAGCTGATGCTCGAGCTGCGCCGCCGCTTCAAACCCGAGGTGATCTCACTGAGTGAACATCTCGGGCGCGACCTCGTCACGCTCTGGGGCTATGACGATCTCAGCTGACCAGGTCTCGGTCGTCGTACCCACGTATAACGATCTCGGGCGTATCGGCGACGCGCTCAGCTCGATCCTCGAGCAGACGCTGACGCCCGCTGAGATCGTCGTCTCCGACGATGCCTCCCCGGAAGATGTCGAGGGCTTCGTAAGCCAATTCGCCGAGCACCATCCGGGCGGTGTCCCGATTCGCTACGTCCGCCGCGTGTCCAACGGTGGCGATGCGGCCGCACGCAACGCCGGCATCGCCGCCGCCACGGGGGAGTGGATTGCCATCTGCGACTCCGACGACATTTGGGCTCCCACCAAGCTCGAGCGCCAGATCAACTTCATCCGCGAGTGGACTGGTGACACCCGCATCGCACTGCTTGGCACCCACGGCTACAACGTCAACGACGCCAAGAAGATCATCTCGCCGGCCATAATGGGACCCGCAAGCTTGGAGGATTACAACGCCGTCAGGGCACGCGGCGGCCTGTTCTTCCTGATCCACTCTTCAATCCTCTTCTCCCGCGCCGACTACAACGCCGTCGGCGGTTACACCACCGCCGAGTACGGCGCCGCCAATGAGTTCGACATGTTCTGTCGCATGGCCGAGCTTGGCGTTGTCATGAACCTGCCCGAGCAGCTCGTCTACTACCGTAAGCGTGCCGGCTCGATGCAGCTCGAGCGCTTCTGGGAGCGCCACCGCAATGTCACCCGCCTGTGGGCCAACCAGCGCCGGCGCGCTCAGGGCCAGGAGCCTCTAAGTAGAGAGGATTTCGCAGCCCAGGAGGCGTCCGCCTCTGCGCGGATCCGCCTGATCCGCAGAAAGCGGGTATGGGGGATGTACTACTACCGAGCCGGAGCAACCGACATGATCAACGGCCATCGCTTGCGCGGTGTCCTCGAGCTGGCCCTCGCGTCAGTCCTCGATGGCACCCGCTTTCGCAGCGGCCTGCGCAGCCTCCGAGGCTCTAAGTGGCGAAGATCACATAGCTGAGCGCGCCGATCGCATACGATTGCATCGCATCTGCACGCGCCGCCTGCCAGCAATCTGCTGGCGCCCCCAACTACCGGCGCTCAACCTACCAAGGAGAGAGTCACACATGCCCGAAGCAGTGATCGTCGACGCCGTCCGCACGCCCATCGGGCGCGCTGTCAAGGGATCGCTCAAATCGGTCCGCGCTGACGACCTCGCCGCGGTGCCGCTGCGCGCGATCGTCGAGCGCAACCCGATGCTCGACCCGAAGTCGATCGTCGACGTGATGATGGGCAACGCTGCTAACACCGGCGAGGCCGGCTACAACGTCGCCCGCAACGCCACGCTGATCGCGGGCATCGACCACCATGTGCCTGGCACAACCGTTAACCGCTTCTGCGCGTCCTCGCTGCAGACCGCCCGGATGGCCTTCCACGCGATCAAGGCAGGCGAGGGCGACACCTACATCGCCGCCGGCGTCGAGGCCGTCTCGCGCGGCGGCGAAGGCGCGCCGTTCGAGTTCAACAAAATGCTCGATGGCTCCGAGAGCTCGCTCTACAACGTCTACATCCCCATGGGCCTCACCGCCGAGAACGTCGCCGACCGCTGCAAAGTCTCACGCGAGGCGCAGGACGAGTGGGCGGTGATCTCGCAGGACCGCGCCGTGCAGGCACAGGAATCGGGCCACTTCGACAAAGAGATCGTGCCGGTCACCGCTCCCGCGCACACGACCACCGACCGGGAAGGCAACGAGGTCGAGGTGCCAGAGCAGGTCGTGACCAAGGACGACGGCCCGCGCCCAGGCACGACAATCGAGAAGCTCGCCGCACTGCCGCCCGCATTCAGGCCCGACGGCACCGTGACGGCAGGCAACGCCTGCCCGCTGAACGACGGCGCCGCGGCGCTGCTGATCATGTCCGACGAGCGCGTCCGCGAGCTCGGGATGGCGCCAAAAGCCCGCATCATCGCCTCGACGGTCGTGGCGATCCGTCCCGAGATCATGGGTTTGGGGCCGATCCCGGCGATCGAGCAGCTGCTGAAGAACACGGGCATGACAATCGACGACATCGACGTTGTCGAGATCAACGAGGCGTTCGCCGCGCAGATCGTGCCGTGCAAAGAGGACCTGAAGATCTCCGACGAGAAGCTCAACCCGTTCGGTGGCGCCATCGCCCTCGGTCACCCCTTCGGCATGACCGGCGCGCGCATCATGACGACGCTGCTCAACGACCTGGAGACACTCGACGGGACCTTCGGCATCGAGTCGATGTGCGTCGCCGGCGGTATGGGCATGGCAATGCTAGTCGAACGCTTGTAGCGATTATTGCGGGGCGCGGCGAGCCGGCTCAATCGAGCTTGTCGTAGCCCCACAGGCTCACGAGATCGCGACCGAGGTGGTCGCTCAGCGCGACCACCTCGGGCTTGAAGCGCCGGCGCAGCTCCAGCATGAACTGCTCATCAGACGGCGGTACCTCGGCCTTTACGAATCGGTTCTTGATGATCTGAAGCATGCCCGCGCGCATCGATCTCGTCGTCAGCGCGCGGGTTGCGGCCTTCGTCGATCGTGCGACTGGACCGCTGCCGCGGGAGACCGTTTTGATCACCTGTGCAGCTCGCTGCGAGCGCACCGTCTGTCTGGTCACGTTCGCCTGCTTGACGTCGACCGGGGCGGTGGCGTCGACGCCGATGAAATCGAGAACCCGGCGCAGTGTCCCCTCGTTGTCGCGGCGAAAGTCGTCGTAGATCAACACCAGGATCTGATCCTGCGAGAAGCGGGCTTGGTAGCGGCTCAGCTGCTCCACGTAGCGCACGTGCTCTGAATACTGAAGCAGCTGCGGTCGATGCGAGCTGCGCGGAATTTGCTTGCCCGCCCGCCGCGCATCCTCGAGGGACATGGCCTTGCGCAGATCGCGCTCGCCCTCGTTGTGGCCGAGAATGAACGACAGGTGCAGCGAGCGCAGGAAACTCGCCGGCTCGCGCAGGATGGCGATGATGCGGGCATCCGGCTGCAGGTCGGCGATCGCGTCTGGCGCGCTCTTCGACCAGAGGTACGTGGGCGTGGCCTCGCCCGCGTGCTGCCCCGGCTGCGCGCCCTCGAACAGCGCCACGTACTCGGCCATCGTCTTCGGGTAGCCCTGCTCGCGCACTGCCTGCTCATGCCCCTGGCGTGGGCGCAGATCGCTCCCCAGAAAGCGCGGCTCCTTGATCCTCGGCATGAACACCTGCGGATGCGTCTTCAGCATTTCGTAAAGCGCCGTGGTGCCCGTCTTCGGCGAGCCCACAATGAAGAAGTCGGGGACGGTCATGGCGGCGAGGTGCGACCCGCGGCGCAAGACCACGTCGGCGTGCTCATCTGAGCGGCGTGCCCATTGCGGGCGCTACCGCGGTGGCATCCGCAGCGCGCCGTCGAGACGGATCGTCTCGCCGTTGAGCATGCGGTTCTCCACGAGCTGGCACGCCAGCTGTGCGTACTCCGCCGGCAGACCCAGACGCGCAGGGAACGGCACGCCCGCGCCCAGTTTCTGGCGTGCCTCTTCCGGCAGCGCCGCTAGCAGCGGCGTGTCGAACAGGCCCGGTGCAATCGTGTTCACGCGAATCCCGTACTGCGCGAGATCACGGGCTGCCGGCAGCGTCATCGCCACGACACCGCCCTTCGATGCCGAGTAGGCGATCTGACCGACCTGGCCGTCGAACGCCGCCACTGAGGCCGTGTGCACGCACACGCCGCGTTCGCCGTCCTCCAACGGCTCGCTGGCGATCATCGCGTTCGAGGCGAACCGCAGCAGGTTGAACGTGCCGATCAGATTGATCGAGATGATGATCTCAAACGGCATCAGCGGGTGGGGCCCCTTCGAGCTCGCCACCTTCTGCGCCCAGCCCGTGCCAGCACACGACACCGCGATGCGCAGGCCGCCGTCGATCTTCGCGGCCAGCTCGACAGCTGCCTGCACCTGCTCCTCCTCGCGCACGTCGCAGCTGACGAACTCCAGTCCCAGCTCGTCCGCCAGCGCCTGGCCCTTCTCCGCGTTCACATCCGCGATCGTCACGATCGCGCCACGTGTATGCAGCGCACGGACCGTCGCCTCGCCCAGGCCCGACGCGCCACCCGATACCAGTGCTCCGCTGCCCTCGATCTTCATGGGTCGGAGCTTATTGAATGCGCGCCACTGGAGCGCCTGTCCACTAACCAGCACCGCTGGCAACGCCGACCGCGGATCGGGCAAAAGTCAGTATTTTTGATCTATCGCGTTGTTCGGGCTTATGTTCTTGGGTCGCTCTGTCGAGTAGTCAGCTATGGGACAGATGCTGCCGATGACGCCCCCGGAGCCGTCGATGCTGAGCGGTGTGCGCAAGCTTCGTGCGCATCGATGGCTGCCCGCGCGCCGTCTCATCGGCGAAGACGGCTCGGCGTTCGCTTTCGGCATGCGCTTGCTCGCGACCGTCGCCCTCACGTTCGCGCTGACTGGCGTCACGGGCTACGTGCTGCTCGAACGGAGCATGGCGCACCAGTTGATCGGCGACTACGCGGAAGGACAGCAGGCGGACGCGAGGGCGTTTGAACTCGAGGGCAGCCGGGCGACGAGCGCAGCCGATGGGATCGGCGATATCGAGCGTCTGCTCGAAGGTTTCGAACGGCGTCCCGGTACGTTGGCGGTCTCGCTGATCGATCAGCAGCACGTGATCAGAGCTGCGGGCAATCGTGCCCTGGTGGGCAGGAGAGAAGCCGACGCTCGCATCAACGCCGCGTTGGAGCACGGCAGCTCATACGCCGGACGCGAGGGCGGTCGCGGCAAGGACAGCAGCGACTTCGAGTTCATCGTCCCAGTCGAGCTTCCAAGCGGCCGCTACGCCTACGAGGCGACCTATGACCACCACACCTACGACGCGCAGCTGACGGAACTGCGGAAGGTACTCGCTCTCATCGCTCTGTTCACCCTGATCGGCGGTGGTGCAGTCTTCTATCTCCTCGGCGGGCGGCGGCTGATGCGCGACCATCGGATGGTCCTGCAGCGAGCGACCCGCGATGGGCTCACCGACCTTCCGAATCACCGGGCCTTCCAGGACGAGTTCCCGCGCGCCGTTGCCTCTGCCGCGCGATACGACGACCAGTTCGCGCTGGCGCTACTGGACGTCGATGACTTCAAGCTCATCAACGACCGCCATGGGCATCCGCACGGCGACGCGGTACTACAGCGCGTGGCGCAGGTCCTGCGCGAGGCAAGGCCCGGAGATCGCCCGTACAGAATCGGGGGCGACGAGTTCGCGTTGTCGCTGACGCACACTGATGCCGACGGCGCCAGGGTCATCGCGCGGCGACTCGCCGGCGCCCTGCAGGACGCCGGCATCAAGGTCAGCATCGGTGTGAGCGCGTTGCGTCCCGGACAGCAGGCCGACACGCTGCGCGCAGAGGCCGACGCCGCGCTGTATGAGGCCAAGCGCGAGGGGGGCAACCGCG
>DATHLT010000193.1:0-19606 GCA_035487855.1 Solirubrobacteraceae bacterium
GGGACCGACTGAATGGCCCTCGCTCACCGCCGTCGAGCATCTCCTAGCTAACCGCTGGACGACATCCGCTCCGTAGACGCAAAACGAGGGAGCCGATGCTCGTCGCGGCTACCCTGAGCGGGTGCCCAACGCGCTAGCGCAGGAGACCTCGCCTTACCTACGCCAACACGCGTCAAACCCTGTCGACTGGCTACCGTGGGGTCCCGAGGCGCTCGCCCGCGCGCAGGCCGAGGACAAGCCGCTGCTGGTGTCAATCGGCTACTCCGCCTGCCACTGGTGTCACGTAATGGAGCGCGAGTCCTTCGAGGACTCAAAGACGGCGGGGCTAATGAACGAAAGCTTCGTATGCGTCAAGGTCGACCGCGAGGAGCGTCCGGACATCGACGCCATCTACATGGAGGCCGTCCAGGGTATGACTGGGCACGGCGGCTGGCCGCTCAACGTGTTCCTCACGCCCGAGCAACTTCCATTTTACGGCGGCACTTACTTCCCGCCCGACGCTCGCCACGGCATGCCCGCGTGGACACAAGTGCTGCAGGCAATCGCCGAGTCCTGGGAGCAGAACCGTCAGGAGATCCGCGCCGGCGGCGAGCGCCTGCGCGAGCGTCTATCCGGCGGCGGGGCGCTCACGCCCTCCGACGAGCCGCTGCAGCAGAGTGCTCTCGACCGGGCGGTGACGACGCTGAGCAAGAGCTTCGACGCGCGTAACGGCGGCTTCGGCCAGGCGCCGAAGTTCCCGCAGGCTCCCGTGCTCGAGTTCCTGCTGCTGGGCGAGGCTGGGCGCACGATGGCGCTCACGACGCTGCATGCGATGGCCGCTGGGGGTATCCACGATCAGATCGGCGGCGGCTTCGCCCGCTACAGCGTCGACGCCACTTGGACAGTGCCCCACTTCGAGAAGATGCTCTATGACAACGCCCTGCTCGCGCGCACATATCTGCACGGCTGGCAGGCGTCAGGCGACACGCGTCTGCGAGACGTCTGCATCGACACCCTGGAGTGGGTCCTGCGCGAGATGCGCGGCCCCGAGGGTGGCTTCTACAGCGCGCTCGACGCCGACTCCGAGGGTGTCGAGGGACGCTTCTACGTTTGGAGCGTCGCGGAGCTGAGAGAGGCTCTAGGCGAGGACGCAGACGCAGTAAGCAGATGGCTGGGCGTCACCGAGCACGGGAACTTCGAGGATCCTCACCATCCCGAGCCGGGCCTGAATGTGCTGAGCGATCGCGGGAGCGGGGACAAGCCGGCAGCTGGACGGGAGATTCGCGAGCGTCTACTGGCAGCCCGCGAACAGCGGGTACGTCCCGCGCTGGACGACAAGCGCCTGACGAGCTGGAACGCGCTGATGATCACCGCGCTTGCGGAGGCCGGCGCGGCGCTCGGCCAGCCACGCTATCTCAACGCGGCGGTCGCGTGCGCGGAGTTCCTGCAAACCCAGATGCGCGATCATCGGGGCCGCCTGCTGCGCACCTACAACCACGGCCAGGCCAAGATCGATGCCTATCTCGAGGACCACGCCTTCCTCCTGGAGGCGCTGATCGCCCTCTTCGAAGCCACCTGCGAAGAGAGCTGGTTCGACCAGGCCAACGCGCTCGCCGATGAGATCATCGCGAGCTTCGCCGACCCCGACAAGGGCGGTTTCTTCTCGACCGCCTCAGATGGCGAAGCGCTGATCGTCAGGCGCAAGGACCTCGACGACTCCCCCATCCCCTCGGGCTCCTCGAGCGCCACCGTCGGCCTGCTGCGCCTGGCCCAGCTCACCGGCAGCGATGAGTATGCGCGCCATGCCCTCGGCGCGCTTGCGCTCGTAGCGGAGATCGCGCCGCGCCATCCCAGCGCCTTCGGACACATGCTCCAGGCGCTGCACTGGCATCTGGCGCCTGCCCGGCCAATTGCCTGCGCCGTGCCCAGCAAACGCTGAGCGCGCCCCGCACTTCGCGCACCACCAAGCGACGCGGCAGGACATCTGTCGCCAGAGCCGAATGCGTGCCCCATGGCCACCAATGCAGAGTCGACCACCAGCCAACTGCCGGCCGATCGTCACCGTCCCTTTGGCGGCGACACCTTCGGCGTCCAGGCTGAGCGCTTCGCACGCTTCTTCGGAACGCCAACCTTCATTCTCAGCCAGACCGCATTGGTCGCGCTGTGGATCCTGCTCAACGCGCTCGCCATCACCAATGCGATCGCGTGGGACAAGTACCCGTTCATCGCGCTCAATCTTGCCTTCTCCCTGCAGGCCGCTTACGCCGCGCCGCTGATCCTGCTCGCGCAGACCCGCCAGGCCGACCGCGACAAGGCGCGCGACACCATCTTCCAGGCCCACCGCGAGGCTGAGGCCAAGCGCGCAACCGAATACGAGGCGAGCCAGGCACGGATCCTCACCGACGACAAGGCGCTAGCCGAGCAGCACTCGCAGATGCTCCAACAGAACACCGAACTGACGCGTCAGGTCGCCCAGCTGACCGCCGATCTTCACAACGCGATCTGCGTGCACGGCCAGACGATCGCTCCCGGCGGCGAGCCCCCTACAGGATCGACAAGTAGCGGTCGAGCTCCCATTGCGTGACGTTCACGCGGTAGTCATCCCACTCCTGGCGCTTGATCTCCACGTAGCGGTTGAACATGTGCTCGCCGAGGGTGCGCAGCACAAGCTCTGACTCCGCCGTGATCTCGATTGCCTCGCCGAGACTCTCCGGCAGCTGCTCTACCCCCAGCCGCCGGCGTTCCTCGCCTGGCAGATGGTAGAGGTTCTTCTCCATCGGCTCCGGCAGCTCATAGCCCTTCTCGATCCCCTCCAAGCCCGCCTGCAACAGCGCCGCGAACGTCAGATACGGATTGCAAGCTGGGTCCGGGCAACGCAGCTCCATCCGCGTGGCCTTCTCAGTGCCCGGGTGATACAGCGGCACCCGCACCAGCGCCGAGCGATTGCGTCGCGACCACGCCACGTACACCGGCGCCTCGAATCCTGGGACAAGGCGCTTGTAGGAGTTGACCCATTGGGCGAAGATCGAGCAGATCTCGCGCGCATGCTTGAGCTGACCGGCGATGAACGCCTTGCCCACGTCTGACAGGAAATACTGGTCGTCCGGGTCATAGAACGCGTTTTTCCCTTCCTGGAACAACGACTGGTGCGTGTGCATGCCCGAGCCGTTCTCGCCGAACAGCGGCTTCGGCATGAACGTCGCATGCCAGCCGTACTTCATCGCGTACTCCTTCACCGTGATGCGGTAGGTCATGCAGTCATCCGCCATCTTCATCGCGTCCGCATAGCGCATGTCGATCTCGTGCTGGGACGGGCCCACCTCGTGGTGCGTGTACTCCACGTGGATCCCCAGCTGCTCCAGCGCCAGCACCGTCTCGCGGCGCACGTCTGAACCCGCGTCCAGCGTCGTCAGGTCGAAGTAGCCGCCTTCGTCCAGTACTTCTGTGGACCGCGAGTCTTTGAACAGGAAGTACTCGAGCTCGGGACCAACGTTGAAGGTGTCGAAGCCCATGTCCTTCGCACGCTGTACCGCGCGGCGCAGCACATGGCGAGGGTCGCCCTCATACGGCGTTTTCTCGGGCGTGATCACGTCACAGAACATCCGCCCCACGCCCTGCTCCTCCGGACGCCACGGCAGCACCGCAAACGTGCTCGGGTCGGGCATCGCGATCATGTCCGACTCCTCGATCGCGTTGAACCCAGTGATCGAGGAACCGTCGAAGCCCATCCCCGCCTCGAATGCGTCGTCCAGCTCAGCCGCGTTGATCGAGAACGACTTCAGCTGGCCCAGGATGTCCGTGAACCAGAAGCGGATAAAGCGGATGTCGCGCTCGGCGACAAACGCCTTCACCTCATCCGCGGTCTTCGGCTGGTCCGGCATCGCCGGGACCCTAGCTGATGGCAGACGCCTAGCGCTATCGACTAATGGCTAAACCGACGCGAAAGTGCCGTCGGACGGCTCAGTGGCCGGCTACTGCAGCTACAAACGCTGCCACCTCTTCAGCTTCCTTGCCGACGTACAGCCCCGCGGGCATGTTGCCCAGGCCGCGCGCTCGTCCTTCGGTGATCGCGCTGAGCACCAACGCCTTGCGGCCTTGCACCGTGGGGATGTCGTCGCCGACGCGGATGTCCAGGTTGGGGCCAATCTGTCCCACGGACCTGACCGCCGCGAGCGTGTGGCAGACGACACAGGTGTGCGCGAACAGTTCACGCCCCTTCTGCTCCTGGCCGTTCAGATGCACTCCGCCGACGGCCGCGCTCGCCTTGTGTTCCGCGTTTGAGGCAAGCACCAGCGCCGGTATCGCCAGGCCCGCGGCACAGACGAGGATGATCACGATCGTGACCGCGCGCTGCGCGAGCCTCGATTCCGACCCCGCCGATTCCGCCGCGCCGCGGGAGCCGCCGCGGATGGCCACGAAGAAGACCGCCAGGGCGATGACGATCCAGAAGATGATGAACGCGATGAGCATGAGGCCGGGAAGATATCGGGTGACGCCTCGGAACGCACCTTTAGGCGCGGCAAAGCCCGGCCGCTACCCTTCAGATAGTCCAGCGATCCTGTCCAGCAACCCCAAAGGACGTGGATGCAGTCGTGAATCTTCTCCGTCGCCTACCGCTCTCGCGCCTGCTGCTTCTGTGCGCGCTGGTGGTCGCGATCGGCGTGTCCGCCACCGCGATCGCGTTCGCGCTCGGCTCTGGGGCCACGCCGCCGCCCAAGACACTCGCGCAGGCGATCCACGACGCGCTCGGCGCAGGCCAGCTCGAAGGCGCCAGTGCCAGCATCACGCTGACCGACAATCTCCTGGAAGGCGCCAGCCTGGCCAGTGGCGGACACGCAAGCGAACTGACGTCCAACCCACTCATCACCGGTGGCTCCGGGCGGCTGTGGGTCGCCAAGGACGGCCGCCTGCGACTGGAGCTGCAATCACAACAGGGCGACACCCAGATCCTCTACGACGGACACACGATCTCGATCTACGACGCCGCGACCAACGCGCTCTACCGCTACACGCCCAAAGATGAAGGGAGCTCGAGCTCCAGCACCCCAATGAACGACCAGCACGAACTTCCCAGCGTCACCAAGATCGAAGAAGCGCTCGCGCACCTGAGCAAGCACGCAGACGTTTCGGGCGCAACCCCCACCGACGTTGGCGGCCAACCCGCCTACACGGTGCGTGTCTCGCCCAAGGAAAGCGGGAGCCTGTTCGGCGACGTGGAGCTGTCATTCGATGCCAACCACGGAGTGCCCCTGCGCGCCGCCGTCTACTCCTCCACCAGCTCCACCCCTGTGATCGAACTCGCCACCACGGAAATCTCCTATGGCCCAGTGGCCGATTCGGTGTTCGAAGTCAACCCGCCCGCCAACGCCAAGCTCGAGGAAATCGTCCCGCCATCCGGTGGCACTAGCCAAGAACACAAGCCCGCCGCCCAGGAAAAGCCCAAGCTCACGACCCAGGGGCACGGCCCTTCCACGATCGCGATCGTGGAAGGCAAGACCAAGGCCGGCGCCAAGAGCCCGACAGAAGCGCTTGAAGGGCTGCCCAAAGTCAAGATCAACGGCGTCACCGCCAGCGAGCTGCGTACCGCGCTGGGCACGCTGTTGACGTTCGAGCGCTCCGGCGTGCGCTACCTGCTCGCGGGCTCGGTCACACCCGCCGCAATCGAAGCGGTCGCACGGGGCCTCTGAGTGGATGAGCCGCCGCTACGGCGGAGGGGATCGTCGTTCGTGGCAAGGACGCAAGGAGCGTGGCGTGCTTGGCACGCGAGCGACTGAGGACGCCGCCACGGGCGACGACGAAGCCCAGCCGGTAAAGGCTCGCGGGCTCGTCAAGCGCTACAAGGACGTTTTGGCGGTCGACCACATCGACCTGAACGTCGGCCACGGCGATGTGTATGGCTTCCTCGGCCCCAACGGCGCCGGCAAGACCACCACGCTGCGCATGGCGCTCGGGCTGATCACGCCCACTGAGGGCACGGTGGAGCTGTTTGGGCGCGACCCCATGCGTCATGGCGCACGTGCTCTCGAGGGGGTGGCCGGCTTTGTCGAGGCGCCCCGCTTCTACCCCTACCTGACCGCGCGTAAGAACCTACAGCTGCTCGCCGCCCTCGATGGTAACGACGCTGCATCGCGCATCGACGAGGTACTCGACGTCGTGGAGCTCTCCCCGCGGGCCGGACACAAGGTCGGCGGCTACTCCCACGGCATGCGCCAGCGCCTGGGGATCGCCGCTGCGCTGTTGCGCAGGCCCCGTCTGCTGATCCTCGACGAGCCCGCCACGGGCCTCGACCCGGCAGGCATGCGCGACATGCGTGCGCTGATCCGCCGTCTCGCAGACGAACAGATCACGGTGCTGCTCTCGAGCCACCAGCTGCCCGAGGTGCAGGAACTATGCGACCGCGTCGCAATCGTCGAGTCCGGACGGGTCGTCTACGAGGGAGCGCTGTCCGATCTGCGCCGCCAGGGCGGCGCCAGCTACCGGCTGCGCACCAGCGACGACACGCGCGCACTCCAGCTCGCACAGGCGCAGAGCGGGGTCGAGCACGTCTCGCGCAGCGAGCACGGCCTCAACCTGCAGGCCGACGAGCACCACGTGGGCGAGCTGTCACTGGCGCTGGGCGGTGCGGGCGTCGCCATCTTCGCGCTGACACCGGAGCTGGCCACGCTCGAGGATCTTTTCTTCAGGCTCACCGAAGGCAGCGGCGCGGCTGATGGCGCCGGCGGAGCGGAGCCAAAGGCGGTGCCGGTCGGATGAGCAGCGTCGCCGCCAACCCGCCGACCGCCAGGCAACCGCTTGCCCATCGTCGGCGGCCGTCCACACTGGCCGTCTACCGTTGGGAGCTGCGCAAGCTCGCCGCGCAGGTACGCACATATCTGGGTCTCGGCCTGATGATCGTGCTGCCGCTGATCTTCGTGGTGTTCGAGAGTGTCCATCACGGGCACAACCACGCGGAGAACATCTTCGCCACGGAGATCACCCAGTCGGGGCTCGCCACGCCGGTACTGATGCTGCTGTTCATGTCCGGCTTCTTCCTGCCGCTTGCCGCGGCGCTCGTCTCCGGCGACATCGTCGCCAACGAGGACGGCAACGGCACGCTCAAGACGATCCTCACCCGCTCGGTCGATCGCGGCCAGGTGTTCGCCGCGAAGACCCTCGCCGCGATGACCTACGCAGCCTCCGTGGTGTTCGTATCGGCAGCTGTTGCCACGATCGCCGGGGTCATCTCGTGGGGCTTTCACTCGGTCACGACGTTCTCCGGGACTGTCGTCTCGGCACCGGAAGCGCTGCTGTTGGTGTTCGCCGCCAATGCCGTCTACCTGATTCCACTGTTCGCGCTCGTGGGCATCGGCGTGCTGCTATCCACCGCCACTCGCAACAGCGCGGCTGCGGTGGTCGGCACGATCGGCCTGGTGATCCTGCTGTTCATCGTCGCGCAGATCCCAGGACTGGAAGGCATCAGACCGTATCTGCTCACCGAACAGTTCCAGAACTGGCAGGGACTGCTGCGCACCCCGACGGACTGGTCGCCGATCGTCCACTCGGCATGGGTGTGCGCGTTGTATGGCGTGCCCGCGCTCGTGGCGGCATATCTCACGCTGCTACGCCGCGACGTCGCCGGCGGTTAGCTCTCCGCCACCAGCTCTGGGCGCAGTTATGCGCTCCAACTTGCAGCTCTCAAGTGCAAGTGTCGAGCGCGCCGATGTGGCCACTGTTCCCTCGAAATTGGAGCAGGTAATGCACATCATCGCGAAGCAAACGGTCAGGCCCTCGGCAGCCGAGGTGCGCTCGACATGGGATGAATATCGGCAGACGGGAGACCGTCAACTGCGTGATCGGCTGATCTTTGCGTTCATGCCGATGGTTCGTCACATCGTCTTGCGCAAGGTCAACGGCACCCCCGTGCACGGTGAGGTCGAGGACTTCCTGTCCTGCGGCCTTGAGGCACTGATCCGCTCGATCGAGCGCTACGACCCGGACAAGGGTGCCACGCTCGAACAGTACGCATGGACGCGGATTCACGGTGCTGTGCTGGATGAGCTACGCCGCCACGACTGGGCGCCCCGCTCGGTAAGGCGCGACGAGCGGGGCATCGATGCCGCTCGTGAGCGCTTTGCCTGCACTCATGAACGCCAGCCAACCCGCACAGAGCTCGCCTCGCAACTCGGCATCACGCCCGGTGAACTGGCCGGCCGCCTCGATCAGGTGGCGTTGGCGGAAGTCGGCTCGCTCAACCGCGCCGTGCAGTCCGAAGAGGATTCAGCCGTCGAGCGGATCGACACGCTGGTGAGCTCCGACAGCGAGTGCGACCCTGTGCTTCAGTCCGAACGCCAGGAAGCTAAGGCGCATTTCCGCAAGGCATTCGCGCGGCTGTCAAAGCAGGAGCGCGAAGTGGCAGTCTTGCTTTATGTAGAGAACCTCAAACTACGCGACATCGGCGAGCGCCTCGGCGTCTCGGAGAGCCGCATCTCGCAGATCCACACGCGCCTTCGCCAGCGCCTCTACGAGCAGCTCTCCGGCGAGTTGACGTTGTTCGCAGAGATCGTCTAGCGGGTTTAAGACAGAAGCGTGTTCAGCAGCCCTTGTAGCTGCGTAGCTTTCTCGTCTGCATTGCCCGGCATTGCTCGCAAAGCCGTAGCACTGCGGGCCGCCCGCTCACGCTCGAGCTCCGTACGGATCGCATGAATCAACCGGGGGCCGCACGAACGGGCGAGATGTATGTGACCACCGGCTTCGAGGTCGTCTAGGAGCGCCCAAGACCGATCGAAGTTGTGCCGGTCGGGCAACCCCTCCCCTTCAGATAGAAGGCTCTCCTGTAGCTGTGTAGCAAATGCCGCTAGCTGCCGACGAACAGCTTCTCGTGCCAGCGGCAACGCGTCGAGGGGAATGGCGACCCGTCCACGCGGGGGTCGGTCCTTATCGATGCCAAAATAGCGTTTCAGCAATTGCCTTACACGGGATGCGGTGATCTCTGCGCGCTCGCCGATTTCCTCCGCGCTTCTGCCGTCGACGAGCCGCATCCGCAAGATCCACAAATTGCGCTTACGCAGCGCATCGCTCGGAGTGATACGACCCAAGTCACCCGCCACGCTAGCGATCGTCATGCCCTGCCGATCCAGCCGTTCTACGAGCTCATAGGTGGCCTCCGGACCAATCAGTCGGACGAGTTCGTCTCCAGTCCTCCGCTGGACTAGCTCAAGCGTCTGCTCATAACCGGATAGGTCAGCATCCGGATCACTCAGCATCTCGATAAGCGCCTGCACAATCGCGGGTTGGCAGCCATGCCGCGGGGTAGTTGCACAGGACGCCGACGGCACGCGTGCTCTGCTAGTGCGCTCCCCCATTCTTCAGTCCCTCCTGGGCGTGTCTGGGAGACTCCGGCGCCGTCGATACTGGCGCGACTGCGGATCTTGCTCAACAATTCCAACGGCCTTCCACGTCTTCAGATATCGGTGCAGCGAGCTTGTAGCGAGACCGGTCGCGTCGGCGATCTCCGTCAGCTCGCGTTCAGTTCCGTCCAGTGGCAACGCACTCAGGACTAGTAGGGACCTCAACGCCGACCGTGAATACTTGTGGCCCTGATCCAGCAGCCCGATCAGAACACGACGAAACTCCTCCATGCTGTCGAGTCCCGCCAGGATGCGTTCCAGCGGACCTGCATCCGCACTCTCCTGCACTACCTGGGCGATCTGATCTATGGTCAGTGTGATCGCGATGTCTCGCTTGTTGGCCATCCGCGTGGGTCAGCTCCTAGATGAAGGGACGGGCCTGAGCGCGGATCGAGCCGCCTGAGGCTGGCAGGCGCGCTCCAGCGGTCGAACGGAGGGGTGGTTGCCGAATGCGGATGGGTTGCCCTGGCGCTCGCTCTCGATTTCCCCTGTAAACCGCGGTGACGGAGACATTGCCCGCGTTCGAGTGACGCGAGCGGCTGAAGTCCCAACCACAGCGAGCTCAGCGCGCGACCGATAGCTGTCGCACGTCGGCGTGCTGTCGCCATTCGGCGTCGTCCTAGTCACGCGACCACCCTGGCATGGCCCCGCTAGCGAAACAACGCAGTTCTTGAGGGCTTAAGATCTTGAGGTGTGCGGACTATTGGAACCAGGCCGTGCAGCCGTGGGCACGAAGGGGTAGGATTCTTCGGATGGTGAGACGAGTGATGAGCATCCCCGTCGCCCGGTGGGGGCTAGCTTTGGCAGCGGTGGCTGTGCTCTGCACCCAGAGCGACGGGGTTCTGGCGGCGAGGACGGCTCGCACGGAACGCCTTTCGATGACGGCCCACCTACGCTATCTCACGGCAAAGGGCGCCTACCTGCTTGAGGAAGGGTCGGCTTCCGGGCCGCTTGCAGGCACCGTGAAGGCACATGTCCGGATCACGGCGGATATCTCAGGCTCGTTTGAGTTCTACCCCCATGACGGCTCGATCAGTGGCTATGGGTCGGCTAGGCTGCACGAATCTGGGACGTACGTGAGCTTTGGTGGCACCGTGATGATCACCGGCGGCACCGGCCGTTACGCGCACGCTCGTGGCAGTGGGGGACTGTATGGCGTCTATAACCGTCGCACCCTTGGGTTGACCATACAGACGACCGGGAGCCTCTCGTACTAGCGCAGACGAGATCGAGAGTGAGGCTCACACGCGTTTTTCTAGCCGTCTGCGTAGCGGCCTTTATTTCGGCATGCTTGTGTGGGAGTACTATGGCTGCACAGGCCGCACGCCTTTATGCGTCCTTCAGTCCCGAGCATCTCGGGGCACCTGCGACGATCTTTCTTGGGTTCCGGATTTCGAGCATCCCACCCACTAGCCAGTCGGCTTTGACCAATGTTAGTGTGTGGCTGCCAGGTGAAATGGGGTTTGCCACGAGCGGCCTCGGCCTCGAAAACTGTCGCCTGAATCTGCTCGAAGCACGTGGCATGTTTGGTTGCCCAGTCAATGCGCTGATGGGGCGCGGCATCGCGACAGCGGAAATCCCCTTCGGGGGTGAAATAATCTCTGAGAGTGCACGGATCGAAGTCTTTTCCGCTCCTGTGCGAGAAGGGCGTCTCGCTTTGTGGGTATTTGCGGACGCACATACACCAGTTGGTGCCGAACCAATCTTTCCTGCCGCGGTGGTTTCTGCCCCCCCGCCTTACGGTGAGGCCATTGACGCCGCTATTCCCCTGATTCCAACTTTGCCTGGCGCTCCGGATGTAGCGGTCACTCGATTTCACATGGCGCTCGGCACAACCGCTCGTGGCCCCGACCACTTCGTGTACTACAAGTCAGTACGGGGTCGGCGTGTCGCCTACGCCCCGCGTGGGCTGATCCTGCCCCCAGCCTGCCCTCATGGCGGCTTCCCATTCGAGGCCCAGTTTACCTTCCAAGATGACACTGTCGCGACGGCGCGCACGACGGTGCCTTGTCCGCGCCAGACGCGTCGCACACGACGTTGACATCGCTCGCTTCGCCAGACGCCAGGCGTGCATGGTCGTGAGCGTCGGTGTGATCAGCGGACGCAACTGGTTGCGTACATGTTCGGTCACCGGGCGTGCGAACTCACCCGCCGCGCTTGGCTGGGAGGTGTAGTACGCGACGACGCCCGACAGAATCATGAGGTGGTGGGCGCCCGCGGGCATTAGCCGGGTGCGCGTGATCACCCGGCTGACCACGATCGCGACCTGTTGGGCAAGCTCGTGGCGGGTCTCGTACATATGGATGCAGGATTGCTCGTCTGTGAGCGTGTCGCGTTCATGGTCGACGAGATGGTCGAGTACTGTCGTGAGCGCGCAGAGCGTTAGGTACGTGTCGTCCAGCTCGCGTGCCTGCTCAGGGGTTGACCGCTCGTCAGCTGCCAAGGCAATGAGCGCATGGACAGCGACCACGGAGCCCATTGCACCGAATAGCCACTCTCGCCATTCGAGCCCCGTGCCGGTCGCCTCGTGGGTGGCCCAGCCTTCGAGCTGCCTCATGCTTGTGCGATGAGCGGCATGCATTCGGACCTGTGCTTCTGCGCAACGCGCAGCGCTTACGGAGATAGTCGCGGCGATAGCGTGGGCGGCGGGCAAGCTGCTGATTGCCGTATGCACGGCGAGGGCTAGCTCAGCCAGATAGCCCGCGTCGTCACCTCCGCTTGGGTGGTGAGCATAGTAGTCCCCGCTGGGTTGCACGGAAGTGGTAACCGCATCCGTGAACGCCTTCGAGTACTGAAGCCCATCGCGCATTGGATCAGCTGTTGGTTGCTCGGTAAGCGCATCTAGATAGTCGTACATCACCTGCAGCGCCACGATCGCCTCGACCGTGCACCCCCGATACCGTGCCGGGGCGATAGTCGCGATCATCGCGCCGGCCTCGACATTGAAGCGCTCGTTTGTCAGCTTGCCGCGCGCTAGGGCCTTGAGACGTGGATCGGGAATCTGAGCGGCGCGTATTTCCCATCGGCGGAGTTGACCACGCACAATCGGGGCCACGCTCGACCAGTAGCGGGCGTGGGCACACACCAGCGCCCACCCAGCACACGCCGCAAACCGTCGATCACCGATAGCAGACATAGCCTCTCACCTGCCAGCGTATCCACCGAGCGCAGGCGCGCAACACGACGGTCGCAAGCGGACGGTGCTACTCCTCGAGCGCGACGCGCGCCGGTACGAGTGCTGCGAACCAGGTCGGGATCGCGGAGATAGCGAGCGACACGACGAAGACTGCGACGAGCACCTCGAGCGGCCGCCAGCTCGCGCTGAGACGCGTCACTGGGAAGCCCGTCGAGGCCGTTAGGTAGCCATCGAGTGCGACCTGGCCATATATACCCCAAGCCGCGCCTGTGACCGCGCCAACGCCGAGCATGACCGCCGATTCGAGCAGCAACAGCCTCCGTAGGCGGGATGGCGTAACACCCGAGAGCTTCAGTGCCGCAAGCGAGATCCGCCGCTGCCAGATCGCCGAGGCGAGCGCGGCGGCCATCGCCAGGATCGAAGCGAGCACCAAGAGCGTCGATATCGTCGCGAGCTGGCTCAGACCTTCGCGCGCGGACCCGACGATCTTCGCTTCTCGCGTCTGGGCGAGAAGCACGTCGAGTCCGTTTTTGGATCCGAGTGCACGATCGATCTCGCGACCTACCACATCTGGGTCGGCTCCCTGTTGGACCGTGACAGCTAGCGCCGTTACAGAAGCTGCGTGCCATGCGCGTTCGTAGTCGGCTGCACTCACGACCACAGCCCCCGGGGTCCAGCCGAAATTCGTCGTCAGCGCAGCGATCCTTAGAGGAAGCTCGCCGCTCGGCGTGGGCAGTGAGAGCCTGCCGCCGACGCCGACGTGGTGTTCGGCGGCAATCTGCTGCGAGACTGTAGCCCAGGCGCCCTTGCGCAGACGCGCAACGGCCGTGGAGTGCTCGCCCTTGATGATCTGCCCGTCAAGAAACGCAAGAGGGCTGCTTGACGGCCACGCCAGAACCCATACGCGGCGTTTGCCGAAGTCGAGCAGCCCCCCACGGACAGCGATTACGCTCTGGACGCCCCGCAGACGGGGAATGCCTCGCTCGCCACTACCCAAGGAGAATGCCGTCACTGATTGGTTGTCGTTGGGGCTGACGACCCAGATGCCAGCTTCTTGGGCATAGTGCGTTGAGAACCCGCCGATTCCTCGAAGGAGGTCGTTGCGCGCACCGCCGAGCGCTACCGCACCGAAGAGAGCCGCGGCTCCCGTCGCCACCAGCGCAAGCGAGCGCAAAGTGGTCTCCCTGAGTGATTCCAGCGCCAATGGCAGCAGCTTGAGGCGAGCCTGGAAGCGCCGAGCAATCGCTTCGCCGAGGCGCAAGACGCCGCTGAAAAGAATCGGCACACAAAGAACGGCCGCCAGCGCCAGCATTGCGCTCCAAGCGAGCGCGAGGGACGGCCACAGAGAATTGGCGCCGATACGTATTATGACGAGCGAGACCGCCAGGAGGGCAAGTGCGAGTGCGGCCCGACTACCAACAGCGTTTCCGGGCTCGCCGTCCTCGAGATAGACAGCATTGGCCGCGCGGCTACGCCGCAGATCGAGCAGCGGGACGACAGAGGCGAGACACGTTGCCAGCACCCCCCCGATTCCCGCGACCAGCAGCGGCACCGGCCCAACAACTGTACTGCTGCCGAGTGTGAATCCCGTTGCGAGATAGGTTGGCGTTTGGGCAAAGACGCCGACCGACAACCCATAGCCGACCAGCAATCCCACCGCTGTGGCTATCGCTCCGAGGCAAACCGCTTGGAAGAGGACCATCTGTACGATTGCAGTGGACGTGGCGCCCCGCAGCCGTAGATCGGCGATCGCCTGGCGGCGCTCGGGGACGGTGAGGAGAAACGCGTTGAACGTGAGCAGAAAGCCGAGCAGTGCGCTGATCGCGGCGAAGAACAGGCTCGCCTGTTCGCTCGGGTGCAGAGCCTCGTGCAGGAGCTGCACATCCTGGTTGGCTGGCGCGACCGTAAGCCGTCCGGCAGCAACGGCAGTGAGCTCCGAGCGGACTCGCGCTTGCTCGCCCGGCGCACTCTGTACGAGGATACGCGTCAAGCGATGGGGCAGGCCAGCGAGCGCTTGTAGGCGTTCAAGGGGCATGACGGCTACACGGGCTTGCGAGAGCGCCCCGAGCGTTTCGGGTCCGAGCACCGTGTTGACGCGCAGCCGTATCGCCTGCCCCCGCAGCTCGAGCGACACCACCGGCTCGGGCGCCTCCGCGCGCGTACGCACCAGCCGCAGTGCATCGGCGCTGGCCTTGCTGAGGCCGACGCCTCCGCTTTCGAGGGTGGCGATCGGCAGCGTATGGACCAGCCCGTCGAGGACAGCCAGGCTGATGTCGGTGCCAGCGAGATTCACCGACACGCTAGCCCCGCTGCTTGCCACGATCGTCGCGCTCTCTTCCAGCAACGGTGCGGCATGCTGCACTCCCTTAAGACTTTCGACGCGACTGAGCAAGGCTTCAGCAAGGCCTTCGGGGCCACGCGCCCTCAGCTGAAGCGTGGCAGGCCCGAGCAGGGCGCGGTTCACTTCTCCAGCCGAGCTCGCGATGCTCTGACTTGCGACCGTGACTGCGAATAGCAGGGCTACGGCGATCGCGATCCCCAACCCTGCAAACAGCTCCTCGACCGCCTGTTGGCGAAGTCTCTCCCGATAGAAGAAGAGCAGCCCCGCCAGACCCATAAAGGCCCGCGGCGGGACGCTCTCGAAGCGCGCCATCCCCTTCTCAATCCCACGTCGCCGATGAGCGTGGAGGCTCACCAGAGCTCTCACCAGAGAGCAGTTTGCCGTCGCGCAGCGTGTAGCAGCGGTCCACTACCGCAGCCACGTCCCTGTCGTGCGTGACGAGCACCACGATCGCGCCGCGATCATGGCAGATTGAGCGCAGCAGCTCTACGATCTCGCGGCTGCGCGCGCTGTCGAGGCTGCCGGTCGGCTCATCAGCGAGAATCAACCGCGGCTCGCACGCAAGCACACGCGCAATCGCCACCCGCTGGCGCTCACCGCCGGAGAGCTTCCCCGCAGCATGCTCGAGACGATCACCGAGTCCGACGCGCTCGAGCCACGGGACTACACGCTCGCGTGCGTCGCCAACCCCCACGCCGGTCGCGATCAGCTTCTCTGATGCGTTCCGGATCGCCGAGCTGCGGGGCCAGAGATGGCTGCGTTGAAAGATGAACCCGACCTCGTGCATCAGATATCCAGAGACCTCTCGCTCCGAAAGCGATGCGAGATCGCGTTCGCCGTATCGGAGCACCCCCGCTTCGGGGCGCAGCAGAGCCGCCATCAGCAAAAGCAGTGTCGTCTTACCCGAGCCGCTCGGCCCGAGCAACGCGACCATCTCGCCCTGCGCGACGCTCATACTTACACCATCGATCGCGCGTACCTCCTCGCCCGCACCACGGTAATGCTTGACGACCTCCTCGAGCTCAAGCCGATACGTATCGCCCCGACGCTCCGGGGGCCTCACGACGCGATGCTCTTCCCGGAGCGCAGTGGGAGGACCGTGCCCATCTCCGGGCTCTTCCTGCCGCGCAGCTCGCCTCCGGCCAGCGTCAGCGCACGATCGGCATCTGAAAGGCCACTGCCGTCACCATCGCTGACCAAGATCGCCATGCCGTCATCGGCCAACGAGCGCAACAGCAGCACGATCTCGTCGCGCTCCAACAGATCCACGCCCTTCGTCGGCTCGTCTATCACGAGCACTCGCGGCCCGAGGACCAGCGCGCACGCGATCGCGACCCGCACCGCCTCGGCTCCATCGAGATCTCCCAGCATCAGCTCGTTGAACTGCTCGACACCGACCCGCTGCAGCGCCTCAAACGCGCGCGAATGCGCGAGTGGCACCGATACCCCACGTGCGAGCAGGCCAGCGCGCACGTAGTCAATGACCCTCCGCCCGCTGGCCACACCGACGCCCAGGTGGCAATAGCCGATCCCGTCGCCCAGCACGGTCGCGCCTCGGGCAGTCAGATCTTTCCCTTCAAAAAGCACCACACCGCTATCCGGCCGGTCGATGCCAGCAGCGACCGCGAGAAGGGTCGAGCGCCCCGAGCGCCGCAAACCCCAAACCGCCACGAGTTCGCCGGCTTCCACCTCCAGCGATACACCCCGCAAGACCTCGATGAGACGTGACCTACGTGTATGGGACTTCCCCACATCACTGAGCTCAAGCAGACTCATCTGGCTCCTTCCCACCAGCAAGCGCCGCAAACTCGCGGCGAGCGTACTCAACCCACCCAAGTGTTGCCGCCATGACATTGCGACCATACGCCGACGCCAAACGGTCTCCGAGCCCCGGAGCCACACGAGCAGGAAACTCAACCGTGGTGGGTATCCGCGCGCCTTTATCGTCCAAGCACGCCCGCTCATAGCGCTCCAGGATTTCCAGCGCCGCACGCGGCTGTTGCGCGAAAGCCCCGAGCTGGCGTGCGAACTGGAGCGTGCGACGAGAATGTTCACGCGCCTGCGCTATCACCCACTCCTCGTACGCACGCACACCTGCTTCTGTCACGCGATAGTGCGGCTTGGGCTGGCGGCTCGCACCGACCACTACCGTCCGAGACCCCTCGACCTCTTCGATCAGGCCCTTGTCCTTCAACGCGTTGAGCGCCGCGTAGATGTTGGACTCGCTGCCGATGGGCACCACGTCCCCATACAACCGCTCATAGCGCTTCCACAGCTCAAACCCATAACTCGAGCGTTCGATCACAAGGCCCAGGACAGTCCAATTGACCGGCGAGCGCATCGGAAACGAGCGCTCCTTCTTGCCCCTTACCCCCATGAGTGCGAAATACTAGTCAGATTCCGACCGACAGTAACGGGGCGTCTCCGACTATGGCCGACACCGTTTCTCTAGATCAGCAGTCCCCGATCGGCCAGACCTTAGACTGCCGAGCCAGGAGAGATTAGGTGGAACAGTTCGAGGCTATCGTTGTGGGCGCCGGCCCCGCCGGATCGACCGCGGCCTACCGTTTGGCGCGTGAGGGTGCCCGTGTGCTGCTACTCGACAAGGCGCGATTCCCGCGCGAGAAGCCGTGCGGAGGCGGTGTTTCCACACGAGCTGCGCGTGAGCTGCCTTTTGATCCACAGCCGGTGGTCGAGCACGTCGTAGACCGAATGGAGCTGAGCTACCGCGGCGGGCGGCCATTCGTCCGTGGCAGCCACAGCCGACTGGCATACATGACACAACGACGACGACTCGACCACTTCCTGATCGAGCAAGCAATAGACGCTGGCACCGACTTCCGCGACGGCGCGGCGGTAACTGAGATATCCGAGCGCGGCGCACGCATAGATGGTCAATGGATCGAGAGCGAGCTGCTGATCGGCGCCGACGGCGCTAACGGACCCACAGCAGGGTCACTAGACCTCGCCGACAAGCGCATCTATGGCGTCGCGCTCGAGGGAAACCTCCCCCATCACCTGATCGACCCGGCACGCTGGCAAAGCACTGTCGTGATCGAGCTCGGCACGATCCCCGGCGGCTACTGCTGGATCTTCCCCAAGGGCGACCACATCAACATCGGGGTAGGTGGCTGGGAAAACACAGGCCCCACACTGCGCAAACACCTAACGGAGTTCTGCCGCCGACGAGGATTCGACCACTCCAAGCTACAAAACATGCGTGGGTATCGGCTACCAGCACGGCGCCCCAACGCTGCACTCGCCCGCGGAAGGGCACTACTGATCGGCGACGCGGCAGGGCTCGTTGACCCTCTGTGGGGCGACGGGATATACGCGGCGCTCGTCAGCTCCAAGCTCGCATCCGCCACCGCGCTCGACCTCCTCGCCGGCCGCATCACCGACTTCAAGCCCTACGCGCAGTCGATCGTCTCCGAGCTTGGGGGGATAATCGCCTTCTCATGGGACGCAAAAGCCGCGCTGGACCGCTTCCCCCGACTCACGCTCGCAGCCCTGATCAGCGCACCAGGATGGCGCATGGTCGAAAGCCTGCTCCGCGGGGAGATCCGTGAGCCAGGCGCAGAACGAGGCGCCACACGAATCGCCGTGCGAGGCTTTCAGGCCCTAGGACGACACGCAGGCTGGCCTGGCACCAGTTACCTGACAGAGACCGCCGCCAGACCCGGAGCCGGCGATCCACGGACAACCATGGGCCGGAGCGATCCTGTGAGGCATCGCGCTTAGCTGACCTCAGCCGGCTGGTCGATCACGGTCAGCTCGACGTCGCCCATCAGACGGCGCGCCTCGCGCGGATCGATCAACCCCGCACCCAGTCGCGCCGTCGACTCCGCGCCGCAGGCGACGCCAAAGCGCAGGCATTGGTCGGGAGCGCGACCTTCATATCTAGCTGCCAGGTAGCCGGCGAGGAAAGCGTCCCCCGAGCCGCTGCGGGCAACCGGCTCGCGCGGTTCGATGCGGGCCCGCTTCAGTCGCTTCTGGCCATCTACGACGACCTGCGCAAAGCAGCCGTCGGGGAGCGTCATGATCGCTTCGCGCGGACCCAACGCGGCGATCTCCGCCACCACCAGCGCACGCTCATCCTCGCCGGAGAACTCGTGGCCCATGAGCTCCTCCGCCTCGAGCACGTTGGGCGAGACCACATCCGGTTCCGCGCGCACTGCCTGGCGCAGCGGCTCACCGTCTGTGTCTACCACCGTGATCACATCAAGGCGCTCGAGATGCCTGATCAGCGACGCGTAGATATCCGGGTCGACCCCGCGCGGCAGCGAGCCGGCAAACACCACGATCGCGGCGCCCCGCGCCAGATACAGCAGCTTGTTGGCAAACAGCTCGACCTCGCGCGCCGACACCGACGGACCGCGTTCGTTGATCTCAGTCTGTTCGCCCGTGGTGGGGTCGAGCACCGAGGTGTTCGTGCGCGACTCCTCGCGGATGCGTACGAAGTCGTTGAGGATCGACTCCTCGGTGAGCTGCTCCACCAGATGCGTGCCCGTGGCGCCGCCGGCAAATCCGGTGGCGATCACTGGCTGTCCCAACGCCTTCAGCGTGCGGGCGATATTGACGCCCTTGCCGCCGGCCATCGTGCGCTGATCGACCGTTCGTTGACGCCGCCCGAGCCTGAAGTTGGGTACCGCGAGCGACTTGTCGATGGCCGCGTTTAGCGTGACCGTGATGATCATCCTGTCTCTCCACCAACCTTCCGGCGCGCCTGAACGGCAGCAGATGCCCTGGCGTGCACGACACAAA
>DATHLT010000194.1:0-5623 GCA_035487855.1 Solirubrobacteraceae bacterium
GATCAGCCTTGTGCTGGGCAGCGAACCCAAGAACTACATCAACGGCCTCGGTACTTACAGCCAGGGCGATGTAGGTAGCTGGTGCGAGCGGTTCGCGCGCGCCACCACCCGTGCTGCAACGGGGGCTGAGCAACTCGCGCAGGCGATCGAAGCGCGCCAGGCCGCGTGGCTGCAACGTCTAGGCGAGCCACGCAAGGATGCAGCCGTGCGTCAACTCGTCAGCATCCTGCCTGCACAGACGGTCATCGACGTGCCCGCCGCGCAACGGTTCACCGGCAAGTCACACGTCGCCGTTGGCAATGCCATCGCGCAGCTCGAACAGGCCGGCATCCTGCAAAGGCTCAGCGAGCGCAAATGGGGCCGTGTCTGGGAATGCCGCGAGCTGCTCACACTTGTCGAGGACTTTGAGAAAAGCATGTCCACCCCATGAGATGCGGTCGGAGTATTCGCATTTTTGCGCTCATCTAGCATGCTGCGACATGGATCCTGAGCTCGAGCAACTCCTCGAGCGCCTTTACGAAGAGGGACGCGAGCACGATGCGAACACGCCGGACCGCCGCGAGCGCATGCGCAATGTGGAGCCCGAGAGCGCGCGAATGCTGGCGGTGCTGGTCCGCGCGCTGCGGCCGCAGCGGATGCTCGAGCTGGGCACCTCCAATGGCTACTCCACAATCTGGCTCGCCGACGCTGCCCGCGCGGTTGGTGGGCGGCTTACGAGCGTCGAGATTGAGTCTGGGAGGCACGCCCAGAGTCAGCAGAACCTGCAGCGCACAGGGCTCAGAGAGTACGTCGAGCTGCGCTTGGAGGATGCGCAGGTGACGCTGGCTGGCTCCGCCGATGAGGTCTGGGACGTGATCTTCCTCGATGCCGAACGGGCCGCCTACACGAGCTACTGGCCTGAGCTCGTGCGCACGCTGAGTCCCAGTGGATTGCTGATCGTGGACAACGCCATCTCCCATGAGCACGAGCTGGTCGAGTTCCGTGCGCTGGTTGAGCGCGAGGACCGCACGATGGAGGCGCTCGTGCCGATCGGCGCAGGGATGCTGATGGTTGTTAAGGATGCGGTCGGCCCCGTTGGCTGAGCTGGGTGGCTGATCAAGCTTCGACGGTGACCACTATCTCTCATCCAGTCGCTTCAGATCCTCCAGGTCCTGTGGGCGACTGGCAGCGCGCTTCATCGTGCGGAGGTGCTCTAGCCCGCACACGCGAATCTGGGCATCTCTGAAGGCAACCGAGATGGCTTGTGTTGCTAGCTCGCCATACGCGGCGCTCGTCTCGATGCCGGCTACCCACTGCATGATGTCGAGCGGGCCAAGGCTGCTCTCCAAGCGGAAATTGGCGCCTTCCCCAAGCTGCGTCGGGTCGGTTGGGTCATAGGGGAACTCCTCGGGTGAGAAGTCCCCAATGCCGACGTGCTGCGCGTCGATCTCCTTGAGCAGGCAAGCCAGCCGTGCCAGGTTCTCCCGCGTCGGTTGGGGAACGATGTCCAGGTCCTTCGTCGCGCGGACGAACCCGTGCACGCCGACCGCAACGCCACCGATGACGATGAACTCGACCTGTGCGTTCGTCAGTGCTAGCAGCAGCTCATCAGGTGCGAACATCGCTGGGCGTTCCGTGCGCAAGCTCGCTCATGAACCGGCTCACGCGCACAGTCTCCTCGAGACGCTCCTCTGGGGACTTCTGGCGATCGTGTGCATCTCTGGCCCGAGTTGCTCGTTTCTCGCGAGCGATCTCCTCTGGTGTCCATGACCCCTGCGGCTTGATCTTTGGCTTCGCTCCCATGG
This sequence comes from Solirubrobacteraceae bacterium, assembly GCA_035487855.1. Classification (GTDB taxonomy): domain Bacteria; phylum Actinomycetota; class Thermoleophilia; order Solirubrobacterales; family Solirubrobacteraceae; genus Palsa-744. The sequence goes on from DATHLT010000194.1 coordinate 1,785, forward strand.
GCAGATTCTAGATGGTCATCTCACGGGGAAAGGATGCGGTTAGTTCGCCGGGCCGTCGAGCTTTACGAGACGCGAGGGCTGCGATCCGCGATGGTGTCGAGGATGCTGTCGATGCACGGGTGGTGCCAGCCTTGCGCATGTGCTTCGTTACTAAGTCTCGATGCGTCGGTGGCGATGGTGTCGGTTAGCCGACTGCGTATGCGCCGGAACGCTTCGACGTTCAGCCCGAAGTCAACCGCGAGGTCGGACCAGTGGATTGAGGTGATGGTGTTGGGGTCGAGCTCATCGCCGATGCTTAGCGCAAGCTCGGTGCTGATCTCGGGGTAGGCAGCAGCGGAGACGATGTCGTACAGCGGCGCCAGCCGCACGCCGCCGCGCGTGTGTAGTAGCGAGATGTTCTTCGCATGTGCGTCTGCGTTGCCGACCAGAAAGTTGAAGATGGCTGCCTGCGCGCCTGCGAGCCGGTCCAGACCGGGCCGGGTGGAATGCTGGTTCAACACCTCCGCAAGTGCGCCGTAGGAGGGCAGCCGCCATCCGGACCTCTGATACTTGAAGTCCGGGGTGAGACCAAGCGCCTGACATAGATCCTCTTGGTGTACTCGGCGGTGTGGGGAGGTCACGAGCTCGCGGTCGAATCGCTCGACGACCACGCACGGGCGATGCGCCACCGTAAGCAGCTCAACGGTGGCGCATGAAAGACCGGACAATGCCGCGAGGCGCATGCAGAAGTACTCGTTTGTGGCGAGACCCGGGTATTGGCTGTTGGGTGGCTCAGGCTTGAGGATGTGGCTGCTGGCCATGCCGTCGAGCGGCTTGCCAAAATTGCCGCCGCCATCTCGCACGAGCACTGCCTTGTGCTGCACGCCCGCGAGGCTCAGGCGCAGATGCTCGTCTGCGCGGTGGATGCCGAGCGGATGGCGGGGGAGCTCTTCGACGAGCGCGCTCAACTCGTTGGCGTCGAGCCAGCGAACCGACGGCGGCTCGGACATCCGCTTGGCGTCGATGATCTGCAGCGCGCCGGCGCAGTCGCGGCCGAGCTCTGAAAGGAGACCGAACGAGTCGCTTGCGGCCAGCTTCAGCTGGCTTGCGATCTGTTCGCGAACCGCCCCCTCTGGCAGCAACGCCTCGAAGAACGGCCGGCTCTCCGCGGAGCTGAAGCGTTGCTGATCCAGCGGCAGCGATAGCGAGATCGGGCGCTTTGCATCCTCGCTGTAGCGGAACGAATACTCGCGCGTGCGCTCGCCCAAGCGCTCGAGTCGCCCGACTTCCTCGCCGTCCCAGTACACGCCGAGGCTCATGCGTCGTTGCGTCCCTGTACATTCAGTCGCAGTCCCAGCGCCGCGAGAATGCGGGTGATGACATCCAGTCGCACGGTCGGCTCGCCGTGCTCCACGCGATGGATGGAGCGCACCGCGACGTTCGCGACCATCGCAAGAGTTCGCTGATCCATGCCTTGACGGCGACGCTCGTCGCGGACACATTGCGCGATCAGCTCCGATGTGGATTCGCTAGCTAACATCTGCGTGATCACGCGGATTCTAGCGCGGACGGCGCGTTCTGAACTAAATCACTGCGATCGCGCAGATTGTGCCTCGGTGAACACGGTGGTTGATGTTATCCGCGTGATCGCGCAGATAGGAGGGCTCAAGGCCTGTATACCGCGCCGTATCGCGGCTGACGAAGATGCGCTCAGGTAAACGGGCTGCGTGAGTCGATCGCTTCGTAGCGGTGCAGGTCTCTGTCGCGGGTGTAAATGATGCGTACGCCGTGTTGGCGCATCAGGGCGGCAAGGTGCGCATCGGGTACATGGTTGCCGCGGGTTTGGTTGTCGGCTGTGGCCGCGTAGATGTCCCAGAATCCCTCCTGCTCAGAGGGAGCGCGAACGTTGGGCCGCTGCAGGAGTCCCGTGATCGCGCTGGTGCTCGAGCACCGATGCATCGAGATCGATCGTCGTGCGAGTCATGATGCGTGACGCTATCGCACCCAACATCTGGTGCGACAATGATCGGAGAGGCGTGCTGGGCTCAGGCGATGTGCTGGGCACCGCGCGCACGCGCGCGCTTGTCCACCGGCGCGCGCTTCGGCTTTGCGGCGGTCCGCCGTGGCGGCTTTCGCTGCTCGTCGCTGAGTTGCTCCTCGATGAACAGCTCGGCGTCCTCAACACCCATAAACGGCGTGAGGCAAAGGTGGGCGAGGTGTGGGAGTAGGCGCGCCGTATCGCGGCTGGCGCGCTCGCGGGCCCGGCGATAGACGAGCTCAAAGACGCTCGCGGCGATTGCCTCGAGCGCAAGGGCGGATGGCTGGCCACCCTGTTGCTCGTAGCGGTAGCCCTCCTGCAAGAAGAGCGTGAACGTGGCGCGGGCGTCCTCGGCCCGCTGTGCCGCTGCCGGACTGACGGCATACGCCGCGATCAGTCCGAGGTTGGTGCCCGCGGGGTTGCTTTGCGCACTCTGCGCGATGACCCGCAGCGCCTCCCACATTCGCTCGGGCCAAGGATCTCCGGCGAAATACGCGCGCGCCACCGTCGCCATTGTGTGCTGAAGCCCGTGTTCGTAGATAGCGTCGAACACCTCCTGCTTGTCATTGAACAGGCGGTAGAACGCGCGGCCGTCAACGCCCGCGAGTTTCGTGATGTCAGCGATCGTTGCTGCTGTGTAGCCCCGCTCGGCAATCACCTGCGCGGTCGCGAACATGATCCGCCCTCGGTGGTTTTCGGCCACTTGCTCCTCTGGTAGGCGCGGTCGTCCCCGTCCCAGGCGCGCCGGGGCACGTGCCGGCGTGGTGGGTAGGAACGGGGAGGGCGCGATCGCGCCGGCAGTCGTCAGCGTGTGCCAGCGGCTTGCTCTAGCTGGACGCGCGTAGCTTTGGCTCCAGCCGAGCAGGTCCTCGAGCGCCGCGCCCAGTGCACGCTCACCGCGGCGAAGGCGCGAGCCGAGCAGTCGCTGGATGGCGCCGATCGCGACTGCTACCGGCAGGTCGGGTATTGGCTCCGCGGATGCCCGCCCGGATATTCGATCGATCAGCTGTGCGATCTCCGCAATTCCCTTGTCGCGCACGTCGAGCGCAGCTGCAGTGCCCGCCAGTACCTCGTTCATCAGAAAGCGCGCTTGTGCGGGCTCGGCGACCGCAAACGCCACGAGCGCTTCGATCGCCGCGGCGAGTGCGTCCTCGGGTGGGCGTGTCTGCACGGCGCTGCGGACCTCGCCCAGCAGCTGTGAGCGTACGTCCTCCGTACACGCCACAAAGCACTCATCTCTGTCGGCGAAGTAGTCATAGAAGGTAGGTCGCGAGACGCCTGCCTGCGCGATCACCTCCGACACCGTTGCTCCCAGGTAGCCGCCCTTGTTCGCGCCCGCCACCATCCCCGCCAGCAGCCGGTCGCGTTGGGTGCTCTTACGGCCTTTTTGCTGGTGAGTGTTTACCGATTTATCGGGGCCACGACGAGGCGCCATCAGCGACTAAACGTAGCCGAGCAGGCAGCAAAATGCCTGATAACAAGCCTAATTAGGAGCTTCCGGGTGATCCGTGCAGGCTGTTTCGCCACACACGCTGAGATGCCGAGCATTGCTCGGCGTCCTGTTTAAACCCCAGTGTCTCTATTTCTGACTGTCGCTGCGCTGCGTCAATGCCGAAGCGGGAGTGGTAATCGCTGCATCGCGCAGCTTCGTCTGGATGAGCTGATCGACCTCGACCGCCCCGAGGAATGGCACCAGCGACAGGCGTGCCAGCTGGGGGGTCAGGCTGGCCAGCGGCGCGTCGATGTTCCGGCGCAGCTGCAGGTAGAAGACCTCGAAGCTCGTCGCCACGATCGCCTCGAGCGCTACCTGCGGTGGCGGGTT
>DATHLT010000195.1:0-26380 GCA_035487855.1 Solirubrobacteraceae bacterium
ATCAAGAAGAAGTACCTGGGCATGCTCACCGAGGCGCCCAAGCTCGCGTCCTTCTGCCTGACCGAGCCCGACGCCGGATCCGACGTCTCCGGGATGCGCACGACGGCCGTCAAGCAGGGCGACAAATATGTCATCAACGGCTCCAAGTGCTTCATCACCAACGGCGGCTACGCCGACTACTACACCGTCTATGCGAAGACCGACAAGGACGCCGGTCATCGCGGCATCTCCGCGTTCGTGGTCGAGCGCGATTGGGGAGTGGTGGTGGACAAGAAGGAGGACAAGCTCGGCCAGCGCGCGTCGAACACCGCGACGATCTCCTTCAACGACGTCGAGGTGCCCGCCGAGAACCTGCTGGGCGAGGAAAACGGCGGCTTCAAGCTCGCGATGATGACGCTCGACCGCACGCGCCCCGGCGTGGCTGCGATGGCCACCGGCATCGCCCGCGCGGCATTCGAGTTCGCGGTCGACTACTCCAAGGAACGCGTCCAGTTCGGCGTGCCGATTGCGATGCACCAGGCAATCCAGTTCATCATCGCCGACATGGCTACGGAGATCGAAGCCGCGCGGCTGCTCACGTGGAAGTCGGCCTTCATGTTGGACAACGGCGAACGCAACACGCTCGTCTCATCCCACGCCAAGCGCTTCGCGGCCGACACGGCGATGAAGACTGCCACCGAAGCAGTGCAGGTCTACGGCGGTTACGGCTTCATCAAGGAGTACCCCGTGGAGAAGCTGTTCCGCGACGCCAAGATCATGCAGCTGTATGAGGGCACCTCGCAGATTCAGCGCCTGGTGATCGCACGCGAGACCTTGCTCCCGCGGCGCATCCAGGAGCCGGCCGCCGCGATGGCCTAGACGCTTCGCCCGCGCCCGTCCGCTCTCGCGCGCCGGAGTATGCGCGGGGGTGGCTGGGTGCTCCTTCGTCAGCGCGCCCGGCGCGCCCTCGCGCCTCAAGTATCCGTGGGGCGACTGGACGCTCGTACGATCATCTCCGTCTGCGCGTGATCGTCTCCTTCCAGTTGGCCGAAGCCGGTCATGGATGCCCGGACGCAGGCATCGCTTGGGCTTAGAGCCGCATTGCCGCGGCCTGAACGCCGATATGCAAAGCGAGGAGGACGATGCTCAGACACGCTGACAAGACCGACGCCCCAGTTGCCACTGCGGTCGAGTTCGGGGTCATCTGCCACCAGCTGGACGATCGGACGAGCCTGATTTCGGTCGAAGGAGAGCTCGATCTCTCGAGTGCTCCTGAGCTGAAGTGGACGCTGCTGGACTCGCTCGACGCGGGCCGCGACCAGCTCGTGCTCGACCTATCCCTTTCTACGTTCATGGACTCGACTGCGCTTGGCGTGCTGATCGGCGTCAATAGGAGTCTCGGCGATGGTGGGCGGATGGCGATTGCGTGCGCTCGCAACGACGTGCTGCACATCTTCGAGCTATCGGGGATGGATGGTGTATTTGCGATCTTCGCAACGCTAGGCGAGGCACTCGCGTATATCCAGCGCGATCCTGCCGCTCCCCGTGGCGCCGCCAAGGCCAGGTGACGGAGGGCTTCGTGGTTAGCCACGGCAGCGAGCAGCGCTCTCCGGCTCGCCCTCTTTCTCGCGCGGCGCTGATCGTCCTGGCAGCGTGCTGCATCGCGCTGTTCGCGCTGATCCCGGTAGCGATTGCGAGACCTGCTCACCACGGCAAGGGCAAGCACGCCATCTTCGGGCCGGCGCAGATCACAACCAATCCTGAAGCAGAACAAGCGCCCGCCGAACAGGAAGCGGCCGCCGCTGAAGAAGCCTCTGAAGCGCCAGAACAGGTACAGACGCCGGAACAGCAGGAAGTGGCGACCCAGCAGGGCGGTGCTGTAGGAGAGCAGACGGCACGAACTCGCCACAAAGGCACGCGGGAATCGGGGCACCACAAAGAAGGCGCGAAAGAACCGGGCCATCACAAGGAAGGCGCCGGGGAAACGGAACGCTCACGCGAATCCGGCAAACACGGCGAACAGGGCCAGCCGGTGCCGACATCGCCCACAACAGACGATCCAGCAGCCACATCCACAGCCATGGCGGCCCCGCCCGCCCAGCCGACCGCGTCGATCGCGTCGACCGTGGCACCTGTCGTAGCGGCCGCGCCGAGCACGACGACAGCGGCTGTGGCGCCGAGCGTCGCTGATACGTCCATCCAAGGGCGTTCCAGCGGTCGAGCCCACGCGCTGCGCTCCGCGTCGGCTGCCGCTCGCAGGAGGGCCGCTCGTGCTGTGCCGGCGGAGCATGCGCTCGCTACGGTGCCCGCGACGCAGCTGCGTGCTGGGCTCACGTCCAGGTCATCGAAGTCGTCTAGCGGCGCGCGCAGGCAGAGCTCACGCAAGGCAGCGGGCGATGGGAGACCTTCGCCGATCACAACCACGATCACGCGGATTGTGGCCGTGGTGCCGACGCCGGTGCGGGTGTTGATTGTGGCGCTGCTTGCGCTTGCGCTCGCGCTCGCCGTGCGCTCGCGCATGGCGGCGTTGCGGACCGGTCGTCTCGAGCGCCAGCGAGGGCAACTGCTGGAAGACGTCGGCCTGCTGCAGGCCGCGTTGTTGCCTGTACCGCCTGACCGGCTGGGGCCGGTGGGCACCTCTGTGGCGTACAGGCCGGCGGCTGGCCCGGGAGCAGGCGGCGACTTCTATGATGTGTTTGCGCTAGAGGACGGCCAGCTGGCGGTGATCGTTGGCGATGTGTCCGGTCATGGGCGCCACGCGCTTCCACACACGGCGCTGGTTCGCTTCACGCTGCGGGCGTACCTCGAGGCGGGTCTGTCGCCACGGGATGCCGTGCAGAAGGCCGGCACAGTGCTCGAGCGCCAGCTGGGCGACCAGTTCGTGACGGTCGTGGCAGCCATCTACAACCCGCGTGAGCGCGTGCTCGTTTACGCGTGTGCGGGTCATCCGCCGCCGGTCGTGCTCGCCACCCACGGTGACTCTCGATCCCGCGGTAACTCTGGATCGGACGGCGACCATGGCTCGCGGGTTGACTCTAGATCGCTGCAACCGGTGACCGTTTGCTCGGCGCCACCGATCGGGTGTGGGTTGCGGACGGGTACTCGTCAGAGCGTCGTCTCGGTACCGGGCCGCTCGCAGGTGTGCTTCTACACCGACGGCGTCACGGAGGCGCGGGTAGGTGACGAGCTGTTCGGCGCCGAGCGGCTGCTGGTCACGCTCGCGGAGCTTGGCGGGCAGGCGACCGCGTCGAGCATGCTCGAGAGCGTGGTCGTGCAAACCGACTCGCGCGCGGACGACATGGCGGCATGCTTGCTGCAGGTGCAAGGCGGCGATGGCACGCCGACGGCGCTTGCGGAGGAGCTCGAGCTCGACCGCCGGCAGCTCGAGAGCGGACGTGCGGAGCGGTTCCTGTTGGCCTGTGGGGTGTCGCAGGCGCAGAGCGCTGAGATGCTCGGCGCGGCGCGCGCGGCCCTCGCGCGTGCTGAGACGGTGGTGCTCGAGCTGCACCTGGCTGACGGTCCGCCGCGAATGGCGCTGCGGCGCGACCACCTTTCCTATCTACACGCGCAGCATGAGAACGTGGAGGTGTACCGATGAGCTCAGGACCAGTACTAGCGCCCGACGCGGCGATTGTTTTGGGCATTGCCTCAACTGCGATGCCGTTCGCTCGCACGCAGGAGGACGAGGTCGAGCGTTGGCTGCGCCTGCTGCGTTTGCACGGGCAGGTGGGGGCAGCACTGCAAGCGTTGGGGGTCAGCGAGGGCACTCTCCCGGAGGCGGAGGGAGCGGCGCACGAACCGCATGGCGGCGAGGCCGTCGGCGCGCACGACGCGGTTGCGCGTGTCAGCGAGCAGGCGGTACGCGTGGCAGCGGAGCGAGGCGCCCCGGCGATCGCCACCGTCGACGTGCTGCTCGCGGTGATGAGCGTTTACGGCGATGAGTTCGATCGCGCGCTGCGTGCGCATGGCACGGACAGCGATGAGGTGCTCGCGCGGCTGGGGCTCGTACATTCGTCCATCTAGCGCAAACAACGCATAAGGATCTGAGATGCGGGGCAGCCAGCGAACATGGCTGCGCTTGCGCTCGGGCTCGGGCTCGGGGTCGCGTCTTCGACGACCGGGATATTTCTCGGTGTCCTCGTGCGTCGGCACCGCCGGCTGCGGGATGAGCTCGCGCGCTATCACGCCGCATCGCACGATCTGCTGGCGAGCATCGATCGCAGCGGGCGCCTGACGAGCGTCAACGTCGCCTGGGAGCGCGCGCTCGGCCATGCCGCCGGGTCGGTAATTGCGCGTGACCTGCTCGAATTCGTGCACTGCGATGAACGCACGCGTGTGCGCGCGCAGCTGGAGCGTGCAGCCGATCGCGGGGCCGAGGGCGTGGAGTCATGCAATCGCTTTCGCACCGCTGACGGTAAATATCGATGGCTCGAGTGGCAGGCTGCCATCTGGTATGCGGATGGCGTCGTGCACGTGATTGCGCGTGACGTCACCGAGCAGCGCACCGCACAACAGCAGCTCGCCAACAGCGCCAGGAGCCTGGAGGCAAAGATTGCCGAGCGCACGCAGGAGCTCGACGAAGCGCGTGCGGAGACGCTGCAGCTGCTTGCCGGGGTGGTCGAGTACCGCGATGATCAGACCTTCCAACACACCGAGCGCGTCGGTGTACTCGCCGCGGAGATCGCCACGCGTTTGGGGCTGCGCGTCGAGCAGATCGCGCGCTTGCGCGAGGCTGCTGCATTGCACGACATTGGCAAGATCGCGATTCCTGACCGTGTGCTGCTTAAGCCGGGCAGGCTCGACAGCCAGCAAAAGATGGTGATGGAGACACACGCTGCGTTGGGGGCACGGCTGCTGTCGCGCAGCAGCTCGCCGGTGCTGCAGATGGCCGCTGTGCTCGCGGCAACTCATCACGAGTGGTGGAATGGCACGGGTTATCCCAACGCGCTCGAGGGCGAGCGCATTCCACTGGTGGGACGCATCGTGGCCGTTGCAGATGTGTTCGATGCCCTCACTCACGAGCGTCCGTACATGCCCGCTTGGCCTGTGAACCAGGCAATCGCTAGAGTCACGCGTGCCTCCGGCAGCCAGTTCGATCCGCGTGTGGTCGATGCGTTCCTCGCGGTATACGAGGATGCTCAACTGACGATCATGAGCATCGGCGATCGCAATGGCAGCGATCGTGGCATGCGAGGCGGCTCGCGGGCAAGCGAGGATCGACGCTCGCCGAAGGCGCTCGGCACAGGGGTGTGAAGAGGGCTCACGGCATGCTTCGCTAGGCTCCCCGTCCCCAGCCAGCAGAGGAGACCAAAAGCATGTTCGTGTTCAAAGCCGCAGTCGTGGGCGCAGGCACCATGGGCGGCCAGATCGCCCAGACGATCGCCGCCGCAGGTTTCCCTGTGGTGCTCAAGGACATCGATGACGCGCTCGTGCAGGCGGGCCTGGATGAGGCCACCAACGTCACCCGCGGCCAGGTGGGGAAGCTGGTCGAGAAGGGCAAGCTTTCGGCTGAGCAGGGCGAGGCGCAGATCGAGGAGATCGTGGGCCGCATCCACGGCACCACCTCTTACGAGCCATTCGGGGACGTCGACTTCGTGGTCGAGGCCGTGCCCGAGCGGATGGACATCAAGCAGGCGGTGTTCGCGGAGCTCGACGCCGCTACTCCCGGCCACGCGATCCTGGCTTCGAACACCTCATCGCTGTCGATCACGGAGATGGGCGAAGCGACGCTGCGCCCACAGAACGTGATCGGCTTTCACTACTTCTACCCCGCGTCGATCATGCCCTTGATCGAGATCGTGGAGGGCGAGGAAACCTCAGCGGAGACGGTGGCCACGACGATCACCTTCGCTCAGGCGATCCGCAAGCAGCCGATCACGTGCGCGGAGGTGCCGGGCTTCGTTGTCAACCGCATCCTCAACGCGGGCATCTCTGAGATCTGGCGCGAGCAGGAGGAAAAGGGCCTGTCGATCAAGCAGATTGACGAGGGGGTGGGCGCTGCCGGTGTGACGCCTGTTGGTCCGTACTACCTGGTCAACCTGCTCGGCTTGGACACCGTCCTGCACGTGGCCGAGCATCTGGTGGAGTCCTACGGCGAGGAACGCTTCTACGTGCCCAAGGGCATGCAGAAGCTGGTGGCCAACGGCAAACTCGGCGCGAAGACTGGCGGAGACGGCTTCTATGACCCTCAGGGTGAGCCAAATATCGACGGTGACGGCACACCAGATGTAGCCGAGTTGGTGGAGATGCTGTCGCTAAAGACGCTGATCGAGGCGTGCCTAGTGCTGGAGGAGGGTGTGGCCACCCACCGCGATATCGACTTCGGAATGATGGCGGGCGCTGGCCTCGACCCGCGCAGAGGGCTTCTGCCGCCGTTCATGAAGGCTGACAGCGAGGGACTGGACACGATCCTCGAGCGGATGGAGAACGCGCAGGAGCGTTACGGCGAGCGCTTCACGCCGCCGACGATCATGCGCCGCCTAGTCGCTCAGGGGCGGCTGGGACAGAAGACGGGCCAGGGTTTCTATGCCTATCCGCAGGCGGATGCGGAGCAGCCGGCAGAGGTGGTCAAGCTGGAGACGCGCGCGGATGGGGTGGCAATCGCTTGGCTGGCGAACGGCCAGATGAACTCGATCTCCCCGCAGGTGGTCGAGGATCTGGGCAAGGTGTGGGCGAAGGCCAAGAGCAGCAACGTGCGTGCGCTGGTGATCGCCTCCTCCAACCCGTTCCTGTATTGCGCGGGTGCTGACATCAAGGCGTTCACAACATTGGATGAGGCCTCTGGTGCCGCGCTGGTAAACGGCGCGCATGCCCTGTTCAAAGAACTGGGCTCGGAGGGGATCGTCACGATCGCGGCCGTCAACGGCCTCGCGTTTGGCGGAGGCTGCGAGCTGGCGATGGCTTGTGATGTGCGGATCGCGGCGCGTTCGGCGATCTTTGGTCAGCCGGAGATCAAGCTGGGGATCATCCCGGGCTTTGGCGGCACCCAGCGCCTGCCCCGCCTGGTCGGGGAAAACAAGGCCCTGGAGATGAACCTGATTGGCGACCCGATCCTCGCCGACGAAGCGTTCGAGTTGGGACTCGTCAACCGTCTCGTGGATGACCACGAACTGCTCGACACCGCGCTGCAATGGGCGCGCAAGCTCGCTGCTCAAGCGCCGCTGGCGGTGGCGCAGATCAAGCGGGTTTCGGCCGCCGGTGATCTGGACGAGGGCGTTGAGGCCGAGAAGCAGGCGTTCGCGGCGGTGTTCACAAGCGCTGACGGCAAAGAGGGGATCAGCGCGTTTCTGGGTAAACGCGCACCGAACTTCAGAGGTGAGTGAGGTCTTGATTAAGAACGGCCTGGCGGCCGTCGGTGGCGTTCGCGTGGCGGGCCCGAAGGAAGATCAGACGCAGCGGCTGGCGGAGCTGATCGGGCGGGCCCGCTCGGTGGTGGCGCTGACCGGTGCGGGCATCTCGGTGCCATCGGGCATCCCTGACTTCCGCACGCCTCAGACAGGGCTGTGGGAGAACGTCGACCCGATGGAGGTAGCCCACATCGATGCCTTTCGCAGCGACCCCGTGCGCTTCTGGCGCTTCTATGGCCAACGCTTTGCCACGCTCGACGATAAGCAGCCCAACGGTGCTCAACGCGCGCTCGTAGCGATGGAACGTCACGGACTGCTCGACGCGGTGATCACGCAGAACATCGACATGCTGCACCGCAAGGCGGGCACCGATGATCTGGTGGAGATGCACGGCAGCATCGCCAGCTGCTCGTGCCTTGGCTGCAGCGAGATCGTGGTGCTCGAGGATGTCAGCGTTCGCCTGTCGTCTGCCGTGGATGGTGTGCCCCGCTGCGCCAAGTGTGGGCAGCCGCTGAAGCCTGACGTGGTGCTGTTCGGTGAGCTGCTTTCCGCGGACGCGCTGGAACGCGCGCGGGAGTTGTGTGAAGGCGCGGATGTGCTGCTGTGCGTGGGCTCCTCGCTGGAGGTCCACCCGGTTGCCGGTCTGCCGCGGCTGACGCACGCCCGCGGCGGGCGCCTGGCGATCGTCACCCAGGGGCGCACGCCGCTTGACGAGCTCGCGAGCGTGCGCTGTAGCGGCGATGTGGTTGCCGAGCTGGACGCGCTGTGTAGCGCGCTGGAACGTGACTGAGCGGGCGCGGCTATCGCGCGCCGGTCGCGTGTGGAGGGCGGGCTCGAGCGACACGCGGGGCGGGGTGCCGACACGTGTCGGAGGAGCCTACGGCCGGACGAACGTGTCTGGGTCCGGGCCGATGCGATCGCCCGCGTCGAGCTCGTCGATCGCCTGCATCTCGGCGGCGCTCAGCTCGAAATCGAAGACATTGAAGTTCTCATCGATGCGCGATGGGGTCACGGACTTGGGGAACACTACGTTGCCGAGCTGTAGGTGCCAGCGGAGGACCACCTGGCCCGTAGTCTTCGCGTGAGCCGCGGCGATCTCCCCGATCACGGGGTCGCCGAGCAGCTTGCCACGCGCCAGCGGGCTCCACGCCTCGGTCACGATCCCCAGCTGCTCGTGCTCGTGTCGCAGACCGCGCTGCTGGAAGTAGGGGTGTAGCTCGATCTGGTTGATGGCGGGCGTCTCGCTGGTCTCAGCGATGATCCGCTCGAGGTGGGCGGGTTGGAAGTTGGACACGCCGATCGAGCGGACCAGGCCCTCCGCACGCATGTCGATGAACGCCTTCCACGTCTCCACGTACTTGTCGTGCGATGGGACTGGCCAGTGGATCAGGTACAGATCCACATGGCTCATCTCCAGGCGCTCGAGGCTCGCGTGCAACGCACGTGTGGCCTGCTCGTAGCCGTGGTCGTCGTTGAAGCACTTGGTCGTCACGAACACCTCGCCGCGGTCGAGGCCCGAAGCGCGGATCGCCTGCCCGACCTCCGCCTCGTTGCGGTAGGCGGCGGCGGTGTCGATATGGCGATAGCCCGTGTTCAGCGCTTGCAACACGACCTCCACGGTCTCTGCGGGTGGAACCAGGAATACGCCGAAGCCGATTTGCGGGATCTGCTCGCCGTCACGAAGTGAGATCTGGGGAATCTGGCTGCTTGTGGTGCTCATGGGAGCTAGGTGCCCCTTTCTAGTCGTATCTAACGGGCTGGTGCCCGCGCTTAACCAGCTGCCAGCGCGTGCTGCGTGAGATCGCGCGTGGGGTCGATACCCCAGCGGTGGGCGACGCCTGTCAGCTCATCATCGACGTGCCAGCGGTCAGCGAGCGCGGGGCCCTCGTGTTCGACGCTCGCGCCCTTCAGCGCCATGCAGCCTGCGTTCTCGCCGATCTCCCTGACCGTCTGAATCTCATCTGCGCTCAAGCGCATAGCGCTCGCGTCGAAGGCGGCAAGCTCGGCGCGCTTGTTCTCGACCGGACGTGCTGTAGAGCCGCTCTCCTGGATCAGCGTAGGCGCCACGCAGCGCACGGCCGGCTGGGCGAAGTTCCACGCGCACGCCAATTGCAGCATGCTCAGCCCGTGACGCTCGGCGATCGGGCGCATCCGCTCGAGTTTCTCGCGCCCGGCTTGCACCCAGCCGTTGGGGCGGAACTTGCGGTGGTCGTACTCGGCAAAGGCGTGGCCTGGTTGCACATCGTCATGGAAGACGCCTCCGTAGTCGACCACGCGAGTGATCACGTCCACGCTGTGCTTGGCGGCCGCGTCGAGCACCAGCTCGCCGGGCCACGGCTCGAGCGGGTTGAGGATGATCATCGCCCAGTCGATCGTCTCGGAGAAACGCTCGATGCAGTCGATCAGGTCCAGTGTGAAGCCGTTGGCGGGGCCGGGAGCGACGCCCAACAGGCGCGTCAGGCCCGCCTCTCGGACTGCCTGCATCCCCTCCCACACGACTGGGCTCGAGTAGCCCGTGCGGTCGGGGTTGTGCAGCAGCAGCAGATCGAAGTGGTCCACCCCACAGCGCTCGAGGCTGCGCTCGGTGGCCATGCGGATGTACTCGCCATACTCGCCTGGCCCGCGCAGAAGCGGGTCGGTGAAGCGGGGGAATCCCTTGGCGCCGTAGCGCTCGCCGGTGTAGAAGTCGTGGCCGATCGCTCCCACCAGGCAATAGCTATCGCGCTCGATGCCCTCGAGCGCCGAGCGCAGTACGCGGTCGGCCTCGCCTGCGCCGTATACGTCGGCTGTGATCACCGTGTCGATGCCCTCGCCTGGACGCAGCAGCGCGAGCAGGCGCTCGTCTGAGAGCGGCTCGCCGAAGTGCATGAAGCGCCCGCCGCTCCAGGTGCCGATCGCTGTTGTGGTGGTATCCATCGCTAGCACTTTACGCGTGTCCGTACTCCGGCGCCGGTGTGCTCTCAGGACGCGAAGCCAGCTGCCGTGCGGGCTCGTAGCGCAGCTTGCAGGCGCTCCAGCGCATGCGTGACGACCTCCTCGTCGAGCTGCACGACGGGACCCTCCGCGGAGCCGTCGGCGTTTGTGTCCCTCGCTGCCTGCGCTTGCTCCTTGACCCCGGCATGCAGTTGCTCGAGCTCCGCCACACGGATGGCGAGATCCTGGCGACTGTCGTCTTCAAGCTCCCGCAAGGCGAGCGCATATGCCTGTTCGAGCTCGAGCGCCGCATGCGTCACGCGGCCGTGATCGAGATCCTGGCGCGCACGCAAAGCGAGCTCCTCACATACGAGCGTTGTGTCCCGCACGCCCAGCAGTGCCGCCAGGCGTTCCTGCGGGCGTAGGGCCGCGGAACGATCGCGTCCGGGGCCACGTCGCCGGGAGCCGGTCGCTCGCTGTGCGCCTGTGCCGGTCGGGGTCGGTAGCGCCCGCGCGTGCAGCCAGCGCCCGTCGGCCACCTGCTCGCCTTCGCCCCAACCAGCCCTGATCACGAGCGCCTGCGTGGAGGAGACCTCGTGCACGTACGGGTCGGCAGCCGCGATGCGATGCGAGTGCACGACGCGGTTGAGGATCGCCACGGCTGCTCTCACCTCGTGCTCGCGGTCGAGCTCCGCCAGCCACGCCCGCGCCTGGCTCTCTGCCGACAGTGACACCGGATCGATCACCGTCACACGCGTGGTTGCCACCGGGGCCGGCTGTGGACCGGCCGGGACGACCGGGTTGCGCTTGCCCAGGCGGCCGGGCAGAAGACCCAGCGTCGTCGGGCCGGCGAGCGGCTGGCGGCTGGCCTCGAGCGCGCCGAGCACCACCACGCGTTCGGGCTCGCGGTCCTCCACACGGCGAACCAGGTAGCGTCCGTCGGCCGGGCCGAGTGCCCACGGGAACTCAAATTGGATGAACACGAACAGCGGTTGGGGCATGACTGCACCGTATCCTTCCAACTAGACCAACGGCTGTCAGCATACGGACCCGCTCGTCCGCGGGTGCCATTCGACCAGACAACCAGGAGCAGACATGTCCGATGCGCACACCGTCGCCAAGAGCCTGCGTGAGCGGTTCAGCGGCACCACCGAGGAGCGACTGGGCAAGGCGTTGTCCGATCTGCTCGAGAACCCGCTCCTCACCGGTGCCATTGGACGTGCATTCGACGCCCGCGAGAAGGCAGTACAAGCGCAAGAGGTGGCAATGGGCGCGCTCAACCTCCCGTCAGCGTCCGACATCGAACGGCTCACCAGGCGCCTACGCTCGGTTTCCAACCGGCTGGAGGGAATCGAGGACGGCGTTGATCGCCTCGACCGCGCCAGGCCGGCAGCGGCCAGCGATAACCCCGAGCTCGACCAGCGCTTGAGCGCGATCGAGGCTCAGCTGACGCGCCTCACGGAGAAGCTCGACCAGGGCTCCGCGCCAGGGGGTGAGGCGAAAGCGAGCAAAGCCACTAGACGAACCAAAGCGGCCTCCCGCGTCGCGAAAGCGAACACGAGCGCGGGCAAAGCCAGTCCGGGCAACCCGAGTGCCGGCAAAGCCAGTTCTGGCAAAGCGAGCGCAGGCAAAGCGAAAAGCCCCATTGCCAAAGCGAAAACGAGCCGTTCGAGATCGTCGAAAGGCTGAGCGCTCAGCCGCTCAGGGCAGCGATCGCCGCCCGGCCCATCGCTTCCGCCGAGTCCAGCAGCGCGTCGTCCTCTATGCGCATACGTGTGGGTGGGTCGCTCTCGGTTCTCTCGAACGTGTCGCTAACCGCAAGCATGCACGCCACCGGTATGCCCTTCCTAATGCCGATGGCGAACAGCGTCGCCGCCTCCATCTCCACAGCCAGGGCATCCGCGAGCGCCGTGGGTGCCTCGCTGTCGTAGAACAGATCGACGCTCACAACCGCACCGTTATGTGCGGATGGCTTGGCAAGGGCCAGCGCATCGGACAGCGGGCTGTCCGCGCTGACGCGCTCGCCCCCTCCGAGTGCGCGCGAGGTGCCATCGCCACAGATTGCCTCCCGTGCGATCACCAGATCGCCGAGCTCCAGACCATCTACCAGCGCGCCGCACGTGCCCACGCGGATCGCGCGCTTGACGCCGAGCACGATCAGCTCTGAGAGCACGATCGCCGCCGAGGGGCCACCCATACCCGTCGCCTGGATCGTCAGCGGCTCGCCGTCGGCCGCTGCGCCGGTGTAGCCCCACAGTCCGCGATTGTGGTTGAACATCAGCGGCTTGTCCAACAGCGCTTGCGCCAGTGCCAGCGCACGTCCGGGGTCGCCCGGAAGTAGCACGCGCTCGGCGAGCGGTGCGGTGGGGTGCAAATGGATGGGCGCGCTGTGTGACATCTGCGGCGACTTTAGACTTCGTGGGGGATGCCCGCCCAAACTCCGCCCGTCGCGTCGTCCACCTGAGTGGCCAGCCACGCAGATGAAACCGTCGAGCACACGGGTGAGCTGAAGCTCGCCCAGGTCGCCGCGCGCGCAGGCATCTCGCCTGCGACGCTCAAGCGCTGGGTGGACGGCGGTCTGATCCCGGGCTACGACGGCACGTGGACGCCCGCTGCAGCGGCCTACGCACGAGTTGTCGCCCGCCTACGAGCGCGTGGGCACACGCTCGCACAAATCAAGCGGGCCGGCGAGAACGGCCAGCTCGCAGTCGGGCCGCTCGAGAACTTGCTCAGCCGTCCCGGACCGCGACACACGCTTCGCCAGGCGGTCCGTATCAGCGGGCTCGACGCGGACCTGATCGAACGCACCCATGCCACCATGGGACTCGGGGCCATGCCACTGGAGGGGCTCTCCGAGGAAGACGTGGAGATGCTCAAGTATGCCGCGGCTGTGCTGGACGCTGGGCTGCCACTGCCCGCGTTTCTGC
Source organism: Solirubrobacteraceae bacterium (assembly GCA_035487855.1). Classification (GTDB taxonomy): domain Bacteria; phylum Actinomycetota; class Thermoleophilia; order Solirubrobacterales; family Solirubrobacteraceae; genus Palsa-744. The sequence continues at coordinate 13,166 of DATHLT010000195.1, forward strand.
AGCTGATGCGCGTGTACGGGCAGGCTGTGGCGCAGATCGCCGACGCGGAGGTGCGTCTGATCCATCTGTACGTTCACGAGCCGCTGATGCGCGCCGACGTCCCCAACGTCGAGATTGCCGAGGAGATGGAGGGGCTGACACGGGAGATCCTGCCGTTTGCTACGCCTTTTATGAACTATCTGCATGGCCATCTACTCGCCCGCTTCGTCGAGCAGGACATGATCGGCCACATGGAGGCAGACCTCGGCGCGGACGCGCTCGATGAGGGTCGGGTGCGGGTGGCGATCGCGTTCGCCGATATCGCCGGCTACGCGCGCCTGACCGTCGAGCGCGGCGACGAGGCGGCGCTCAGCACTGTCGAGCGTTTTGTCGAGGCAGTCGCGCAAACGCTGCCAATCGATGCTCGCGTGATCAAGATGTTGGGCGATGAGGTCATGATTGTAGGCTCCGATGCCGCCTCGCTCACCGCCTGGGCGGTCGAGTTGCAGGCGCGGATCGCCCCTGAGGATCCACGCGCGCGAATCGGTATCCACTACGGCGAGGCGCTGTATCGCGATGGCGACTACTACGGCCGCGAGGTCAACCAGGCGGCGCGGGTCGTCGCACGTGCGGGCGGCGGCGAGGTGCTCGTGACACGCCCCGTCGTGGAATCGGCTGCCGGTGTGGACGGCCTGGAATTCGACCGCATCGGTGAGGTCAGGCTCAAGGGCTTCTTCGAGCCCACGGAGCTGTTCACCGCCACCGCCCGCAACGGCTAGCTTCGGATGGTCTGCGAGGACGTTCGCCAGGCGGTCGCCGGTAGCGGGCTGTTCGCGCGCGATCGACCGGTCATTGCGATGCTCTCAGGCGGGCGCGACTCGAGTTGTCTGCTCGACGTGGCTGTTGCGCTACTCGGGGCAGCTTCGCTCAGCGCGCTGCACGTCAATTACGGCCTGCGCGCCGACGCTGACGGCGACGAGCAGCACTGCTTGGCGCTGTGTGAGCAGTTGGGGGTGGAGCTTCACCTCGTGCGCGCCGGTCCGGCGCCAGGAGGTCAGTCGCTCGATCGCGCAGCGACGGATTGCCTCGATGCCGAGATCAGCGCGCGCGAGGATCACCCCACCGGCAACCTGCAGGCGTGGGCGCGTGATCTGCGCTACGCCGAGGCGATGCGACTGGCGGAGCAGCGCGACGCGTTGTTCGCCACTGGCCACACCGCCGATGACCAGCTCGAGACGATCCTCTACCGACTCGCCGCCTCCCCCGGCAGACGCGCCCTCCTGGGAATGCCCGCCAGCGAGGGTCGCCTGATCCGCCCGTTGCTTGGCGTCACGCGCGAGCAGACCTCCGCCTACTGCCAAGCGCGCGCCCTAGCTTGGCGTGACGACGAGAGCAACCAAGACGAGCGCTACGCACGGGCGCGTGTGCGCAGGCGCCTGATCCCCGCGCTGCGCACGGTACACCCCGCGGCTGCCGCCAATGTGCTCAGGACTGCTTCACTGCTGCGCGAGGAGACAGAGCTGCTGGAAGGCCTTGTCACTGCTGAGCTCGCGGGGCGGCGCAGCATCGAGCTCGCCCGCCTGGGCGAGCTGCCGAGCGCGCTCGCGCGGCTCGTGGTCGTGCGACTGGCCGAGGAAGCCGTCGGTACCTATGTGCCACAGGCCGGCGAGCGGGTGCAGGAGATCATCGCCCTTGGCCGTCGCGGCGGGCGCGCGGAGCTGCACGTGGGTGGGCAGGCAGGCGCTGTGATCCACGATGGCATGCTCGAGATGATCAAGCTCGCGCCGCGTGAGTGATCGTCGCGGCAGCCATGTCCGGGAAGGCACTTGGGGCCGCTCGCCAAGGCATCTCGTCTGGCCCACGGCAGGCCAACCACGCTACCCACCCAGCCGCCCCCAGGCGGCTCCATCCAACTCATCCCTAAACTCCCACTCGTGGCCACACCAGCGCGCCTCTCGAGCGATCCCGATCTGGGTGAGGTACTGGTCACGGCCGAGGACCTTCAGCGACGCGTCCTCGAGCTCGGCGAGCAGATCTCAAACGACTATCGCGCGCAGTCCTCCGCGCTGCTGCTCGTCGGCGTGCTGAAGGGCGCAGTGTTCTTCCTCAGCGACCTCATGCGCTACATAGACGTCCCCGTGGAGGTCGATTTCATGGCGGTTGCCTCCTACGGCTCGGCCACCGACTCATCCGGCGTGGTGCGCATCCTCAAGGACCTCGATGCGGCGATCGAAGGCCGTGACGTGCTGATCGTTGAGGACATCGTCGACTCGGGCCTCACGTTGCAATACCTGCTGCGCAACCTCGGCTCGCGCAACCCACGGACGCTCGAGGTATGCGCGCTGTTGACCAAGCCCGAGCGGCGCAAGGTCGATCTTCCCACCCGTTATGTTGGCTTCGAGATCCCTGACCGGTTTGTGGTCGGCTACGGTCTCGACTATGCCGAGCGCTATCGCAACCTTCCGTACGTAGCCGCCCTGGAGCGCTAGACCGACGTCGCGTGTACCGATGCTGTGCATGCCGGTAGGGCGCGGGCAGGGGTCTCAATCTCCCGGAAAACCCGACCCTGCATGGTACGCTAGGGCACTGGTGACCATGACTTCAGACGGTGCCAGGACACTCAGGAACCAGCCATGAGCCGTTTCTTCAAGAGCGCCGCATTCCCCATCCTCATCGTTGTGGTGCTGGCGTTCCTCGCCGTCAAACTCGTCAACCCGAGTTCGTCCAACAAGCGCACGCACAACTACCAGACGCTCGTCAGCAAGGAAATCCCCGCCGGCGAAGTCAAGGAAGTCCAGTTCAAGAACAAAGGCAAAGCGCTCGAAGTCAAGCTCAAGAACAAGGAAAGCTATGAAATCGGCTATGTCGAACAGGCCGCGCCGGCGCTCATAACCCAGCTTGAAAAAGCCGACGTCTCGTTCAACGTCGAATCGGAAAAGAGCAGCGCGTTGCTGGGGCTGCTCACTTACATCCTGCCGTTCGCGCTGTTCCTCGGCTTCTGGATCTTCCTCATGAACCAGGTTCAGGGCGGTGGCTCCAAAGTGATGTCCTTCGGCAAGTCACGCGCCAAGCGCATGTCCGCCGACTCGCCCAAGATCACTTTCCGCGACGTCGCCGGGGTCGACGAGGCCGTTGAGGAGCTCCATGAGATCAAGGAATTCCTCGAGAACCCCAAGAAGTTCCAGGCGCTCGGTGCGCGCATTCCCACGGGCGTACTGTTGTATGGGCCGCCGGGTACTGGTAAGACGCTGCTCGCCCGCGCCGTCGCCGGCGAGGCCGGCGTACCGTTCTTCTCCATCTCTGGCTCCGACTTCGTCGAGATGTTCGTCGGCGTCGGCGCCTCCCGTGTGCGCGATCTGTTCGAGCAGGCCAAGCAGAACAGCCCCTGCATCATCTTCATGGACGAGATCGACGCCGTGGGCCGTCACCGCGGTGCCGGTCTAGGCGGCGGGCACGACGAGCGCGAGCAGACGCTCAACCAGCTGCTCGTCGAGATGGACGGCTTCGAGGCGAAGGACAACATCATCATGATCGCGGCCACCAACCGGCCCGACATTCTCGATCCCGCGCTACTGCGCCCTGGGCGCTTTGACCGCCAGATCGCCGTCGACCGTCCCGACCGCAAGGGTCGCGCGAAGATCCTCGAGGTGCACACGCGCGGCAAGCCGCTCGCGAAGGTGATCGACATCGACGCGCTCGCCGGGCAGACTCCTGGCTTCACCGGAGCCGATCTATCGAACCTGATCAACGAGGCGGCGCTCCTGTCCGCCCGTACCGGCAAGCGTGAGATCGGCCAGGACGAGCTCGAGGAGGGGATCATGCGCGTGATCGCCGGGCCCGAGAAGAAGACGCGAGTGATGAGTGAGAAAGAGCGTTTGATCACTGCCTACCACGAGATGGGCCACGCGATCGTCGGCCATTTCCTTGAGCACTCAGACCCCGTGCACAAGATCTCTGTCATCTCCCGCGGCCAGGCGCTCGGCTACACGATCTCCATGCCCCAGGAGGACCGCTTCCTCACGACTCGTGCGGAGCTCGAGGACACGATGGCCATGACCCTTGGCGGGCGCGCTGCCGAGGAGATCGTCTTCGGCGAGATCACCACCGGCGCCTCCAACGACATCGAGAAGGTCACCGCCACCGCCAAGCAGATGGTCATGCGCTTCGGCATGAGCGAGAAGCTCGGCCCGCGCGTGTTCGGCCACGACCACGGCCAGCCGTTCCTCGGCCGCGAGTTCTCCACCGAGCCCGACTACTCCGATGAGATCGCCCGTGAGATCGACGACGAGGTCCGCCGCATCATCGAGGCAGCCCATACCCGCGCCCGCGAAATCCTCACTGAGCACCAGCACGACCTCAACACCATCTCCGAGGTCCTCGTCAAGCGCGAGACGATCGAGAAGGAAGAGTTCCTCGCGTTGCTCGCAGGCAAGAGCGACGAGGAAGTATTCGGCATCGAGGAGGAGGCCAAGCCGCAACTCCCCGTCCCGCCAGCCGCTGTCGACCGCGCCGAGCGCGAAACGCCGCGCACGATCCCGCGCCCCGGTCTTGCCGGCGGTACCGCGGAGATTCGCGCAAGCGACAAAGAGCACCCCGAGCCCGCCTGACGGCCGGATCGTCGCGCCTGGCGGTGTCCGAAACGCCTGCGAGGCTATTCGGGATGAGGTTGGCGATGGTGGTGGGAGCGCTGCTGGTCGGTGCGCTGATGGCTGCTTTCAGTGCCGCGGCTGCACAGCCACGTCTCATTGAGGGCGTCAGCTCGACCGTTTCGCAGTCCACGCTCACGTTCCCCGAGCAGACCGTGGGCACCAGTGGCGCACCGCAGAGCGTCGTGCTGACCAACGAGGGGCCCGCCACCATGTCGATCTCGCGCGACTTGCTCTCCGGCCCCGGCGCGCATGCGTTCCAGAAGGCTTCAGACGACTGCCAGGGCGCCACGCTTGCCGCCGGTGCCACCTGTGTGATCGCTTATGCGTTCGTACCCACCGCGGCAGGTGTTGCGAAAGCCGCCCTGACCGTGTTCTCATCGACCGGACAGTCGTTGCCCACATTCAGTCTCAGCGGCAGGGGCGTGGCACCCGCGACTGGCTCGCCGCCGCGCCTGAGCTCGCTCACGCTGTCCGCCAGTGCGTTTCGCGCCGCCCAGTCAGGCGCCAGCGCGACCAGTGCCGCTTCCAAGCCGACTGGCACGTTCATCATCTACAGCGACTCCCAAGCCGCCATCACCGAGTTCATCGTCGAAAAGCGGGTGCACGGCCGCTACAAGAAGCTCGGTGGCTTCACCCACTCCGATGAGGCCGGCACCAACGCCCTGCGCTTCACGGGGCGGATCGCCGGCCGGGCGCTTGCGGCCGGAAGCTACCGTCTCAGCGCAAGCGCACAGTCGGCGGGCGGCGCGAGCGCTGTGCGCAGCGCAACGTTCCAGATCACCCGCTGAGCGCCGCCGTCGCGGCGCGCCCGGTGGCGTCGCGTCGTAGGCTGCCCGGCAGATGAGCATTCCCGAGCAGTCGAGCCCTAGTGTCGTGAGTCAAAAGTTCGACGGCGTTTCCCGTCGCCTGCCCGCGCCTGACATCCGCCGCCGTCGGCCCGCGTGCTACCGGCACGCAGACCGACGCCGTCGACTGTCAGATCACGACCATTCATCCGGCAAACACTCACCGAACACTTGACTCACGGCACGAGCTACCGCGTTATGGGGATCGTCAACGTGACCCCCGACTCGTTCTCCGACGGAGGGGAGTTCCTCCAGGCGGACGCCGCCATTGCGCACGCCCGCGAGCTGCTAGCCGAAGGCGCCGACATCCTCGACGTCGGTGGCGAGTCCACGAGGCCGGGCGCTGAGCCCGTGTCTACTGAGGATGAGCTGCGGCGTGTGCTGCCGGTGCTCGAGGGGATCACCACCTGTGGGGTTCCAGCCGGGGATGCCGGCGGGAGCTTCGCCGCCAAGCCGCTAGTTTCGATCGACACGTCCAAGGCCGTGGTTGCGCGCGCGGCGCTTGCCGCCGGGGCGAGCATAGTCAACGACGTCACCGCGCTGCGGGGCGACCCGGAGATGGTTGGGCTGATCGCTGATAGCGGCGCTCAGTGCTGCCTGATGCACATGCTCGGCGAGCCCCGCACGATGCAAGGTGTGGGCCGGGGCGGTGGGGTGGGTGGGCCTAAATATAAGGACGTCGTCGCGGAGGTCAAGGCGTTTCTCGAAGAGCGCCTCAGCTTCGCCGTCAGTGAAGGCGTGCGGGAGGAGCGCATCATGCTCGATCCGGGTATCGGCTTCGGCAAGACGGTCGCCCACAACGTCGAGCTGCTCGAGCGATTGAGGGAGCTGACCACGCTCGGGAGGCCGTTGCTGGTGGGTACGTCTCGCAAGAGCTTCCTCGGGAGCATCATCGCCGACGCTCGTGCAGAGGATCAGCCAGTAGCGCCGGAGCGACGGTTGCCGGGGACGATCGCCACCAACGTGCTCGCGCTCGAGCGCGGCGCGAGCGTCTTTCGAGTGCACGACGTCGCGCCCGTTCGCGATGCGCTGGCGGTCGCGGCTGCTACGTTTGGCGGGCGATGGACGCCGAGGGTGGGGACGACGCAGACGAGCTAGACGACGACAGCGACGTCGATGGCGAGCGCGAGGAGACGGCCGAGTCGGTCACGATCGAGATTACGGGCCTCTCGCTCTACACCAACCACGGTGTCACCGAGGCCGAGCGCGAGGTAGGGCAGCGTCTGGTAGTCGATTTGCGTCTGGACATCGGCGAAACCGACGCTACTGTCACCGACTCGATCGAGGACACGGTCGACTACGGCGAGGTCTGCCAGCTGGTAGCTCTGATTGCCCAGCAACGCTCGCACAAGACACTCGAGCGGCTGTGCAGCACGATCGCCGATCGGCTGCTCGCCGACTACGATCTTGAGGGTGTATGGGTCAAGGCCGCTAAGCCTGAGCCTCCGATCGCGCTCAGCGTGGACGAGGTCTCGGTCGAGGTTTGGCGCGAAGCGGAAGGGTAGGAGCCTGTGAACGCTGCAAGCGAATTCCGCGCTGCTGTCGAGCGCTCAGACATCGACGCGGCAAGTGAGCTGTTCGCGCCAGACATCGCCTTCCATAGCCCCGTGACCTTCCACCCGTTCATCGGGCGCGACACGGTCACGCAGCTGTTGACGCTGGTCGCCCAGACCTTCGAGGACTTCCGCTACACCGACGAGCTCGTCACCGATGGATCCCATGCGCTGATCTTCAAGGCCGCCATCGAAGGTAAGGAGCTCGAGGGCATCGATCTGCTGCGCTTCGACGAGCAGGGGCTAATTGCTGACTTCACCGTCATGTTGCGACCGCTCTCCGGGCTGATCCCGTTCGCGCAGACGATGGGCGAGAAGGCCATGGCCGCGGGCGTGCACACGACACGCTCCTGATTCCCGCATCGCGCCTGGCGTCCCGGAGATGACAGCGACCGCGCCATACCTCGGCCTGCTCGGGCTCGGCTGCAACCTCGGCGAGCGCCGCATGCAGCTGCAGGCCGCAGTCGATGCCCTGCCCGCGGCGGGCGTGACGGTGCTTGCCTGCTCCTCCACATACGACACCGACCCGGTCGGCGAGGTGCTCGATCAGCCGAGCTTCTTGAATGCGTGCGTGCGCATGCAGACGGCGCTCGAGCCGCTGGAGCTGTTGGACGCGGTCAAGCGCTTGGAGCGCGAGCTAGGACGCACCGGCGAGACGGTTCGCCACGGGCCGCGGGCGATCGACATCGACATCCTGCTGCTGGGTGAGCTCGAGGTCAGCCACGAGCGCATGACGCTGCCGCATGAACAGCTGCTCACCCGTCGCTTTGTGCTGATCCCCGCGCTCGAGCTCGACTTCGAGCTGCGCGCTCCCGACGGCAGGCTCCTGGCTGACGCGCTCGCACGGCTTGACCCGCAGGAAGGCGTGCGCTGGGCAGGTCCGCCGCTGGAAGTTCCCGGTGGCTCGCGTCACTCGACGGCTGTTGGCGGCAACTGAACGCCTGATTCAAGCGCTTAGCGTCTCGTGCCCCTGCCAGCTTGCGAGCGCGAGCAACGCACTGGGGTTCACACCGTGCCCGGCGATCACGCACAGGTGCCCGGAGCGCTGCCAGCTCACCACCTCGTTGCCCCACGCGTGTTGCAGCCGATAAGGGGTTCCGCTGCGCCACTCGATCACGCCACCTTTGATCGTAGGAGCGGGCTTGCCGGCGACGATCGCATAGCCGATCCGCTGCCCGTCACGGTTGACGTAGAACACGGTTGTCACCTGGCGACCGTCGAGACCGTCCGTCCGTGAGCCGGTGGAGCGCCAGCCGAAGCGCTCGTCCCAGTAGGGGAACGGCACGCCATCAACTGCCACAGCAAGCTCTGTGCCGTTGCGCGCGTTCTCGCTCGGAGCGCTCGCCGTGGCTGGGCGCTGCGTCAGTGCGACCGTCTCGCGCATCGTCAGCTTGGAGGCGGCGCCGCCGCCGAGAAGACTGATCAGTAGGCCCGCCACGATCGCTGCCAGCGCCACCGCTCCGCCGATCTGCAGGCGCCAGCCGGCAGGCCGTCGCCTGGCTGCAGCTCGCTCGGCGACGAGCGACTCGATCCGCTCGTGCAGCTCCTGTGGCGCGCGTACGTCGATCGCGCGCAGGCGCTCGCTCAGCTCGGAATCAATTTGTGGATCTCGCTGGCTCATGCTGTTCCTCCAGTGGACAGGACTCCGCCCGCCGTTTTACCTTCCCGCGTGGATTCTCTGACCTGCTCCACCTCGGGAGCCAGCTGGGCAGCCACCTGCTTACGTGCGCGGAACAGCCGCGTCGTGAGCGTCGCCTCACGCACACGCAGCGCCCGGGCCGCTTCCCGGTAGGACAGGCCCAACACGTCCACAGCCACGAGCGCCAAGCGGAAGTCCTCTGAGAGCTGCGCAATAGTCGCGTAGAGCTCCTGCACTTCGATCGCCTGCTCTGGACGGCTCGTGGGCTTGGGGTCCGCCGCGACCACGTCCTCGAGGACAGCCGCCGTTACCGGTCGGCGCGAGGCGGTGCGTCGACCGGTGAGAAACGTATTGCGCAACACCCGCATCAGGTAGTACAGCTCGTCGTCTCCCTGTAGCACGCGCGGTTTGGAGAGAACGCGACTGAAGGTCTCCTGGACGAGATCCTCGGCGTCCTCGCGGGAGCCGCACAACGCCCACGCGGCGCGATAGAGGCGGTCCACGTGTTGGGGAAGTGACTGCGGATCCAAGGTGCGCATTGGCTTCGGCAGCGCGTCACGCCCGTATGCTCGGGCGCGCGTTGCCATCGCCGACTGTAGCGCGGTCTTGCGCGACCGATGCGCTGAGCGTCTGTCTCTACGCCCCCCGTGGCGATGTCAGCCACTCGGCTGGAAGGACTCCCGCAGGGACTTCGCCGACCATTGGCGGGAAATAGCGTGTCAGCCCGGCCGCAGGGCGTCCGTCGATCAAAGGCCGCACGTCGCCAATGCTCATCAGGATGCGGATCGTGCTGCCGATCTGCAAATCCGCGGCGTTGGGCTGCCCACCGCCCATCAACCCTTCCGCGATCCAGCTGTCGATGCGCTCAAGCTGGGTCGGCAGCGCTGCGAGATCTGCGCGAGCGACGTCGTCACGGGCGCGGTTCTTGAGCGCCATCAGCCGCGCGCTCATCGGCAGCGCCGGGCGCAGCAACGCACGCGGCAGTGGCAGCTTGGCGTTTGCCGCATAGCTCTCCATCGCGGCCGGACGGCGCAGAAACGCCACGTCGATCAGTCGGCGAGGAATGCTCTGGAACACGTCGTCGCCCCACCGCTCGGCCTCGAGTACGCGCGCATACGCGGGGCTTCCGGGAGCCGGAAGCAGCGATGGCTCGCCGACCAGCTCGTCAAGCCGCCGCATGATCCGCCGTGAGCCCACCAGGCGCTCACCGTCAATGCGCATCCCCGGCACCGTTCTGCCGCCATACAGCAACGGGCCCAGCAGGATCTCGGTACTCGGCAGCAGATCGACCCGCTTGTAAGCAATCGATTTCAGCTGCAGCGCTGCCTCCACCGCAGCGCACGGATGCGATCCCGGCAGCACGTAAAGCTTGGCTTGTCTGTTCCCCATCGCACTGCCGAGCATAATGGTCGCCAATGCTGCTTGTCGTCGACGTTGGAAACACGCAGACCCATTTCGGCGTCTACGAGGGCGATCAGCTGCTCGAGCACTGGCGTTTTGCCACTGTGCGCCAGTCCACCGCCGATGAGCTCGGCGCCGCGCTGCGCAACCTGCTGGAGCTCCGCGGATATGGGTTCGCCGACATCGACGCATCGATCGTCTCTTCCACTGTTCCCCAGATCGAGCCCGAGTGGACAGCTGTGGCAAGCCGCTACCTCGGGCACGAGATGCACGCGGTCGGTCCCGGGACCAAGACGGGCATGGCGATTCGCTACGACAACCCGCGTGAGATCGGTGCCGACCGCCTCGTCAACGCGGTCGCCATTCGCGAGCGCTTCGGCGGTCTGGCGGTATGCGTCGATTTCGGCACCGCCACCACCTTCGATGTGGTCTCACGCGACGGCGAGTACGTCGGCGGCGCGCTCATGACCGGCATTGAGATCTCGCTGGAAGCGCTCTCCGAACGCGGTGCACGACTGCCCAAGGTCGATCTCGCGCCGCCCCGCAGCGTGATCGGCAAGAACACTATCGACGCGATTCGCTCAGGCGTGGTGTTCGGCTATGCAGGCGCCATCGATGCGATCCTCCGTCGCCTGTACGACGAGATCGGCGAGCGCACCGCCGTGATCGCCACCGGCGGCCTGGCGCGGTTGGTCGTGCCCTACACCGAGGAGCTCGAGGAGGTCGACGATCTGCTCACGCTCACTGGCCTGCAGTTGCTGCACGTGCGCAACTCCTAAGCTCATAGCGTGACTGCGCGACTGGATGAAAGCTGGCAGCTAGGTCCGCTGACGGTTCCCAACCGCGTAATGCTCGCGCCGCTTGCTGGCATCGGCAACTGGTTCGTGCGACTGCAGGCCAAGCGCTACGGGGCGGGGATGGCAGTCTCGGAGATGGTCTCATCGCATGCCATCCATCACCGCAACGAGAAGACCTGCAAGGAGATGCTACGGATCGACCCGCGCGAGCGGCAACCGAGCCCGCCCGCCGCGGGTGGGCCGGCTTTGCCCGGTGGGCCGGTGTCGATTCAGCTGTTCGGAGAAGACCCGATCGTGATGCGTGAGGCGGCCGCCGTGGTCGCACGCCTGGGTGCCGATGTGATCGACATCAACATGGGCTGCCCCGTCCCGAAGGTGAGAAAGACCGGTGCCGGCGCCGCACTGCTCGACAACCCCGACTTGGCCGTGGCCGTCGCACGAGCAGCCGCTGACGGAGCGCGCGATGCGGCAGGCCCGCCAGCCCACGTGCCTGGGGCGGGTGGGATTCGGGCGGGTGGGATTCCAATCACCGTCAAGCTGCGCTCAGGACTTCGCCCTGGCGATGAGAGCGGCTTCGAGCTGGCCCACCGTCTCGTGGCCGAGGCTGGCGTTGCCGCGATTGGCTTTCATCCGCGCTCGGCCGCAGTGCACCACAAAGGCATACCCGACTTCGAACTCGCCGCGCGCCTGGTTGAGTCGCTGCCCGCCCCAGTAATCCTCACCGGGGGGATGAACGACGCGCAGTCGGTGCGCGCGGCATTCACCCGCACGGGTGTCGCTGCCGTGATGCTTGCGCGCGGCGCCCTCGGCAACCCGTGGCTGTTCTCGGAGTTGCTCGGCACGGTCCCTGCGCACGAGCGCGAGCCCTCCCGCGAGCAGGTGTTGGCTGAGCTGCAGTGGACGATCGAACGCGCTGTCGAGCATCTCGGCGAGCCGCGCGCGACACGCTACCTGCGCAAGTTCTACCCGTGGTACATACCCCGTCTGCGACTCGAGGCGAGCGTCGCCAAGGGCTTGCAGGAATCGCTGCAAAGCGCCCCCACGCTGGTCGATGTGTGGGAGTTGCTCGAACTGTCGGACAGTCCCGCAGCACTGGCTGTCTGAGCCCCTTGTGGCGAGCCTTGGCCCCGCTATACTGCTGCGCTCGCCGAAGCCCTCGGCCGGCGCCACCCCCGCCCATAGCGGGGTTTTGTGTGTCGCGGGCGAGGGACACCAAACCGCGATCGAGAGTCCATGCCCAAGGACGTAATCCTCACACCAGAAGGCCTACAAAAGCTCAACGACGAGCTTGAGCTGTTGTCCACCGCGAAGCGCCGCGAGGTTGCCGAGCGCATCAAGGAGGCCCGGGAGTTCGGAGACATTGCCGAGAACTCCGAGTACGACGACGCTAAGAACGAGCAGGCGATGGTCGAGAGCCGCATCGCCCAGCTGCAGGAGAAGCTGCGCATGGCGACCGTCATCCAGGCCAAGGATCTCTCGACCGACATCGTGCAGGTCGGCTCGGTCGTGCACGTCAAGGACGAAAAGACCGGCAAGTCGGTCAAGTACACGATCGTGGGCTCAGCGGAGGCTAAGCCCGACGAACACAAGCTCTCCAACGAGTCGCCCGTCGGACGGGCGCTGCTCGGCCACAAGCGCAACGATACGGTCGCCGTGAAGGTGCCTCGCGGCCCCGCCCGCAAGCTTAAGATCACCAAGATCGACGTCGGCCTCGAGTAGGCTCGCCGCCAATGAGCGGAAGCGAGGAGCGCCCGGCCGGATCGCCTGAGTCGGGCGGGTCGAATAGGCACGGTCTGGATGAGCTGATCGCTGAGCGGCGGGAGAAGCGCGAACGGCTCGGTGCTGCCGACCCCAGCGCCTACCCGCACTCGTTCCCCGGTGTAGAGCCCGTCGCACAGATCCTCGCCGCCTACGAGCACCTCCAAGCCGGCGAGGAAACCGACGATAGTCATCGCGTCGCCGGACGCCTCGCCGCGCGGCGAGGCAGCGGAAAGGCTGCCTTTCTCGACCTCATCGATCGCACCGGCAAGATCCAGCTGCATGCTCGCGCCGACGTGCTCGGCGAGGAGCGCCTGAAGCTGCTCACTTCACTCGATCTCGGCGATCTCATCGGCGTTGACGGCACCGCCATGCGCAGTCGGCACGGCGAGATTTCGCTGGGTATTCAGAGCTTTCAGCTGCTGTCGAAGGCGCTGCGCCCGCCGCCCGACAACTATCACGGGCTCAGCAACGTCGAGACCCGCTACCGCCACCGTGAGCTCGATTTGATCGCAAGCGAGGACTCGCGTCGCCTCTTTGTAGACCGCGCACGCATTATCTCATCGGTGCGCGCCGCGCTCGACGGTGATGGCT
>DATHLT010000196.1:0-20756 GCA_035487855.1 Solirubrobacteraceae bacterium
AGCTCCGGCGCGAGCTCGCTTGCGAGGCGCTCGAGTCGGGCGGTGTCGTTGGTGAGGACTTCGAGCAAGTCCGCACCGAAGCGCAGCGCATGCTTGAGCGGGTGAAAGCCTTCGAGCACGGCTAGCTGCGGATCGCGTCGCGCGCGCCCGAAGCGCGGGATGAGCGATCCGTCCTGCATGCTTCGATGATCGCATGCCAGTCCACCTCTGCAGGGCATAGAGTGCTGTTTGCAGTGAAGCTCGAGGGCATACACCACATCAGCGCAATTACCGGGGACGCCGCTCGCAACCTGGAGTTCTACACCGATGTGCTTGGCCTGAGGATGGTCAAGCGGACGGTTAACCAGGACGAACCGAATATGTACCACCTGTTCTACGGCGATGAGCACGGCTCGCCGGGAATGGACCTGACGTTCTTCGAGTACCCAGGAGCAGCGCGCGGCATCGCGGGCGCCGGCATGGTCCACAGGATCGTGTGGCGGGTGGCCTCACGCGACGCGCTGGAGTTCTGGGAGGAGCGGCTGGCGAGCCATGGTGTCAGGGCTGAGCTGACGGGTGGAAGCCTGCTGTTCTCAGACCCAGACGGGCTGGAACACGAGTTCGTACGCAACACCACAGCGGACGAGCCGTTGACGGCTATCTCGCCGGAGATTCCAAGCGAGCACGCGCTGCAGGGCTTTGAGGGCGTACGCGCCTACAGCAACGCTCCGCTGCGCAGCGAGCGCCTGCTGGGAGAGGCGATGGGGTTCTCAAGGCGAGAGGGCGAGCACTGGGAGGTGCGCGGCGAGCACAGGGGCAGCTTCTACGCCTACGACCAGGCACCACCAGAGATCCACCGCGCACAAGGTGCGGGCACGGTGCATCATGTGGCCTTCGCCGCCGTGATCGGGGATCTGGAGGCGTGGCGCGCACGGGTCACCGAGGCAGGCGCCCAACCGACGCCTGTGATCGACCGCTTTTACTTCGAATCCGTCTACTTCCGGGAGCCGAGCGGCGTGCTGTTCGAGATCGCGACGATTGGGCCGGGCTTCGCTGTGGATGAGGATGAGGCGCACATGGGCGAGGGGCTGTCGCTGCCGCCGCCGCTGGAGCCGCTGCGGGAGAAGTTGCAGGGCACGCTCACGCCGCTTGCCTACCCGCCGGCGTGGCGCTTGGGCTGACGCTAGGCGGCGGCGTTGCCGAGCCGGCGCGAGCGGGGCGAGCGGCGAGCGAGAACCGAGCCCCAGTCGTCGTCCTCGATCAGTCCCGGCTGGGTGGCGTGGATGAACTCCCGCAGCAAGCGGGATAGGCCATCGGGGTCTTCAAGGTGGGGAAAGTGCGCCGCATCTGGGAGTGTGTGAAAGAAGCTGTGCGGGATTGCTTCGTGGGCTAGTCGGCCGTGTGCCAGTGGGATCGTGTTGTCGCGCTCACCCCAGACGATCAGCGTTGGCATCGTCTCGAGCAGATACAGGCGGTCGGTCGCGCTCACGCGCTGCCCACGTACATCGATCACGGCACGCAGCGTCTGCAGGAACGCCTGGCGCGCTTCGGCGTTCTCCAGTGGACGCAGCGCCCGCGCGATCGCCTGCAGGTACACACCGCCACCCATCTCCCGCTCACGCAGGTTCCGTCCTGCTCCAGCGATCGCTCGCAGTAGGCGTGGTCGGATGGTCGCCGACAGCAGCGTTGAGAAACCCGGCAACGCCGCGGTACGCAGCATCGGGCTGACCTCGCGGCCAAGCCCGCCGCTTGAGATCAGCGCGAGGCGTTCGACGCGCTGGGGGAATTGGTAGAAGAACTGCATCGCAACGCCGCCGCCGAGCGAGTGCCCGACGATGCTCGCGCGGTCGATGCCGATCGCCGCCATCACGTCGCGGATGCTCGCAGCGTGCGCACCCAGCGAGTAATCGCCCCGCGGCGCGGCGGAGTCGCCATGCCCGATCAGATCGGGGACCAGCACGGTGTGCTCGCGCGCCAAGTTCATCGCCACCGACTGCCAGTGGCTCGAGGAGTTGAGCATGCCGTGGATCAGCACCACCGCGGGCCCGCTGCCCGCGATCCTGTAGACGGCACGGCGCCCGTGCAGCGCTATCTGCCACTCCTCGAACTGGCTGGCGGGCTCCATGCGTGCGGTCAGCCTATCGTTGGCCTCCATGCGCGTTGTCCCGTAGAGCCAGATTTCGACGCCCCGAGCGCAGTGCCCGCACGCGCACACGTTCGCTGTGCTCCAGTGCGTCATCGCTTGGATCGACGCCATTGTCGATGTCTGCGTGCGCGTCGTCTGGCTCGCGCCACTCGTACAGGCAGTAGCTCGCGGAGCCAAGACGCCTACAAGCGCGCTGCAGCGTGTCAGCGAGCTCGAGCCAATCGTCTGAGTGGGGCGGCGGGTCGGCATCGAGCAGCAGTGCTGCCTCGGCGAGTCGGGCGTGCACTGATGCGCGAAACCGTTCGATCTCGTGTCCCGCTGTAGTGCGAGCGTTGCGCCATGCGCGGTGTTGCGGAGACTCTGGCAACGTCGGCAGCCCGCCCCGGCGGCGTGCGCGTTGAAGGTGACGATGTCCACTGTCGGTCACCCCCCAGGTCTCGATTCCGTGATGTCGCGAGTGCTCGATCAAGCCGCGCCCGTGTAGCTCGCTCACGCGCGCGCGGACGTGACGCGCGGCGGCCGAACGGCGCGCCAGCGAGAGATGTTCGAGGATCGCCCAAATGGGGACCGCGGGAGTGTTGCTTGCGCGGTGGAGGGCTGCCCGCTCGATGGCCGCGAGTACGAGCTCGTCGGTGGGTGCTTCGGCGGGGTTGCTGCGCTGACGTCGATCTGGATTTGGCATCTGGCCTCCTGTGCTTGGGGCGCCGAGGGCCATATGTCGATTCCAGCCGCCTGCCCCGCAGAGCGTCGCGTGCGGCGCTGAGGGACAATCGACGGGCATCGAGGACGACCGACTCGGTGCCGGGCCCGGGGTGTTGGCGCACCGCCGGGCCACTACGTTCAAGGGACAGAGTCCACGCTAGAGCGAAAAGCGGCCTCAATTGGCGAAGCTGCTAGAAAGTCGCAGTGTTGTCACACATCGGTTGCACGGTGGACACAAAGTGAGCGCCGGGTGACTGCGCGCCAGGAGCAGACGCCCTACCTCGATGCGCTGTGCGATTACGCGCGTCGCAAGCCGGCGCGGCTGCATGTACCGGGACACAAGGGTGGTCCGGGCGCTGACCGAGGCCTGCTGGAGGCATTTGGCGAGCGCGCTCTGAGCCTCGACATTCCCGCTTTGACCTACGGCGTGGACGTGGGCATGGAGCCATCGCCGTTCGAGCAGGCCCAGCTGCTGGCGGCGGAGGCGTGGGGAGCGAAGCGGGCGTGGTTCTTGATCAATGGCGCCTCGCAGGGCAACTTGGCTGCAGGTCTGGCGCTAGCCCACCGCGGCAGCGAAGTGGTGGTTCAGCGCAACGCCCACTCGAGCACAATCGACTCGCTCGTCCTGTCCGGCTTGCGTCCCACGTTCGCGGCGCCGGAGGTGGACCCGGAGCTGGGGATCGCGCACTGCCTGACTGAGGAGACGCTCGCACGAGCGCTGGACGACACGCCCGGCGCGGTCGGCGCGTGGGTGACCTCACCGACGTACTTCGGCGCTGTCGCCGACATACGGTCGCTGGTTGAGGTGGCCCATGCCCATGGTGTGCCGCTGATCGTGGATGAGGCATGGGGCGCGCACATGGCATTCCACGAGGGTCTTCCCGAGCACGCCCTCTCGGCAGGCGCCGATCTGGTGATCTCGAGCACACACAAGATCGTGGGCAGCCTCACACAGTCGGCGATGCTCCATCTCGGACACGGTGCTGGCGAGGTGATTGGCGAGGACACCGTCGACCGGGCGGTAACGCTGACGGAGTCCACCAGCCCCAGCTCACTGCTCGCGGGCTCGCTGGATGCCGCACGTCGCCAGGCGGCTGTGCACGGGCGTGAGCTATTGACCAACACAATGGCGGCGCTAGTGCTCGCACGCGCAGAAATCCAGGCGATCGATGGTCTGGATGTGCTCGATGATCGCCTGACCGGGCGGCCGGGAGTGTTCGCCTACGACCCGCTGCGCCTGGCGGTCGACGTGCGGGGAGTGGGTGCCAGCGGCTATGAGCTGGCGCCGATGCTGCGCGAGATCGGCGACATCAACCTCGAGCTCTACGGGCAGAACGTGCTCGTGGCGGTGTTTGGCATGGGCGAGCGTGGCCTACCCGAGGCCTCACGCCTGGTGGCGGCGCTGCGCACGGCGGCCGAGTGGGTGGGGCCGGATCTCGGCGGCGGTCAGGCGAGCTTTGCGGCGCCTCCTCCTTGGGGGGAGTTGGCGATGACTCCACGCGAGGCCTATCTAGGTCCCCAGGAGGTTGTGCCCGCGTCGCAGGCCGCGGGACGGATCGCAGCCGAGTCCCTTGCGACCTACCCGCCGGGGATACCGAACGTGCTCCCGGGCGAGCGATTGAGCGCAGAGACATTGGCCTACGTGCAGAGCACGCTCGAGCTGGGCGGCAGTGTGCGAGGCGCAAGCGATCGCCTGCTGCGCACCGTACGCGTGGTACTCGAGCACTGATACACCGTTGTCGGCCGCCAGGGCCGCCAGGGCCGGGTCGCTGGGCTGTGGCCACGGCTCTCGGCCGTAGGCCGTGGCTCTCAGCAAGCTCTCAGCCTCTCGGCTGACAGCTGCCAGGCTCGCCCAGCAGGGTGTGCCCATGAACGCAACCTACTTTCCCCACCGCCGCACCGAAGTACCGCTGTCCGCCGCTGCCAGTGCCGCCGGTGCGCGCGCGTCGAGCCGGGCCGAGGAACGATCCGAGCCGACGTGGGCGCGTCCGGCGCTGATCGCACTGCTCGTGTGCACAGCTGTCGCTTACTTGTGGGACCTGAGTGCCTCCGGCTACGCCAACAGCTTCTACGCGGCGGCCGTGCAGGCAGGCACGAACAGCTGGAAGGCGATGTTCTTCGGCTCGATCGACTCCTCGAACTTCATCACCGTGGACAAGCCGCCGGCGTCGATGTGGGTGATGGAGCTGTCGGGGCGCATCTTCGGCTTCAGCAGCTCGAGCATGCTCGTCCCGCAGGTACTCGAGGGTGTGGCGGCGGTCGCGATGCTGCACGCTGCCGTCAAGCGCTGGTTCGGAGCCCGCGCGGGTCTGGCGGCCGGTGCACTACTTGCGATCACGCCGGTGGCGGCGCTGATGTTCCGCTTCAACAACCCCGACGCGTTGCTCGTGTGCCTGCTGGTGGCCGGTGCCTATTGCCTCGTTCGCGCCGTCGAGGGGGCGAGCACGCGATGGGTGATCGCGGCGGGCACGATGATCGGCTTTGCGTTCCTGGCGAAGATGATGCAGGCATTCCTGGTGCTGCCGGCGTTCGGCCTCGTCTACATGGTGGCCGCGCCCACGACCTTGCGCAGGCGCCTCTGGCAGCTGCTCGCTGGCGCAGCCGCGATCGTGGCGAGCTGCGGCTGGTGGGTGGCGATCGTTGCTTTGTGGCCGGTCTCCTCGCGGCCGATGATCGACGGCTCGCCCGACAACAACATTTTCAACCTGATTTTTGGCTACAACGGTCTGGGGAGGATCTTCGGCGCGAGCGGTCCCGGTGGCGGTGGCGGGGGAGCGAACTTCAGCGGCCCTACCGGCCTGTTGCGGCTGTTCGACGGCGAGATGGGCGCGCAGGCCTCGTGGCTCTTGCCTGCGGCCGTGTTGGCGCTGATCGCGGGCCTGTGGTTGAGCCGTCGCGCGCCACGCACCGATCGGACCCGTGCGGCACTGCTGCTGTGGGGCGGGTGGCTGCTGGTGAGCGCCGTGGTGTTCAGCTTCGGTAGCGGCGTGATCCACACCTACTACACGGTTGCGCTGGTGCCGGCGATAGCCGCGCTGGTTGCGATCGGCGGAGTGTTGCTGTGGCGGCAGCGCCACACGCTGTTCGCCAGGGCGGTCGCGGCCCTGGCGGTAGCGCTCACGGCGTCATGGTCTTGGGTGCTGCTCGACCGCACGCCGCAATGGGAATCGTGGACGCGGGTGCTGGTTCCCGCGAGCGCGGCCATTGCGGTGGTCGGCCTGCTCGCCGCACCCGTCCTACGCCGGTTCGGGCGGCAGGCATCGATCGTCACAGCTGTTCTTGCTGTGGTGGCCTGCCTGTCCGGACCGGTCGCCTACTCAGCGCAGACGATCACAACGGCCCACACTGGCTCGATCCCCTCTGCGGGTCCGGGCTCGAACGTCGGCGGCGGCCCAGGAGGAGCGCCAGGCGCAAGGACCGCAGGGGCAGCCGGCGGGCCGGGAGCGTACGGTGCTCCGGGGGCAGGTGGCTGTCCTGGTGGTGCTAGCGGCGCTCGCCCTGAGTCACCCAGCGCAGCCGGCTCTCCGCCTGCCGGTGGCATTCGCGGCGGCGCAGGCGGTCAAGCGAATGTGAGCACAGCGTTGAAGCACGCCCTGGAGAGTGACGCCGGCAAGTTTCGCTGGGTGGCGGCGGTATCGGGCTCGCAGAGTGCGGCGTCGCTCGAGCTCGCCACTGGTGGCGAGCCGGTGATGGCGATTGGCGGCTTCAACAACGAGGGCGGCAACCTTACGTTGGCTGAATTCAAGCGCTACGTGGCAGCGGGCGACATCCATTACTACTTTGCCTCCAGCGGAATGGGCGGAGCGCCGGGCGGTGGCTCCAGTGCACGGCTTGGTGTCACCAAAGGCAGCAGGCCTGGTGCTATTGCCGGCGCAGGGCCAGGAGGCGGCGGTGGCGCACCTAGCACCAGCTCGATCACCAGCTGGGTGGAGGCGCACTTCAAGTCCGTGAAAATCGGCGGCCAGACCGTGTACGACCTCATGCAGGCGCGCTCATGAGGCCCCTGAGCACAGAGAGGGCGCCGGGGCGACGCTATGGATGAGCGGCCGAGCTACTGCGCGTCGTCAACGAGTACACGCCCGACGCTGTCGGCGACGCACACGGGCTTCTCGGTGCCGTCGGCTTCGACTGTGAACCTGGTGACGACCTGGTACCAGCCGCCGCCTACCTCAGAGATTTCGACAAGCTGGGCGTAGCAGCGCACGCGTGCTCCGACGATGACTGGAGCCGGAAAGCGGACCCTGTTCCAGCCGTAGTTCACGCCCAGCTTGAAGCCGCTCCACTCACTCAGGTCCTGCCGCAGGCCATCGACCAGCGAGAGTGTGAGGTTCCCATGGGCGATGGTGGTGCCGAACGGGCTCTCGAGCTTGGCCCGCTCTACGTCCACGTGGATCCATTGATGATCGCCGGTCAGCTCGGCGAACTGGTTGACCATCTCCTGCGTGACCTCGCGCCACGGGCTCGGCCCCACGACCTGATCCTTGAGTGTCCGTAGACCGTCGATCCCGTGGGCGACGGACCTGGGCATGTCTGCGCTGATGGCCATTTACCCTCCTCCTGATGGAGCTTGCGACTGTATCGCAGGGCGCTCTTGTTGGCCGGGGGGTGGAGCGCTACTGCCTGGACGCGATGGGGTGCTCGCAAACGCACAGAAGCCCCGCGTGTGCAGGGCTTCTGTAACGATGGACGGGGGCGGCGGTAGGTTGAAAATCGCCTTTGCCAAGCCTTTCCCGGCCTTCTGGCTGGCTGGCGGCGGGTTGGCCAAGCCCAGGCTGCCAGCCGGACAGGGCGGCGTATATGGGGGTCAGGGTGGTGCCGGTGATTTCGGAGTCTTCGCCGATCTTGATGTGCGCGAAGATGGCGCGGTTCATCATGCGGCGCTCTAGTTCGGTGCCTTCGGCGTAGGTCTCGTAGGGCTTATTGACTCGGCTGAGGGCGAGGTCGAGGGCTTGCTGGACGTCCTCGAGTTGGGTGGTGGCGGCGTCTTGGAGGCGTTGGGCGGCGCGGCGCTCGTCCTTGAGCTTGTCTTGCTCGGCGGCGAACACGTCCTCTGAGACGAGGTCTTTGTAGTAGAGCTGCACCAGCTTTTCCTGCTTGGCCTCGATCGCCTTGAGGGCGCGTTGGTGGCGTTCGGCCTCGCGCTCGATGAGCGCGCTGCGGTCACCCAACTCGTCGCGTAGCTCTGTGCGTATCTGCTCCTGTACCTCTGGCCGGATGTAGACGCTGCGGTAGTGCTCCCGTATGCGCTCGTCAACGATCGGGACTGACGCATGGGCGCTTGAGCATTTGGTGGTGCGGCGGCGCACTGCGCGGTTGTTGCAGCAGAAGTACTCGTACTGCCGTCCGCCACGGCCACGGTGGCGTCCGTAGAGCAGCCGCCCGAGGCACTCATCGCAGACAACTGTCCCGCGCAAATAGTGTTCGTGCTTCTGTGGGCGGTCGCCGCTGACGCGGGCTACGGATAGGAGCGCCTGCACGCGGTCGAAGGTGTCCTCATCCACGAGCCGGTAATGCTTGCCGGGGTAGCGTTTGCCGTTCCATTGCACGATCCCCATGTAGTACGGGTTGTGCAGCATCCTGTGAATCCGGTTGTGTCCGAGCGGGCGTTCCGGATAGCGCTGCGTGCCCCGGCTGCGCAACCCTTGCACCTCCAAGTGGTCTGCCAAACGGTGCAGCGACCACTCCCCGGTAGCGTACAGCGTGAACGCAAGCTGCACCAGCGGCGCGCGCACCGGATCAATGATCACGCTCCGGATGTCTTGGCTACCGACCAACTCGCGCTTGGACAGGTAGCCGATGGGTGGCTTGAACGGTGTGCCGCCCTGTTCGTGCTTGCGGCGCAAACCCTTCATGATCTCGGTGGCGAGATTGTTGGAGTAATACTCGGCGAAGGTGGCGAGCATGCCGTGCATCAGCTGGCCGGCCGGAGTGTCGTCGATGTTCTCGGTCGCCGATACGAGTTTGATTCCCATCCTGACGAGGCGCTGGTAGAGCGTGGCGTCATCCAGCCGGTTACGCGCCAGCCGGTCGACCTTGTGGACGATCAAGTACTGGACGCCAAGGCTCGGTAGCTCCCTGAGCATCTGCTGCAGCACCGGCCGGTCGTCGCTCTTGGCCGACTCGGCACGCTCGATGTAGACCTTGGCAACTGCGGCG
The DNA here is from genome assembly GCA_035487855.1 of Solirubrobacteraceae bacterium. Lineage (GTDB taxonomy): Bacteria > Actinomycetota > Thermoleophilia > Solirubrobacterales > Solirubrobacteraceae > Palsa-744. The sequence goes on from DATHLT010000196.1 coordinate 8,984, forward strand.
CCACGCGATGCCGCCTCCTTCTCGCAGGCTTCGACCTGCGCGGGAATCGAGTAGCCGTCCTCGTCACCGTCACGGCCGAGCTGGCCGGTACTGGAAACACGCACATAGATCGCTGCCGCCTCGATGGGCTCAGCCTCGGGGTTAGGTTGTTGTGGTTTGGTTTGGTGTTGTGGCATGTATCCCTCCTTCCTATAGTTAATTTGGCTTAACGATTTTCGCGTTAACTATTGAGTTAATCAAGTTGATTATTGGTAATGCGAGCCGGTCAAGGTGTGTAACCCCGACCGGCTCGCTGTGGGTCACTTCAGCGCCTCCAGGCGCTGAGTGATGGCCTGCTTCCTCTCCCCGGCGCTCGCCTTCAAGGCGTCGTACTCGGCTTTGGCCTCGTCGCTCCTTGCCTTCGCGGCCTCGACCTCGGCCTCGACCGAGTTGATTGCCCTTTCCAGGGCGGCACGGCCGTCCGCCAGCGCGGCATCGAGTGTCGTCTCGCGACGCCTGGTGCGTGGTTTGCTTTCACCGCCCTCCAGCCTTTTCTTGTGAGAGTAATAGCTTCCTCTCACTGAATCGTAAGGGCGCCCTGTCTCCTCAGACAAAGCCTTGAAAGCGTCGGCCTTGTCGGTGCCTTCGGCGATGCGCTTCTCGACCGCGTCGTAAATCTCCTGAGCCTTCGTGACTGCCATGAGACACCTCCTTTGGGTTGGGTGGCCGTGGCGGCGGACAGAAAGGCGCGTGCCCTTCCGTCCGCCGTGCGGCCGTCCAGCCCTCACGATGCATCCCTCGCTTCACGTGCCCAATGGGTGAGGCGGGCACAGGCGATGGCGGTGTATCTGGCTTCTTGTTCAACGCCGAGGAACTTCCGATGTTCCATGACAGTGGCAATGCCGGTGCTGGCGCTGCCAGCGAATGGATCAAGGACGGTGCCTCCCGGTGGCGTCACCAATTCCACCAAGTAGCGCATCAGCACGATCGGTTTGACGGTCGGGTGGATGTTGCGGCGTAGGCGCACCGCTGGGCGGCTGTAGAGCAGGTCGGATCGCAGCGGCAGCTCATCGCAGCCTGCTTCACGCTCCCGCTTTGACGCCTTGGCCGCGTAGAACATGCGGCTCGGGCGAAGGTCGGGACGTGCGGCGTCGAGCAGCCCGGCCGGGCAGTTGTTCGTGCAGCCCGCCGTCGTGCAGCCAGGCGCGTGGGAGAGCACGAGATGCGACGGCCAGTAGCCGTTCACGCGTGACGCCTCGGTGTTGAGCGCCCCGGTGCCCCATTCCTCGACGTTGCGCGGCGTAGTGCCGGCGAGGGGTTTGCGCGCGAGCAGGATCGGCTCGTAGGCAGGCCGGAGCATCGCGGCGAGCCCTCCGGGGAGCTTGCGCGCCTTGGGCGTGCCCTGCCCGTAGACCCACATCAGCACGTCGCGCCCCTCAAGACCGGCATCCTCGACCCCGCTCGTCAGCCTGTGGAACGTCTTGGGGCTGCCGAAGGCGAGCAGATAGCCGCCGGGCTTGAGTACCCGCAGGCACTCGGCCGCCCAGGCTTCCGTCCACGCGGCGAAGGCGGCGCCGCCCGCGAGCTGGTGCCCGGCCTTGCCTGCCCCGTCCCAAGATTCACCGTGGAAGCCAATGCCATACGGCGGGTCGGTCACGACCGCGTCGATGCAGGAGTCGGGGAGCCCCGCCATCAGGCGCAGGGAGTCGCCCTCGACCAGCCGCCAGCGGTCGGTGTGGTCGCTGAACATGACGAGGTTGCGTGTGGCGCTCATCGGTGCGCCTCGGCGGTCAGGTACTCCACCGTCTCGCTTAGTCCGCAGACCGAGAACATGCGTTGAGCCCCTGCGGGCAGGCGCCCCAGGGCGCTTTGGATGCGCTCGGCTCGGCGGGCGTCCGGCACCGCCCACAGCACCCTGGGGTGGACTTGTTCGCTGCCCGAGCGGTGGTGTGCGAGGTAGCGTTTGGCTTTGGCCAGGATGGTGCCGGCCGCCTCGGTTGCGAGGTCTACCTCGACATACCAGCGATCCTCATAGCTATGGCCTGGAACCGCGACACGGATGAACAGGTCGGGCTTCAACGTGATCCGAGCGCCCATACCGGCTCTGAAGGTACGCCAGCACTCCGGCTCGTTTTGAACCTCGATGCATTCAAGCGCGCCGCTCCTACCGGCCTCGCCGAGAGTGACTACTAGCTCGGTGCACGCGATCGTGTGTGCGACGTACAGCGCGCCCGGCGCTTCGAGTCGGTTGGCGGGCTGCCCGCGTCTTGCCAGGAGCTTCGCCCCGGCCACCCCGACGGTGTAGACGATGCCTGCGCTTCCCGCGCGCTCGCCGCCGATGCGGCGCGGGAGAGCATCCAGCACCCGCCAGTCGGTCAGCCGCTTAAGAGCGCGGCGTCCAGCTCGGGCACGCGGATCGCCAGGATCGGACGTGAACCAGTACCTACGGATCAGCTGCCTACCGCTCGCCAACCGGCAGCCGCTAAGAAAACCAAGAACGAGCCAGTCCGTATCGGACATTCGATTGAGGGTCTGGTAGAGACGATCTGAGGTGATGTATTTGGAGCGGGCGGGAACCAACTGCGTCGGCGGCGAAAAGCTCTGAGAAGCTACTCCTGACCGGGGGCTCCGGCGCTCCCAGCTCGACGTCACGGGAGAGGCGACAGGACGGGTCATGTCTGCCTCCCAACCCGCCCGTATGAGTCGCCGCCCTCGATGCCGTCCCCATCCATCCGGCGCACGAGCTCCGCCTCGATCTCGCGGGGGTCGCGGCCGTACGCTTGAGCCGAGAGCGCCCGGATACGCGCGGCCTGCCCGGTCAGCGGCGGCGGCGCCTCGGTACGCCCGGTGACGACCACCGACCCGCTGCCCAGCCCTCCCGTGTTGATCCTCGCGGCGCACTCGTAGCGCGAGCTGGAAAGACCCATCAGGTCGCTCGCTTGAAGTCCGGGCAGCTCCCTAGCGAGCCTGGTCGCCTCGTCATGGCCGGTGGCCTTCAGGGCGACCAGGCTTCCGACATTCCCGAGCAGCGAGTCACGGACGCTCTGCGGCAACCTCGCCAAACCTTGTGTCGCGGCCACGACGCCGCAGCCGAGCCCGCGGCTACGCTCGAGAAAGACCTCGACGCCGACCGGGATCTTGAGCGATTGCAGCTCGTCGCAGTAGAAGAAAATCGGGTGCCTGGCGTGCTCAGGCAGGTTGACGCGGGACTCGACGGCCGTCCACAGGAGATACCCAACAAGGGCTGAGAGGAGGTCGTTGGCGCTCTCACCCAAAGCCGAAGGGCTGAGCGCGACCAAGAGCCACTTGCGTTCGGCCAGCAGCCGGGGGATCGACAGCTTCGGTTGCGGCTGGTTGATGATGTTCCTGAGCGCCGGACGCGCCAAGAGGCTCGTGATCCTGGAAAGGGCTGGCGCGATGTGCTGGAACTGCTCAGCGCTAGAGAGGGAGTCTTCGTAGGTACGCCACTGCGCCGCGAGGATGGGGTTATTCTGAATCCGAGCAACCGCCGCGCGCCTCAGATCGGGCTCGGTATACAACCGCATCCAGTCGGAAATGATCGGATTTTCTAGCTCCATTGCGGTGCGCAGACCCATCCGCAGGTAGCTGTCGATCCGAACGCCCCAGGCGTCTTTGTAGATCCCGCGCAGGGCTGACAGAACCACCTCCGTGCGCGTATCCGGGTCACCGCTGCCGAGCAGATCCAAGCCCGGCACCGCGCCGGGAGCCGAAGGGTCAAGCACGACGATGCGGTCGGCGTGCTCAGCCGGGACGCGATCCAACAGGTCACTTACAAGCTGGTTCTTCGGGTCGAGCAGAATCCCGCCGTAGCCACCGGAAATGTCAGAAAGGATGCTGTGCAGAAGGAGGGTGGACTTCCCGCCACCCGTGGGTGCAATGACTGCCATGTGGACTCTCGAAGCCTCCGGCGACAACGCCACCGGACGGTCGCCGCTCGAGTCCCGTCCGATGAACAGTCGCCGGCCACCCTCGCGCGGGACATGGCGCGGCACCAGCAGCTCCCGCGAGGCACCGACCTCCACGCCGGGCACCACCTCACCTTGTGGCAGCGCGAGCAGCTGCGCAATTTCTGAAACGCCCAAAAAGCCTGACGACCGGCGTACCTTGGGCAGCGAGGCCAGTGTCCGGTTGCCGCGGGAGTCGGTGACGCGGATACCACCGGCCAGGCCACGGCGGCTGCGCAGCACGTTCTCGATGTGTGAGGCCAGCTCGCGGGCACGGCCTCGCGTCGCCGCCCGGACAAGGATGAGCCCAGCTACGCCGAAGCCAGGTTGTGACGCCTTGGCTGCCCAGGCTTTGGCGATTTCGCGCTGGCGGGGCGTCGGGTTCTCCAGCTCCGGCCTGGGGCGCGCCCTCTGTGATGAGAGCGCCCAAAGCAGTGAAACCGCCTCGCCCCCACGCAAATTTGCCATGCTGCTCAAAACCGAGCGGGACACGCCCGCCGCGTTGTCGGTCAGCAGGAACGTAGGCTCGGCAACGAACAGCCGCAGGCTCAGCGTTGCGTGATCGCTCGGGCTGGCCGGCGCCTCAGTGATGCGCATAGAGGGCACAGCCCCGACGAGAGCCGCGCGTACCGATTCCCGCGCGACCTGGGGTACCCACAAGCTGTGCGTGATGCTGCCCTCGGTCGCGGCCGTCTCAGCGACGATCTCGGTAGTTGGCGGCAGGCCAGCCAGGCCGCTCCAGATAGCCGTTACTTGCCCGGCCTCAAGGTTCGCCGGATAACGGGTGCCCAGCTTAACCCTGCTTGCCCTCATCTTTTCCGCTGACACGTGTTGGTGGGCGGCGATCCCGGCGAGCATGGCCGAGCCGCTGCCCCCGGCCGCGACCAGTGAAAGCAGCTCAGCGCTCACGGCCACCCTCGATTTTCTTGCGCTTGGCTTTCGCAGCAGCTTCGTTAGCCCGACGCATTTTTAGGACTCTTTTGGCTTGGAGCCACAGCACCAAACTGAGCATCTCGACGTCCTCGCCGTCCTCCCGCCTGACCCCCGTTACTTTGATACGGCGTGCATTCCCCATAGAATAATTCCTCCTTTCACTGTTAGCTGGACTTACATTTTTCACCTCCAGTTGTTAGTTTGTTCGCTGTTTGTTCGGTATTGAACCTCCTGAGTATTAATCAAACGGTTTGTGTGAGTCAAGGACTTTCTTTGTGTGGCAGGGGGTGAACATGGCTGTGCTTGATGTGTGGCTCACGCGAGGCCAATCGACTACCCGACCCGTAATCTCACCGCTCCACCTCGACCGCCGTGCCCTCGATTACGTCCCCGGTACTGCGTGCGCGGTAGTCACGCTCGGCGGCGAGCAGTTCGTGGATTGCGCGACGCTTGATGGCTCGGATGGCCTGTTCAGCGGCGTACTGCTCATACGCCATCTGTGCCTTGCGGCACAGATGGCGACGTACCCATTCGGCGAGAACAGCGAGCCCGATGGCCGTCCACGCCGCAGCCAGAGCCAGCGCTACGCTTACGCCCACTCCAAGTAGGACTTCGAGTGCTAGGTGGATCATCAGACGCTCCGGCCGGTTTGAGCGACGACCTTGCTCATTTGGATGCAGGCGGAGTCTGCGATCAGGCCGAGCCTAGGAGCCGCGTGGGGCGTTCTCATAACCAGCACCGCCTCCAAGTTGCTCAGATCGGACGCATTCAATAGCGCCGTCTCGGCTACGTCGGCGATGAGGTCGAGCCGTGCCGATTCCCGTGCCGCCAGCACGGAGCTGACGGCACGGGTTGCGGTGATCTCGGCAGCGGCGCGGCGCTCAATCCGGGAGAGGCCGCGACCCGAGCGAAGGACTGTGAGGTCGGTCATCACGCCTCACCTCCCGGCTCGCCGTCGACAAGTTCAGCGACCCACTCCGGGTCGAGCCCCTGATCGGTCGCGACTTGCTGGATTGCTTCGGCCTTTGTCAGGCCAAGCGACATGTAGTGCTTGACCTCGCGGCGCAAGACCGCTTCAACCTCAAGGCGTGTTAGACGACGATACATCTGGTACCTCCCTGATTGGGCGCGCTGCCCGAGGGTGTCAGCACGCTGTTTGTCTATCGGGAGGAACGCTTTCACGGCCCGTGGGACGAGTTTCGGACGAGTTCGTCCGCGTCGGATTCATACACTCGGGGGATGCCTGACGCCCGCGAGCGTGACCTCAGCAAAGAGCTGTATGAGCTGATACGCGAGCCCTACGGCGCGACGGTCGAGGCGATCCTCCGCAAGCCGCTCGTGATGCGCTTGAGCCATATCAAAGCCGCCGCCCCGGCCGTTCCGGATGAAGATGCTCAGCGGAGAGCCATCGCCACCACGGCGCGCCAGTGCCTCGCCGATGCGACGGAGGATCTCCCCGAGCGAATCACAGAGCGTCAGCCTCTCGAGGCCGATAACCCGTTGGCTGCTCGGTTTCTCCTTGGTATCGACGAGTCCATCGGGAGATTGCGACTCAAGGAGCGGCTAAAGCGTGCCGCAGAAGCGGCACGCATGCAGGTTGCGAGCATGGCAAAGAGGGGTGCGGAAAGCTACGAACAGCGCCTCATGGATGAACTCGCAGCCGAGCTACTGCGCCGCGAGTCAGAACATCACCAGCGGGAGGAAGATGCGAGCTTTGACCGCTCGTTTGTAGACGAGTTCCTACCGTCGTGGATGCCGCCGCCGCTGCCGGACTACCGGAGGGCGTGGTTCATCGCCCACCACCTCCCGAGGTGGCTAGAAGTTGCCATCGAGTGCGTGAAACGTAAGCCGGCCGAGTCGCACAGGGAGCCCGCCTGTGGCAGATGCATGATTCCTCTGGCAAGCCTTGCGCGGCTCGCCGCGATCACGGAAGAAATCGATGAGCCGGATCACTGGGAATGGTTGAGCAAGGAGCGCTTTCCCGCCCGGAGTGCGCTACGGCAAATCCAGGTCGCCTCGCCCTTTGACCTAGAACGACTGGCTGAGGCCAAGCAGGCGGTCGTAGACGCTACGAGCGCCGCGGACTTCGCAACGAGGCTCAATAAAGACTCCCTGATGAAGTGGGATGCTTGGTTGCGACCATGTAAATGCGGGCTCAAGCCAAAGAACCCCAACCCGGACTGCGGCGCGCATAAAGTCATCCGCGCCAGTGCCGACTATGCGGTCACGGTTGAGGCCGAGTGGCGCCGCCTCCAAAGTGAACTGCACTCGCCAAGCCCCGCCGACTTCACTTCACAGTCCTTTCGGAAGGTCTTCGGCCGCGTAGGGCTGCGCGCTCCGGGCATGTAGCACTGAAAAGTATTGACTTTTTACCTGTTTCACTGTATTATAGTAGTCTCTCTTGTGGGTACAGTTGTCTGCACCAACCCGGTGTCGATAGCTGCAACCCACGAGATAGGAGCTTGTTATGGATCGCCTTCGACAGCTACGACGCAGGCTCGTTGGTGAGGTCTGCTACTGGATATGCGAGCGCTTGGATGAAAAGAACCCTCGCCCCACGACCATCACCAAGCTGACTGCCGGCGACGCCGCGGCCGTCCTCGAAATGGTGAACGTCGAGCGGGCACTCAAGGAGCCTGAGCTGCCCGAACCGCTCGCCGGAGTGATAGGGATGCTTTCCCCCGCCGACTGGAAAGAAGTTGCGGCGATGGCTGGCTTCACCCGGATGATCCTTGAGCGGAAACTCAAGCAACCGGAGTGGTCACACCTGCGTTTCAAACCAGGCCATTCAGGCGACCCCACCGAAGCCGACTGACAAATCCGAGACGCGAGTCTCCCTTACGCCTCCGGCGCTCTATGAGTGCCGGAGGTTTTACTTCTCTACGTCCTAATTCAAGGCTCCCGACCCGAGTACGTGTAATGCCTCCTCGGTCGTGGGTGGTGCGCTTGCGATGGAGCACTTGACGTCTGTGGTGCTGGTGCCTTCGGGCACTTGCCACTCGGTGTCCCAGAGGTGGGGCTGGCCGTCACCGAAGGCGATGGCGTTGCCTTCGAGTTCCGGCTCGGTTTCGGTGCCCTGGTCGTAGCCTTCGGGTAGTTTGTGTGACCACTGTTGGTCATCCGGGGGGTGGCAGCTTATCCGCGGCCGGGGTACGGCCGCCCCGACGCTGCGGCCGGTGATCGCGCTCGTGATGGCGACCTGCACCATCAGGTAGGTGTCCTGTGGCGGCGGGGGCTGGCTGGCCGGGAACCCGTTCGGGTTCTCGGTGACGCGCACGAGACGGGCGGTGAACGGCCAGACTCCTACCGGGTTTGTGGTGTGGTCGGTGACCGTGAAATGCACGAGCGGATATGACGGAGCCTGCGACGTATCGGTGGGGGCAGTAGCAGGCGCGCTAGCGGTTGGCGGCTGGGCAGATGCTCCAGCCGAGGCGTGCGTGACTGAGGTTGCCGTTTCGGCGCCCGAGCCACAGCCGCTGAGCGCGACCATGCCCAGCGCCGAGAGAAGGACACGCCGGCTCACGGCAGCAGGCGAACGGTGCGATCGCTGCTCGCGGCCTGCCAGCCTTCGCTCGCGACGAACTCCACCCGGATCGTTTGCTTGCAGCCATGAGCCAAGCGGAGGCGGCGCGAGCATCTTCCGCCGACCAGGGAGGCGAGGCGCCCCTGGATGAGGCATCTGCCCTGGGGAGTCCCGGCCGGGGACTGGACGCTCGCTCGTACCGCTACGGTCGAGCCACGCCGCGCCAGCGTCGGCGCGGACACCAGAAGGCTTGTCGCGTGGGTAACGGTAGCGGTGAAGCTGTACGGGTCGGCCTGCTTCACCAACGGCGTAATAATGTCCACCGCCAGCTCTCCACATGGCTGAGACGACTCAACCAACCCCTCACAGACGTCCAGCGTGCCGACGCCAGAGAAGGGCGAAGTGAGAGTAAATTCATTCTTGCCGGCACTAAGTGCCGCCTCATTCGCGGCACCGGCATCGCGCAGGTTGTAGTCGGTGACCGACGGGGAGTAGAGCGTGAACCCGTACTCGCGGGTGCCATATTGCGGGTTGGAGCCCAGTTCGGCGAGGAAGGTGATCCGATCCCCGCTGTAGAGCTGAAGGTGCCAGAACTCCTGTTCGAGGCCACCACCTGCGGTGAGCTGCCCCCAGGCCAGCGTCGGCGCACCAGCAACCGAGCTGCCGCCGCTGGCAGCAGCGGTTGAGGCCAGCAACAGGGCGCCCACAGAAATAGTGAGAACCACCGTGCTTCTGAGAACCTTGCTGCGTCCGCCCATCTGCCTCCCTCCTTGGTTCATGCCTCGTGGCGGTGGCTCAGGATCAATGCGGACGCGGCGAGGCAGTGGGGAAGCGCCGCCGCGCCCGCATTGACCATCTACTGGAATGTCATAGGGCGCGACCCTACCGGAATGTCAAGGGCGTGTCTACTGCGATGTCATTGCTACCTGGCTGGAGGCTGGGAAGGCTGGTCGCATGTCCGCCTCCCCGGCCTTCCAACTCGCCCTGGGTCTTGCCGTCAAACAACGCCGCGAACAGCTCGGGGTTACCCAGGAGACGCTCGCCAACGACAGCGGCCTCCACCAGCGCTACCTCAGCAATGTCGAGACCGGCAAGCGCAACCCCAGCTACGCCAGCCTGCGCCGCTTGGCCGCCGGACTTGGGCTGTCCGCCTCCGAACTGATCGCCCGCTCCGAGCAGGTTGAGGCGGGCGGCCTACACGCGGCCGGTGCCGCCCCATAGGCCACCCTGGACGAGGCCACCACTGCTTGACCAATCGTCCGCGCTCGCCGTAGACCCCTGGACGCCCTAGCGCCTATGCCCAGGAGGTTCCGATGGAACAGCAGCCCGACTATGTAGACATTCTGGCCTGCGCCCGCCTGGAGCGGGAGATACTCCAGCTCCTGCTGGCCGCCAGCGATGGCTGGCCGTTGATGCCAATCGAGGAAGTCATGGACGCGACCGCCGATCCCGTAACCGCCCTCGACGCGATCGCCTCCCTCTGCGGCTCCGGCCTGCTCCGGCGAAAGGGCGAGTCCGTGATGGCGAGCTGCGCCGCCGTCCACTTCGCCCAGATCATCACGCGGCCGTAGCCGCAAGCGAGTGATGCCGGGTCACAGCTTGACCGCACATCCCGCTCAGCCCTAGCCTGCCCGGCTCCATAAGCCAAAGTGGCCTCGGCACGGATGATGACCGCACCGAGGCCGCAGACACGAGAGGTCGAATCTCCCATGCCCACAAAGAAGCCTACGCGGCCTGCGCCGCCGTCGACCGACCTGATCCTCGCCGCGCTTGAGCGGGCTATCCGCCACGACAGCCGCGATCAGGCCACCGAGTCGCTCAGCACCGTCAAGGAACACCTCGGGCTCCCACACAATGGATGGACGACGCTCCTGCTGCGTCCCAAAATCCAGGAACTCGAGGCCGCTGGCCTGGTCGAGCAGTCCCGTCGCAACAGGAACAGCTTCTGGGGGCTCACGACGAAGGGGCGCCAGCGACTCGACGCCGTACGAGCCAAGATCGCGTTGCCCGAGGCACCACAGCACCAACGCTGGCGCAGAGCCCGCTCAGCCGCCGATGAGCGGATCGCCGGATTCCGGGGTGACCTTCGCGGCACACTGGATGAGGCAATCAGCCTGATCGAAGCCGACCACGAGGCCGACTCAGCCGCCTGGTTCGAGCTCAGCGAGCGCCTGCAGCAGGCGGGCAGGCTGTTCGCGTCCGCGACCCACTGCCTGCGCGAGTGGCCGGAGCCCGACGACTCCCAGCCCGACACCGACGACGCGCCGTACAGGCAGCGCGCCCGCCGCCAGGTGCACGGATGGGATAGCGACTTCTCGTTCTGATCGCGCCGTCATAGGACGGCACACGGCGGCGGCACACACGGGGCTCTTGAAGCTGGGCACAGCCCGAGTCAGGTCGCCAGGAGCGCCTCAACCAGCCGCTGAACGCGCCCCGACGACAACGCCCCGGCCTCCTTGGGGGAGACCGGGGCGTTTCGACTGTCCTTCAAATGGTGGAGCTAGGGGGACTCGAACCCCCGACCTCTTGGGTGCGATCCAAGCGCTCTCCCAACTGAGCTATAGCCCCGCACGCATCCGCAGGAATGGACGCTGCGACCCGAGAAGTGTAGTCGCAGAACGACCGACGGCGGGCGCAGTATGGTTTGGCAGCGGCATGGGACTGCTCGACGACGCCATACGCGAACACCTGGAGCTAAAGCGCCGAAGCGGCGCGGACCTGGCAGCGGTAGAGCGCGAGGAGCTGGAGGCTCTGGCGCCGGTCTACCCGGAGGAGGACCGCCCGCTGGGCGGCGAGGACTCCGGCTTGACATACGTGCCGGATACCGGTGTCGCACACACTGACTTCGTGTCAGGCGATGCGGCCGCTGAGGGCCACAACGACGTCGATCCGCGAATGGCGAATCTGGGGGGTGTGGGGCAGGACACGGCGGAGATCGACATGCGGGCGGTTTTGGAGGAAGACGCGTATGTGGCGAATGCCGCGCACCCCGTCGGTCCGGTCGGGGCTGGGTTGAGCCCGGCATATAACGAGGAGCTGCCCGAAGATGAGTCGTTTGAATGGGAGAAGCCTGGCTCTTCCGACAGCGAGCTTGCCCCCGATGAGATTCCCGGGCAGGAGCGACTTTCGTTCGAGTAGGTGTGCTGTGTGGCCACTGTGCGGATGCCACCCCTGTTCGCGGCCGCCGACGTTCGCCTAGACTTGAGCGAGCGGGGCCATAGCTCAGCTGGGAGAGCGCCTGCTTTGCAAGCAGGAGGTCACCGGTTCGATCCCGGTTGGCTCCACTGAACTTGTCTGTGCGCAAACCACGGGTGCGCCGACGCAGTAGGTGGGCAGTATCTCGCTGCGGCTGTTGACTCGAAGCTCGGCGATG
>DATHLT010000197.1:0-11004 GCA_035487855.1 Solirubrobacteraceae bacterium
CCCAGAACGACGGCCTGTCCCCGAATGACGCAAGGCATGCATACAGCACGAGGTTGTCGAACAGCCAGTACGCAACCGCTCCCAACAGCCTCCACTCATGCGCGCGGATCAACCCCAGCGCATCCTCCACCCCGCCACTCACCGCGACCAGCGCGACCGCCACGCGACCGCCATCCAAATGACGCCCCGCCGCCGCTCGGCGCGCCCACGCAGCCAGTACGAGCGTCCCCACTATCGTCGCCAGCGCCGCTGCCGCGGGTATCAGCGTGAGCAGCGGATCGCGCGAGCCAGGGATGATCCCCAGCCACATCAGCGACCCGATCACAGCCACCGCGCCTACATTCACCGCGCTCGTCAGCACGAAGATCAGCACCGAGCGCTTCGCGATCCGCGCCACCGAAACGCCCTTGCTGCGCAACACCCACGCGCCAAGCGCAATCCCAGCCAGACCGCTGACAGACACCACCGAGTTGACCGCCAGCTCCGCAAGCGACAGCCGCGAGCTCAAGCTGCGCCCCAGGCGACCGAAGATCAGCTCGAACAACACCACGTAGCCCAGGCACGAGAGCAGCTCCAGCACGACCCCCGCAACGATCCATGGGATGTTCGCCTTCGCGATGCGATCGGCAGCCGCGTCCAGCCCGGGAACGCCCAGCAGCAGGGCAACCACCAGCGCAAAGAACACCGCCAGGCTGATCATGCTGTTGCGCAGCGTGCGCGACTGCGCGGCCATCACATCGACGCCATCCCCCGGCTCCGTCTGCTGGGCGATCTCTGGCCCGTCAGCGATTGCCCCTCCCCTCGCGATTCTTAGCATTCTCTTCGCATTTCCTTAGAAGCCTGCCCACGCCATCCATCACGCTAGCCTCATAACTGCGCTGCCTCCAAGCACTGCCATCGGTGCGGGAGCGGTTCACACCTACGGGATGCCCCCGATCATGGCCGAGCAAGCACGCATACTGGTAGTCGACGACGAGCCCGCTGTCCAGAATGCGCTGTTTCGTGCGCTGACGCTCGAACACTACGACGTGGCCAACGCCAGCGACGGGCAAGAGGCGTTGGAACTCCTGGGGCAATCGCCCTACGAGGCCATCATTCTCGACATTGCCATGCCGCGGATGAACGGCCTGGACGTGTGCAAGCGCCTGCGCGAAGGGGGCGACAGCACACCCGTGTTGATGCTCACCGCACGGGGTGAGGTCGACGACCGTGTCGCCGGCCTGGACGCCGGCGCCGACGACTACCTCGTCAAGCCGTTCGCCCTGCGTGAGCTGCTCGCACGCGTGCGAGCATTGCTGCGGCGCGCGGGCGACGGCGAGGGCAAGGAGGATGCGCTCACGTTCGAGGACCTACGGCTCGACCTCCGTGCCCACGAGGCGTGGCGCGGCGAGCGCCGGCTCGCGCTCACCCGCACCGAGTTCCTGTTGCTCGAGCTGTTCCTGCGCCACCCGCGCCAAGTGCTCACGCGCTCGGCCATCTTCGAGAGCGTGTGGGGCTATGACTTCGGGTCGAGCTCCAACTCGCTCGGCGTCTATATGGGATATCTCCGTCGCAAGACAGAGGTCGGCGATGAGCCGCGGCTGCTGCACACCGTGCGCGGGGTGGGCTACGTGTTGCGCACGCCGCTATGAGCTTTCGCCGACGCATCACCATCGCATCGGCCGCCGCCGTGGCAGTCGCCGTGGTGCTCGCCTCGCTGCTCGTGTACGTGCTCACCTCAAATCAGCTGCACGGCCAGATCGACTCTCAGCTGCACGACCGCGGCCGCGAGGCGACGCGGCTGATGCGCTACCTCGACCGGCACCGCGGCCACGTCAGCTCCACAGGCCCCGGCAGCAACGCGTTCGGGCTGGCTCTCACTCCGTCCAACCTCGAAAGCCCCAGCCACTCACATCGCACCCGTGCTCACACGACCGCCCGCCCGGGGAGCACAAACCCCTTCGGCGACCTACCCCCCGCCCCCAACCAGGTCCGGGGCTATCAGCAGGTGGTGGGTGCCAAGGGAACGATCCTCATCCGCTCGGCCCGCGGCGTCTCGCTCCCCGTCGACGCCCACACACGCCTGCTGGCCACAAGCGGGGGCACGTCGTTCTTCCGCGACGCACACGTCGGCGGCACGCACCTGCGCATCCTCGCCGAGCCGCTCGGCTCCGGGCGCGCCGTGCAGTTCGCCCAACCGCTCACCGAAGTCGACAGCCTGCTCTCCCGCCTGCGGCTGATCCTCGTCCTGCTCGACGTCGGTGGCATCGCGCTCGCCGCACTACTCGGACGCCTGGTCTCAGGCGCCGCCGTACAGCCACTCAAGCGGCTCACCCAAACCACCGAGCACGTAGCGCTCACGCAAGACCTCAGCCGACGGATCCAGCCCACCGGCGAGGACGAGCTCGGGCGACTCGCTTCCAGCTTCAACGCCATGCTCGACGCGCTCGAGCACTCGATGAGCGCCCTCGACGCCTCCGTTCACGCACAGCGCCAACTCGTCGCCGACGCCTCACACGAGCTACGCACCCCCGTAACCAGCCTGCGCACGAACATCGAGATCCTGCAACAGCAGGGCCAGGAGATGAGCCCCGAGGACACCAGCCGGCTGCTCAACGACGTGGTCGAGCAGATCGAGGAGCTCACGCTGTTGATGAACGATCTGATCGAACTCGCCCGCGGCGAGGAGCCGCGCGCCGATGCCGAGGATCTGCGGCTCGATCTGCTCGTCAGCGAGGTACTCGAGCGCACGCGGCGAAACTCGCCCGCCACTCAGCTGCTCGTAGAGCTGGAGCCAACGTTCATCACCGGCGTCCCGGCCAGACTCGAGCGCGCAATCGCAAACCTCCTCGACAACGCCATCAAGTACAGCCCGCCCGGCCAGCCCGTGGAGGTAGGTCTCCAAGACGGGACGTTGACCGTGCGCGACCACGGCCCCGGGATCTCAGCCGAGGATCTACCCCACATCTTCGACCGCTTCTACCGCGGCGCCGAGGCTCGCGGGCGGCCCGGCTCCGGTCTGGGCCTTGCGATCGTGCGCCAGGTCGCCAGCCAGCAGGGCGGCAGCATCACCGCCGAGCCCGCCCCCGATGGCGGCACGCTCATGCGCCTGCACCTGCCCGGAGCCGAGGTCGTGGCGGAAGTCGACAGCGAAGGCCAGTACGGCGCGATCACCCCTGCGCCCTCCCCCGGGCAGGACCTCCCCGCCTACGACCGCTCGCCTGCCTGAACGCCCGCTCTGCGGAAGTCCGCCGGGGATAGCCCATAGCGGCGGCGAAACGTACGAGCGAAATACGGCGCGTGGGTATAGCCAACCAGACGAGCAACGTCCTCCACCGCAATCGAGCGCTGTTCGATCAGCAGCTGCGCCGCCACAGACATGCGCCGCGCCTGCAGTTCCTCGCGAAAGCTCTGCTCGCCGAACTGCTCATACGCCCGCTGTACCTGACGCGGGGAGCTCGCAACCGCACCCGCCACCATCTCCAGCGTGAGCTCGCGCCGATAGTGGCGCGAGACGACCACCCTCGACAGCAAATAAAGCCGCCTGCGGCTGGCCATGGTGTCAGGGCGCATGCCCCCCACTCCGACATCCACACGTCCGCGTGACACGTGCGCGCCGTTCCGCCCACGCGTGTGGCATCGAGGGCGCCCGCCGGAGGCGCCATCGGCCCTACCGCCCCAACGCCGCTCGCACCGTCACGGCACCTCGCCGGCGCGGATCTGCTCGAGCAGGCCCTCGCACGCGGCCTGCACCAGGTCGAACACCTCGTCGAAGCCGCCCGGGCCGCCGTAGTAAGGATCGGGCACGTCCAGCTGCTCTGCAGCTTGGCCTGTCGGGGCAGCAACGCCCGCGGGATCGAACTCGCGCAGCAGCCTCACCTTCTCCCGCTCGGCATCCCCCGGCGCCAGTCTCCGCAACTCGCCCAGGTTCTCACGATCCATCGCAACCAAAACATCAAAATCATAAAAATCATCAGGGCGAACCTGGCGCGCGGTGCCTTCCAGAGCGATGCCGCGAGCACTCGCCGCCTGGCTGGCACGGTGGTCCGGCTGGCTGCCTACGTGCCACGCACCTGTACCCGCCGATTCGACCTGGATGCTGCCGTCGAGCCCTTCGCGCTCGATCAGCGCTCGCATTACACCCTCAGCGGTTGGCGATCTGCAGATGTTGCCCAAGCACACGAACAGCAGACGCACCGGGCGCGTCGCTTGAGCTGACCCCTCCAGCGCGGACGACACGCGCTACTCCTCGCCCAGCTCGAGCACCGCCAGGAACGCCTCCTGCGGGACCTCCACCCGCCCCACCTGCTTCATCCGCTTCTTGCCCTCCTTCTGCTTCTCCAAGAGCTTTTTCTTGCGCGTGATGTCGCCGCCGTAGCAACCCGCGATCACGTCCTTGCGGAACGCCTTCACCGTCTCGCGCGCGATCACGTGCGCGCCAATCGCCGCCTGGATCGGCACGTCGTACTGCTGGCGCGGGATCCGCTTGCGCAGCTTCTCCGTCAGCGTGCGTCCCATCTCATACGCCTTCTCGCGGTGCACCACCATCGACAACGCATCGACCGTGTCGCCCGCCAGCAGCACGTCCAGCTTCACCAGATCCGACGGCTTCATGCCGCTGATCTCATAGTCCAGCGACGCATAGCCTTTCGTGCGCGACTTCAGCTGGTCGAAGAAGTCCAGCACGATTTCCGCTAGCGGCAGCTCGTAGGTCATCTGCACGCGCTCAGGCGAGAGGTAGTGCATGCCCGTGTGCTCGCCACGGCGCTCCTGACACAGCCCCATGACCGCGCCCACGAACTCTTTCGGGGCGATCACCGACGCCGTAATGAACGGCTCGCGGATCTCCTCGATCGTGCCCGGATCGGGCATGTCCGAAGGGTTATGCACCTCAAGCTCCTCGCCATTGGTGAGCGTCACTTCGAACTCCACCGACGGCATCGTCGCCAGCAGTTCCAGGTCGTACTCTCGTTCCAGGCGCTCTTTGACGATGTCCATGTGCAAGAGACCCAGGAAGCCGCAGCGAAAGCCAAAGCCAAGCGCGTCAGAGGTCTCCGGCTCCCACGACAGCGCCGCGTCGTTCAGCACCAGCTTCTCCAGCGCGTCGCGCAGGTCCGGGTAGTCGTCCGAGTCGATCGGGAACAGGCCGCAGAAGACCATCGGTTTGACCTCGCGGTAGCCCGGCAGTGCCTCTGTGGCTGCGGGTGGGCGGGCACCAAATCCACCCTTGGCTGCCGAGCCGCCAGCCTTAGCGCGGGTGGTGAGCGTGTCACCGACACGTAGCAGCGTGACGTCCTTCAGGCCCGTGATTAGGTAGCCAACCTCGCCCGCCGCCAGCTGGTCCGTCGGCATCATCTGCGGGCTAAAGAAGCCGATGTCGTCGATGTCCGCCTCCGTGCCCGTCGCCATCGCGCGGATCAGCTCGCCCTTGCGGAACACGCCGTCCACCACCCTGATGTACGCGATCACGCCGCGGTACTGGTCGAACTCCGAGTCGAAGATCAGCGCCCGCGGCGGACCTCCCGGATCGCCCTCCGGCGGCGGCACGCGTGCGACCAGCTCCTCCAGCACCTCGCCAACGCCTTCGCCCGTCTTGCCGCTGATCTTCAAGATCGACTCCGGCGGCTCGCCGATCAGCTCCGACACTTCGCCCGCCACACGCTCGGGCTCCGCACCCGGCAGGTCGATCTTGTTCAAGCACGGGATCAGCTCCAGGCCCGCATCCACCGCCAGATAGGTGTTGGCCACCGTCTGCGCCTCAACGCCCTGCGCCGCATCCACCACCAGCAACGCGCCCTCGCACGCTGCCAGCGAGCGCGATACCTCATACGTGAAGTCCACGTGCCCCGGCGTGTCGATCAAATGCAGCTGGTAGGACTCGCCGTCGCGCGCCGTGAAGAACACACGTACCGCCTGAGCCTTGATCGTGATCCCGCGCTCGCGCTCCAGGTCCATCGAGTCCAGCAACTGCGCGCGCATCTCGCGCGCTGCCACCGTATGCGTCAGCTCAAGGATGCGATCCGCCAGCGTCGACTTGCCATGGTCGATGTGCGCGATGATCGAGAAGTTGCGGATGTGTGCTTGGTCCATCAGTCGAGCTACAGCGTAGATGGCGCCGGCCCGAGCGCGAGACCCGCTAGCCTTAAGCCTCCGGCGGATCGCCAACTCGACAAGGATTCCTTCAGCCGCGGCAACGCACCCATCTTCGGATTGGTGGCCTGTCCAGGTGTCGAGAGTGTTAAGCCGCCCAGGCGAAACACACAGTCCTGGGACGTATGTAGTAAGCGGCGATCCTTGTTCGGGCGCAAGCCGGGTGGGCCTAGGCTCACCCGGCCTCTGCTCGGCTCATCTGGTGCATCCTTGTGCATCGAAATCCTCGTGCGTGCCACCGTTCAGATTCTCTTGCGCAATCAGGTACGGCCGAGTCGCGTGCGGATCATCGTGCTCACCTGATGGGCCTCCGGGATGCGCATCATCAGCACCGCGCGCACGTACACGAACAGACCGGCAGCGGCCGCCGCACCGACGCTCACGATCCCCGCCGGCAGGGACGTGCCCAGCAGCTCGTCCAGCAGCTTCCACACCGCCCACGACACGCCCGCAAGGACCGCCGAGGCGACAACAATCCGCGCAGTGATCATGATCGTATGCGCGCCTTCCAGGCGACCGTTCAGGCCAATTCGCAGGCGGTAGAACTGGAGCGCCGTCATCACGATGTTCGCAACGATCGTGCCGATGATCAGCCCCGCGATCCCCAGCGGCTTGTAGAGGGCGATGCTGACGATGATGTCCACCACGATGTTCATCGCCGCGAGGGCCGTCGGGATCCACGGGCGTTGGACGGCGAAGAACGTCCTTGTGAGCAGCAGGTTCAGACCGCCGAACGGCAGGCTGAACGCGAACCAGAACAGCGCGATCGCGACGAGGTGGGTGGACTGAGCGTTGAATTCACCGTGTTGAAACACCAGCCGAACAATCGGCGTCGGCAGCACGAGCATGAACGCCGCCGCCGGGATCAACAGCAGGTTGATTTGGCGCATGCCGCTGCCTAGGGCACTTCGCATCGCAGCCGGTTCTCGATCAGCGGCCATCCGACTGAGCGTCGGGAACAGGACCGTCGCAACCGCCACGCTGAAGATGCCCTGCGGCAGCATGTAGATGCGAAACGCATTGTTAATCGCGCTGGGGGCTTCCGTGGAGACTTTGCTGCCGAAGGTCGCGTTGATCACCTGGTCGAGGTTGACGATCCCCAGACCGAGCATCACCGGCAGCATCAAAACGAACACCTGCCTGACGCGCGGGTCCTGCCAGTCGATGCGAATACTCAGACGGAAGTCGATCCGTCCGAGCGCCGCGAACGCGAGCAGGAGCTGAACGATGGTCGCGGCGAGGACGCCAACCGCGAAGGCGTAGATCTTGTCTCCGCCGTGGAAGTGCGGCGCGAGCACCACGAGCAGCACGATGATCACGACGTTCCACACCGCTGGCGAGATGGCGGGGATCGTGAAGTGGTCGTATGACTGCAGGACCCCGACGAGCAGACCGTTCAGGCCCAACAGCAGGATCACCGGGAACAGCACCTGAGACAGACCAACCGTCAGGCCGATGAGGTCGTGGTTGAACTTGGGTCCGATGAACAGGGGCATGACCACACCGGCAGCGAGGATGAAGACGGCCGTCAGCGCCCCAAGACCGATGAGCATGAGCCAGAACAGCGTCGATGCCAGCCGCATCGCATCTTTGCGCTCCCCCTTCTGCAGGAGTTCGGTGAACACCGGCACGAATGCCGCCGAGAGCGCCGATTGTGCGAAGAGCTGGGCTATGTAGTTAGGGACCTGATAGGCAATCGCGAACGCTGACGCTCTGCCCGTGGTGCCGAAGAAGCCAGCAAAGATGATTTCTCGGAGCAGCCCGACAACCCGCGAGACACCGGTTAGGAACGAGAAGATCGCCGTGTTTCGAGCGACCCGTCCACCTCCACCGCCCTCCCCCGGAGGCGCGGGAACAACCGGCTCCTCGCCGAAGGCTTCTGCACTGGCGGACAAGGCCGCTATAGTACGGCGCTCTGCGGCGCGTCCGGGCCTAGTCTGCGACGGTTCGCGGCACCAGCTATGGCAAATATCCACTCACAGAAGAAGCGCATCCTCCGTTCCGAGCGCGAGCGTCTGGAGAACCGGCGCTACACGTCAACGATCAAGACGTACTTCCGCAGCCTCGAGTCGCAGGTCGAGAGCGGAGACACTGACGCCGCGGGTAGCACCCACCGCGAGCTGGTCAGCACGATCGACAAGGCTGTCAAGCGCGGCGCGCTGCACAAGAACACCGGCGCTCGCAAGAAGTCCCGCGCCGCACGCACCCTAGCCAGCCGCTAGGCCTTAGTCGTAATCCTCTCGATCGCCTGCAGCGCGAGCGTGTCCTCGTCCATGCCCGCGAGCGCAGTGCGGCTGGCTCCCAGCGTCGCGCCTCCGCGTGAGTTCAACTCCAGGTCGGCAAGCGCGCCGAGCGCCGCACGCAGCCGCTCGGTGTCGCTGCGGGCCACGTCTGCGACGAAGCGCTCGGCGGCGCGGGCGGGCATGCGCAGGCCCCGCTTGATCTCCCCCACGGACTCGCCCGCCTGTAGACGCAGCGAGATCGCCAGCGCGTCACGCAGGCGCTGAGCCATCAAGTACGTAAGGCCCGACAGGCGCTCGCCCTGTTGGCGTAGACGCAGATAGGAGAGCGTCGCCTCGCCTGCGTCCGCACCCACGAGGGAGTCAGCCAAGCCGTATGCCCGCCACTCGGTGGAGTGGGCGGCGCGGCACTCGATGTCCTCCGCGCTGATCTGTCTCGGTCGGGAGCTTGCAGCACCGTCGGCGCTATTGGAGGCGTCGTCGAGTGGGTCGCCTTCCAGAGCGAGCTTCTCGAGCTCGCGCAGCAGCCGCTGCTGGCGCTCCCCCACTTGCGCGACGAGTGCTTTGGCGGCGGCTGTATCGAGCGCAATGCCGAGGCGAGCAGCCTGTTCACGCGCCCACTTAGCTAGCTCCCACGGCTTGACTGTCATCTGTGCGACTACCTGACCGCCGGCGCGCTTGACCGCGTCGTGTAGCGCAGCGGGCGCCTTGGCGCGGGCCTCCTCGCGAGCGAACAACGCCACCGTGGTATCCGGCGGCATCTGCTTGATCGCATCAACGAGCTGCTTCTCGACATCCGCCTGGCGCCAGCGCTCAACGCCTTCAACCATGATCACCCGCCGCCCGATCGCCAGAGTCATCGCCGCAAGCGCATCGGCGACCCCCGCCGGCGTGGCGGCGTCGCCTTCCAGCAGCTCTACGCTGGCGCTGCCGCCCTCTTCGCGTTCCACCAGCGTCCGTAGCCCCGCCCGTCGCTCGGCCACCGCGCCGTGATCGTCGCCGTGGATTAGGTAAGCAGGCTTGAGCTCGGGCACGTGGACGAGTCTATGGCGTAGTCCCGACCGCCTATCGGACGACCAGGTTCACCAGCTTGCCGGGGACCACTACCTCCTTGACGATCTGCTTGCCATCGATGTGCACACGTATGTTGGGTGCCGCCATGCAGAGTTCCTTGAGCTCTTGGGGGCTAGCGTCCGCGCTGGCCTGCACGCGGTCTCGCACCTTGCCGTTGATCTGGCACACGAGCTCGTACATATCGCTCTCGAGCATCGCCTCCTCGGCCTGTGGCCATGGCTGCTCCCATATTCGCTCTCCCGTCAGGCGCTCGTACACGTCGGCGCTGACATGGGGCGCGAACGGGAACAGCAACGAGGCTGCTGTGCCGAGCGCGAAGCGCATGGTGTCAGGCGCGACGGTCTCGCGCAGCCGCGAGCAGTCGTTCAAGAGCTCCATCACCGCGGCGATCGCTGTGTTGAACGCGAACCGGCGCAGGTCGCCGCTGATCTTGTCGATCGCCCAGTGGGTCTTGCGCGTGAGCGCAAGGTCATCACCCTCGACATCCGCGGGACTTGCAAGCTCTGCGCGGGGCTTCCCTGCGCGCTCAGCCGTCTCCGCGGCCAGCCGCCACAGCCTGGAGAGGAAGCGGTGCACGCCGTCGACGCCCTCATCCGCCCAGTCGGCATCCTGGTCGGGCGGACCGACGAACAGGATGTAGCAGCGCGCCGTGTCCGCGCCGACGCGCTCGATGATCGAGGCTGGCGAGACGACGTTGCCCTTGGACTTGCTCATCTTCGAGCCGTCCTTGGTAACCATGCCCTGCGTGAACAGCGCCTGGAACGGCTCCTGGAAGTCGAGGTGTCCGAGGTCGGCGAGCGCCTTCGTGAAGAAGCGCGCGTACATCAGGTGCAGGATCGCGTGCTCGACGCCGCCGATGTACTGGTCCACGGGCATCCATTCGCGCAGCACCGCCGGGTCCCACGCCGCCTGGTCGTTGCGCGCGTCGCAGTAGCGCAGGAAGTACCACGAGGAGTCCACGAACGTGTCCATCGTGTCTGTCTCGCGGCGCGCGCTGCCGCCACACTCGGGGCACTTTGTGTTCACCCAGTCCTCGGCTGCCGCAAGCGGCGAGCGGCCCTTGGGCGTGTAGTCCTCGATGTCGGGAAGCTCCACCGGCAGTTGGTCGTCTGGCACGGGCACCATGCCGCAGCGCTCGCAGTAGACGATCGGGATCGGCGCGCCCCAATAGCGTTGGCGCGAGACGAGCCAGTCGCGTAGGCGGTAGTTGATCGAAGCGTGGCCCTTGCCTTCGCGGTCGAGCCATTCGACGATCGCACTGAGTGCTTCGCGGTTGCCCATACCGTCGAAGTCAGCCGGAGCGTTGATCAGAAAGCCATCGCCCGTGTATGGAAGACCGTCCTCCCCGGGAGCGGCCTCGACGGTGTCCAAGGCTTGCGGCGGAGCAATCACACGCCGGATCGGCAGGTCAAAGGCACGCGCGAACGCGTAGTCGCGCTCGTCGTGCGCCGGCACGGCCATGATCGCGCCGGTGCCGTACTCCATCAGCACGTAATCGGCCACATACATAGGTATCTGCTCGCCGTTGACCGGGTTAGTAACGGTTCGGCCGAGCGGTACG
>DATHLT010000198.1:0-2585 GCA_035487855.1 Solirubrobacteraceae bacterium
TGGGCGTTGCCGAGCAGCGGCACGATTTCAACCGTGAGTTGCTCGTGCGCAGCCACTTCCTCCAGTTCGCGCTCGATTTGATAGAGCGCGAGTTCCGACATCTCAAACAGAACCAGACGCGTCGGTTTCAGGCGCACGATCTGCCGGCACAGCTCCGAGCCGATCGAGCCGCCCGCCCCCGTCACCAGGACGCACTTCCCGCGTATGCAGGAATCGAACAGTTTGGGCTTCGGTGGTACCGGGTCGCGCCCGAGCAGGTCGCTCACGTCGACGTCGCACAGCTCGTTGATCTGCGCCTTACCGGCGATCAGGTCAGAGAGATTCGGCAGCGACTGTACGTGCACGCCGAGCGGTTCGAGTTGCGTAAGAATCTCGCGGCGGCGGCGACGCGTTGCCGAGGGCATCGCCAGCAGAATGCGATCAATGCGGTTCTGCCGCACGAGCTTGGGCAGGGAGTCCGAGCTATATACCCGTATGCCGTTGATGCTGCTGCCCTGCAGCGATCGCTTGTCATCGATGAAAGCGACCGGCTCGTAGTCAGGGCCCCCGAGCAGGACCGCGCAAGCGCGGGCACCCATATCACCCGCACCGTAGAGTGCCACCCGTACGGCAGGCTTGCCGTTCTTGCTGCTGTGCTGAAACAAATAGCGGGCCACGAAACGGCTGCCGCCCACGTACAGTAGTGCGAGCGCGCCGTAGATTCCGAGCGCCGACAGCGGGATCTGATGTTGGGCCAGGAAGCGGTCGAACAGCGCCAGCACGAACACTGAAAGGCTCACTCCGGCCAGCACCGTGAGCATCGCCTTCGGTCCGACAAAGCGCGTGACCGCGCGATAAAGGCCCAAGACCGAGAAAAACAGCAGCGCCGAGCCTATGGCAACCAGAAAGTAGGCGTAGGTGCGCTCGAGCGACGGACTCAGAGCGTCAAACTTAAGGGCGAGCGCGGCCCAGAGTGCTGTGGGAATCGCGAGGGCATCAGCCCCCACAATGATGAGTCGCTTGGCGGCACGCGGGAGCGCGAGAATGCCAGCCGTGACACTCGTCGATGTCGCTCGTCCGCCTGCGTGCCTGTCCTTCATCCCACCTCCGCCATGAACCTGAGCGTCCCCTCATCCGCAAGCACGCTACTAACAGTTCACCCCATTGAGATTGTAGAGCAATCAACACGCTATCCGATAGTCGCCAACGCTTACATTGGCTTACCGCGGTTCCCCGGAACGCAACTTCAGTGTATCCAAACGAGAACAGGTGCGACCGGTTGACAGGCGATCGGAACACCCGCCGCTACGGCGGGCGTTGATCGTCAGCCTCCCGACGCCCGGCACCGACAAGGAAAGCAGCCACGGCCAGTGGGACGAACGCGACGATTACGGTTGCGGTGGCAAGCTTAGGGCGCCGGGATGCGAGCGCGGCGCATGGCAACAGCCATAACAGATCCACCAGCAGGACGCCCACGGTGACGCGCAGGTGTCCAAAGCGCCGCGCGAGCCACTGATAGGCGTGTTGGCGGTGAGCTTCGTAGACTCGGTCTCGTCGGAGCCAACGGCGCGACAAAGTTAGAGTGGCGTCCACAAAGAACACACCCCCAAGAATGAGCCAGACCCAGACCGCCGCTGGACGAGTTTGCACGTCGGCAAGAGCCAACACGGCAATGGCATAACCCAGATAGGCGCTGCCCACGTCGCCCATGAAAATGCGCGCCGGCGGCCAGTTCCAGCACAGAAAACCCGCGCACGCCCACGCCAGTAGCCAAGCGAGCGCTGCGATTTCGGCATGTGCGGGTGCGAGGGCAGCAAGTATCGCACCGGCGGCGGCAACAAACACCGCCTCCCCGGCGGCCAGCCCGTCGATGCCGTCCATGAAGTTGAACAGGTTCACGGTCCACAGGATCCCGAGAATCGCGAGCGCTACGCCGCTCCAATCCAGGTGCGCCACATGCTCACCGACTTGCACCTGAGAGAGGCCGCCCAGCCACCACAAAGCCCACACAGCCGCGAGCGTCTGGACAGCAAACCGCACGGCGGCCGGTAGCCCGCGATGATCATCCGCAAGACCCACCCCGGCCACCACGAGGCCCCCGCCAACCAGCCCGATGCAGAGGTTGCTCGAGATGGCGCCCAGCAGTGCGAGCAGCACCGTGCCCAGCGTCACAGTAACAACGATCGCGATGCCGCCGCCCCGCGCGGTCGCACTGCGGTGCGAACTACGGCGGTTGGGAATATCAAGGATGCCGCGCCGCAGGGCAAACCGACGGGCCAGTCCGGTGAGCGACGCTGACAGCACAAGCGTGGCGGCCGCCAGCACAAGGTACAGACGCACCTCAGCGATACTCCCGCACGTACCAGGCTGCCGTGCGCTGCAAGGCCTCGTCGAGCGACAGCGGCGGTGCCCACGCGAGCGCGCGACGTGTTGGAGCCGCATCCACTTGCAGCGAGCCGCAAAGCCGCGCCAGGTCCGCCCGCTTGCCCGCCAGACTTCCGCCCAGTAGCAGCAGCGCACGGGGAACTCTTAACAACCGCACCTCGCGCTCGAGCGAGCGGCCGATGCGCCGGATGAGATCGGGCGTCGCTAGGTCCTCGCCGTCC
>DATHLT010000199.1:0-31182 GCA_035487855.1 Solirubrobacteraceae bacterium
CCCAACCAACAAGCTCGACAACGCCTCGATCGCCGGTGTGGTGGCGAGCCTTGGCGACCGCTTCTCGCACTACCTCGCTCCCGTCGAATATCGCGAATTCACCTCGCCGCCGCACTTCACAGGCATCGGCGTGTCCGTTGCCACCCAGCTCGCCGCCAACCGCGGGCTGCTGATCGAGCGCGTGTTCAACGCCTCGCCCGCCGCCCGCGCGGGGTTGAAGGCCGGCGATGTGATCGTCGCCGTCAACGGACGCAAGCTCGCACCGCTTTCCGCCGAAGCAGCCACCGCACTGATTAGGGGACTGCCCGGCACCGACGTGAAGCTCGGTATCCAGGCGCCCGCCAACGCGAGCGCGCACGCCGGGGCGCTGCGCAACGTGAAGATCACGCGTGCGGTCGTGTCCGAGCCCGTGGTCGAATCGCTCACCAAGACCGTCCACGGCTTGAAGCTCGGCGTCGTCGCCCTCGCGAGCTTCAGCCCCGGATCGCATGTGGAAGTGCGCGAAGCTGTCGAGCACGAGCTGCACGAACACGTTCGCGGCATCGTGTTCGACCTGCGCGGCAACGGTGGCGGCCTTGTCGAGGAAGCGCAGCTGATCGCCAGCATCTTCATTGCAAAGGGGCAGACCATCGTCACCACCCGTGGGCGCGCTGTGCCCACACAGGTGCTCGTCGCCACCGGCCAAGCGATACCCGCCTCCATCCCTGTCGTCGTGTTGGTCGACGCCAACACCGCATCCTCGTCCGAGATCGTCACCGCTGCTCTGCAGGATCATCACCGCGCGACCGTCGTCGGCACGCATACGTTCGGCAAGGGCGTCTTCCAGGAGGAGCAGCCGCTGTCCAACGGCGGTGCGCTGGACATCACCGTAGGCGAGTACTTCACGCCCAACGGGCGCAACCTCGGCGGCGGCGGCGTCAAACAGGGCGCTGGGGTGATCCCCGAAGTGAAGGTGCCCAAGAGCGAAATCGACACCAGCCGCGGCGTCACTGTCGCGCTGAACACGCTCGCAGCCAAAGTCAAGTGAGCGATTCCAGGTCGAGCGCCGGGAGAGGCCGGAGCACCGCGTCTGCTCGCCAAAGTGGCGCCGCTGCTCCCAGTGGGCGGGTGGGACTTCCCGTCGCACGCGACGCGATTGTGGCTGTGATCGAGCGCCGCGGACGCTTCCTTACCGCCGAGCCGCTGTTTCCGCTGCGCAAGGACGACAGCGCCGCCACGTCTAGAGGCGCAGCGCACCGCGGCGGCGCAGCGAAGCTCACGCTAGGGCCCAACCGCTCAGCTCGCGGCAGCAGAGTGCAGGTGTCCGGCGGTGATCTCGTGCTCGTGCAAAACGTCGGGCGCGGCTCATCCGCTGGCGTGCAGGTCGTGCGCAAGCTCGGCCGTCCGGACATTGCCCGCGACGTGATCGAGGGGCTGATGCTCGACCGGGGTCTCGCTCGCGGCTTCGACACGGAACTCGAGCGCGAAGCCCGCGCCGCCGGTGAACGCGTAAAGCACGAACGCGGCGAGCGTCGCGACCTGCGCGAGCTGCCCACGTTCACCATCGATCCCGCAAGCGCACGCGACTTCGACGATGCCATCTCCGCCGAGCACCTTGCAGCGAACGCAAATGTAGGCAGTGGCGACAGTGCAGGTGACCTAGCGAGAGATAGCGCCAGGGTGGGCGATGGCCGGATCCGAGCCTGGGTGCACATCGCTGACGTCAGTGCACACGTGCCCGAGGGCTCGCCCCTGGACCTCGAGGCGCGCAGGCGCTCCACCAGCGTGTACGTGCCCGGCGCGGTCGAGCCGATGCTCCCGCACGCGCTCTCAAGCGACGCCTGCTCGCTCATGCCAGGAGTCGAGCGCGCTGCCGTTACCGTCGAGATGGAGTTCCGCGGGGCAGTAGTCGAGCGCGCCTCGTTCTACCGCTCCGTCATTCGCTCCGACGCTCGTCTCGACTACGAGCAAGTCGATCGCATCTTCGCCGGCAGCCAATCTGCTGCCGAGCCGTGGGGCGCGTCGTTACGAGCCGCACGGGCTGCTGCCGCCGCGCTCCAGGATGCTCGTGAGCAGGGGGGCGCGCTGGCGGTGGACTCCGATGAGTCCGAGTTCCAGTTCGACGAGCAGGGCAACGTTATAGGCATCCACGGGCGCGTGCAAACCGAGTCCCACCGTCTAATCGAGCACCTGATGATCGCCGCTAATGAGGCCGTCGCCGCGCTGCTCGAGCGTCGCAGCGTGCCCTGCCTGTACCGAGTTCATGAGCGCCCCCAGCCCGAGCGGGTGGAGCGCCTCGCCGAGCAGCTCGCCACGCTCGAAGTGCCCACGCCACCGCTGCCCGAGAACATGTCCTCCACCCAAGCCGCCGACCTGCTCGGCGACATGTCTCGCCGCGTGGAGCAGCACGTACGCCGTACCGGCCACGGCCGCCAAGCACTCAGTTCGCTCGTGCTGCGCTCGCTCAAGCAGGCCTACTACTCGCCCAAGAACCTCGGTCACGCCGGCCTGCATTCATCCGCCTACTGCCACTTCACCTCACCCATCCGCCGCTATCCCGACGTCGTCTGTCACCGCGCGCTGCTGTCTGCCGTCGGCGCAGGCGAGAGCGCGCCACGCGCCGGCGAGATGGTCGAGCTCGGTGCATGGACATCCGAGCGCGAGCGCGAGGCCATGATCATCGAGCGCGACTCCGACGACGTCGCCCGCTGCTTCGCGCTCGAGCGGCTGCTGTATGAACAGGGCCACGATCAGGTGTTCGCCGGCGAGATCACCGGCCTGATCTCAGCCGGCGCGTTCATCGCCTTTGATCTGCAAGCCGATGCCAGCATGGGCGCCAGCAAGCAGGAGCACGACGGTGGAGGAGAACTGGACGCCGCGTCGTTCGAGGGGATGCTCCCCGTCAGGCTGCTGCGCGTTCCCGCGCCCGCAGCCGGTGTGGCCGCCGGCGCGAGCTCGTCCCGCGACGCCCGCCGTCGCTCACAACAGGGAAGGCGCGGCCGACGGGACGCACCCCGCCCCGGTGCTGGGCACGCAGCCGAGCGCGACGACGGGCGCGAGTGGTGGGAGCTCAACGAGCAGGGCACCATCCTCCAAGGCGAGCGCACCCACGCCACGCTACGCCTCGGTGATGCCGTCGACGTGCGCGTCAATCGCGTGGACTCAATCCGCGGCCGTGTCGATCTGACACCAGCCCTGTAGCGTCATCGCGAACCCATCGGCGGAGCCCGCCAGGGCGGAGCCCATAAAACCCGACCAGCTAGTCTCGGATCACCATGGCCAAGGGCAAGGGAAAGCGCAAGGTAGGAGCAGGGGACGTGGCGTCCAACCGCTACGCCTCCTTCCGCTATGAGCTGATCGAGCGGATCGAGTGCGGCATGGTGCTCGAGGGCACCGAGGTCAAGGCGCTGCGCACCTCAGGGGCACAGCTTAAGGACGGTTACGCCGCCATCCGCGACGGCGAGCTGTTCCTGCACTCCATCCACATCCCCCCATACGCTCCCGCCTCCCGCGAAAACCACGACCCCGAGCGCATCCGCAAGCTGCTGCTACACCGGCGCGAGCTAGATCGCATCGCCCAGCGTGCCGCCGAGCGCGGGCTCACGCTCGTGCCCACGCGCGTGTACTTCTCAGGCTCCCACGCCAAGGTCGAGATCGCTCTCGCTCGTGGTAAGGATCTCTACGACAAGCGCCAGTCCCTACGCGAGAAGGACAGCAAACGCGACATGGAACGCGGCATTCGCGAAGCGCAGCGCTAGAGCGAGCCGAAGCTGTGGCCGCTTGAGGTGAGGATGTGCGTCTCGCTCATCCCGAACACCAGCGCCACGATCAAGCCCACGTACACGCCGAACACCAGTAGCCGGTGAAGCGGCGCCACGCGGTAGTACGCCGTCTGCGCCAGCGACCGGCTTTTGCGCTGCTGCCAGCGGTGGTAGGTCTGGAACGCTGCAAACAGCGTGATGATCAAAAGGATCGGGTTCCCCGGCTCGAGGAACACCAGCGCTACCAGCACTCCCAAGCCCGCGAACCACATCCACGGGCTCATCGCCGCCGCTGCGCGGCCGCCGTCCAATGGCACCACCGGCAGCAGGTTGAACAGGTTGAGGAAGAAGCCGAAGTACGCCAGCGCGGTCAGCAGGTCGCTACCCGTTAGCGCACCGATGACCGCTACTACCGCCGCGCCAATGCTGCCCAGGATTGGGCCCGCCAGACCCACCCGCGCCTCAGCCAGCGCGTTGTTGCCCAGCGACCTCGCCGTGATCATCGCGCCCATGAACGGGATGAACATCGGCGCGCTCGCCTTGATCCCCTCACGACGCAGCGCGAACACATGGCCCATCTCGTGCACGAACATCAACGCCACGAAGCCCGCCGCGAACCACCAGCCGAAGAACAGGCTGTACGCCGCCACCGACACCAGCGCCGTGCCAGCCGTCACGAACAGCTTCAAGTTCGGAAGCGCCACCAGCAACGCCTTGATCGCC
The DNA here is from genome assembly GCA_035487855.1 of Solirubrobacteraceae bacterium. Lineage (GTDB taxonomy): Bacteria > Actinomycetota > Thermoleophilia > Solirubrobacterales > Solirubrobacteraceae > Palsa-744. Next base: position 4,464 of record DATHLT010000199.1, read on the forward strand.
ACCCCGAACTTCGCGAGCAGCGCACCCAGCGCCGCAATCGCGCTGCCGATGCGCCCGCGGATGCCGCGCCCTTGCGTCGGCCTGCGCGGACGCTCGCCGAACGGGTTCTCGCCCTGCTGCAAAGCCGGCGTCGCGTGGCTCGGGTACGCGCCAGGGGCCGCCGGCGTCACGGGGATCACCGGCGTTGGTTTCGGCAGCGAGAACTCCTGATTGTCCATAGCTCCATTGTGGCAGCACTTCTAAGTGGTGCCTAACGTTTGTCGGGGCGTTGTCGCGGCCGCCCGTGCATCCTCGCGCGAGCGTTTTTTCTGGAATGTGCGGGATCGAACGTCCAGCGGGCTTGCAAACCGGTCGGGTGCGAGTTACGTTGAATCCAGACGCGGAACCGAGCCGCAAAGAGCGAGGCCACTGAGGTGTGAGGCCGCGCCACCAGAAAGGAAAGGCCCTCGGGCCGGACCCACCTGGTTCCTCAAAGTGGCTTGGGACCGCGTCTGTTTTTGTCTGCAACCAGGTGGGGAGCACGCGCCCACGGGATACACTGGAGCAGCAGTACACCCTTGGGGACGACAGGCTTCGACGTGGTCGGCTCGTAGGGGTGGTGGCGAGTCGAGGTCCCGGGCGGCCTCGTAAAACACCCGGGAAAAACATAAGTGCGGACTCTCACGAGTACGCCCTCGCCGCTTAGTCAATAGCTAGGCCGTGAGGTTTCGGGCCCTGCCTGCCTGCCGCGGGGGTCACCCGGAATCAGAATGCAGGCTTACCCGGTGCGGTCCGTCTCCGCCAATCCAGGGAAATCTTCAGGAGGCTGGTCCCCCACAACCCCGCCGGCGAGGCGAGTAGGGGATGAGATCAGAGCGCCGGCTACGCTCGTAGAAGCCACTTTTACGCGATTACGGACGTGGGTTCGATTCCCACCGTCTCCACTGACAACTGTCTGCGAACGCCGCGCTCGCAGATGCTCGCGACGGCCTGATCAGCGATGGACGAAGTGCGAGGCCGGCTCGAAGTCGCCGTGCAACACAAGTGGATCGAGGTCCGCGCGGTTACGTGAACTTGTGCAAGTAGTGGGGGTCGGCGAGTGGCTCGAACACAGGGCCATGCAACTCTCCTGTGAGATCGACATCACGCGAGCTGCCATCGCTGTCGGTGACGGTCAGCGTCTGGGGCGCGCTCAGCGTGCCCTGCGCCTGGGTCGCGAAGTTCAATGGGGTGAGCCTCACACCGACCACCGGCACCTGGTAGCTGATCGTCACGGAAAGCGGCATGCCTTCCGCGGAGAGGCCGGTCACGCCGCCGGGGGCGTAGGAGCCGCCGCCGCCACCCCCGCCGCCCGCGGAGGCGTGGTTTGAGCTGATCGGGTTGCCTCCACCGCCGCCGCCGAAGTACCGCTGCCACCACCGCCGGTACCGGCTCTGTTTCCCCACATACCGATCGCGCGGTTCGCGCCACCGTTCCAGCCACCGGTGTTGTTCGGGAGGCCGTTCCCTGCCACCTCGATGTACAGCGTCTCGCCGCCAAAGACGTTGATGGGGCCCGAGGCCGTACCGCCGAGACCACCGCGGCCGCCGCTCTGCCGGCCGAGAGGCCCTAGTGGGTCGCCGTCTGTCATACACGCTATTCTGTGCTGTATGACGATGCTCAGCTTTCGCGTGTCGGATGACGAGGCGGCTGAGGTTCAGCGCTGGGCCGAGGCACTTGGGATGGACCGCTCGGAGATTCTCCGTGACGCTCTCCATCGGCACCTGGTTGGTTTGAGCAGCGAGCACGATGCCGAGGCGTGGGCACAAGCGCCCTTGACGGATCCTGAGCGGTCGCTCGAGGGTATTGCAGATTGGGGGCCAGCCGAGGATTGGACGGACTGGGACGATGCAGCGGGGTGAGATTTGGTTTGCCGCGACGCCAGGTGGCGACCGGCCGGTGCTGGTGTTGACTCGTGATCCGGTGGCGGATCGCATCGGATCGGTTGTAGTGGCTGCGCTGACGAGGACACATCGCGGCTTGGTATCGGAGCTCGAACTAACGCCGAACGATGACGGCGTTCCTACGTCATGCGTGGTCAACTTCGACAATCTCCACACTGTGCCCCGTGAATCCTTCCGGCGTCGTGTCACGTCGCTCTCGAGTCCCCGTATGGCGCAGGTCTGCCGGACGCTGAGAGACGCCGTCGGCTGCTGAACGGAGGAACAAGCGATCAGGAGTCGGCAGGCGCCCACCGCACGACAGCAACGCGCAGAGGCGGTGCGCGGACGTCCGATCGTAGGCTCCGACCTGCAGCCGATCGCCGCAGGCGGCTCACGGCAGCGGGTCAGTCCGCTGATCCTCCCGGCCGAGCTCGCGCTGCCGCACCTTCCTGGCGTGGGTGAGGGTGTATGTCAGCACCAGTCGGTGTACGAGCTCGACGAGTCTCCAGATTGGGCGTGCGATCGGCTGCTCGTAGCGGACGAGTGTGGTCCACAGCACAGTGGACTCCTGGACGATCACGACGTTGTGCCCGGTTATCAGGGCGGAGCGGGCTTGGAGCGTCACCATGTCGGGGCGCTCGTCGACTATGCGCCAGCCGAGCACGCTCGTGGGCGAGTGCCCAGCCGTGAGCCGCAGCCCCAGAATCAACCGCCAGCCGACGGTCATGAACCAGCGGACGATCTTTGGGGCGCCTTCCCAGGTAGCACGTGCCCACTGCTCGGCGCTCATAGACCTGGCTTCGCCAGCCGCAAGCTCAAACGTGATCGTCCGATCCGCGCCAGCCAGATCTTCGCGCGATCGAATTGCCTCGGGTACCCCGACGACGTGGACGTGTGAACCAGTCACACTGACAATCTTCCCGCTTCGGCGCCGATTCGACGTGGGTTCATTCCTGTCACGCTCCGCGCACGAGTACCGTCTTCGTCGCTCCCGCGAGGCAGTGCTCGCGCAGGGCGTATGGAGCGTCGTCGAACGGCGCGATGCTCGTGGTGACCTGTGCGGGGCGCAGCTTCCCCCGCGCGATCAACTCGAGCGCGCCGGGAATGTTCGTGCGCGCGTGCGGAATGCCGACATGCAGCGTGCAGCGGCGGATGTACATCTGCATCAGGGGGATGGCCGTGCGGCGGTGCAGGCCGCCGTTACTGGTGCAGACACCGTCCGGAGCCGTGTGAGTGAGGGCGAGGCGCAGCGGATCGGCGCTCGAGTGTACGACCAGCGGTGCGGGCGCCTGTCCGCGTAGCTCACGCGGCTTCAACGCGACCAGGCCGAGCCGCTCGGCGTGAGCGCGCACCTCAGCTCGCGAGTCCACCAGGTGCACGTTGCGGGCGCCCAGCGCCAGGGCAATCTGTCCTGCATAGAGGGCAACGCTCGCGCTCAGCCGTGGCCGCCGCGAGAACCCGGCGATGATCAGGATCTGTGCATCGGCGTCGGTTGCGAGCAGCGCCGGCAGGTGTGGCGCTATGTGACGGTAGGCATCGGCGATGTTGTCCGAGAGGCTTGCCGCCGCGGCTGGCGCGATCCCGTCAGGGAGCGGGACGAGCATCGCGTCGGCGTACGGGACCATGAGCTCATCGGAGAACGCCCCACCGAAGTGTCCGCCGCCGACGCCCATGCCAAAGGCTGACAGCGGGGGCACGCTGAGGCAGCTACCGGGGTAGCCAGCGACACAGCGCACGCATGAGCCGCAGCTGATCTGGAACGGAACAACGACGCGGTCCCCGGACGTTACTGAGCTCACGCGCTCACCCACTGCCAAGACCTCGGCAACGCATTCGTGACCGAGGTGCACCGGCAGCGCGAGGTTCATCGTGCCGAGCGCGAGCGGGCAGTCCACATCGCAGGTGGACGCCGCGAGCGGATGAACGATCGCCTGCTCGGGTCCCGGCGCCGCCGGGGCGGGCATCGAGCGCCAGCGCATCCGAGCGCCCGGCTTGGCGACGAGCGCGCGCATACGCCGCCGGGCGGCTTGAGGGCGCCCGAAGCTGCCAGCAGACGCGCGCAGCAGCCGCCCGAGTCGCTGCGAGCGGTTGCGTTCGAGCAGGGCTGGGAGCGCGGCCCCCGCCCCCGGCGTGATCAGCCCCGCGTAATGGCGGACGTACCCGCGCGGGCGGTGGCGATGAGCGGCAGTTGGCGTCAACATCTCCCGGCTAAGATACACACGTATGGTCTACAATGTGACTGTATGGTGGCCGCGACCTCTGATCTGACCGGGCTAGCACGCATTCGCAACGCCGCGCTGGAGGGATTCGCACGCGACGGGGTTGCCGGTACCTCGCTTCGTGATGTCGCCAAGGTGGCCGGTGTCTCGCCAGGTCTGGTGCAACACCACTTCGCGACGAAGGCGGCACTCGTGGAGGCGGTCGGCGCGCACGTCGTCGGATTGGCGATGCAAGCGTTTGGCGATCTGCCCGCATCCGGGACTCCGGTCGAGGCGCAACAGCAACTCGGCGATCGCGTCACCGCATTCGTGGCCGAGCAGCCGACGGCGCTGCTGTACGTTGCTCGGGCTCTGGCCGAAGGGGACAGGGCTGCTGCGGCTGTGTTTGACGCGTTCGTCGAGATCGCCGAGGAGCTTTGGCAGACGCTGGCTGACCACGGGTTACTGCGAGACGATGCCGACATCACTTGGGCGGCGCTACATGGCGTCACGTTGATCCTCGGTACCGTGCTGTACCAGGCGCAGATTGGCCGGCACCTGCCCGAGTCGTTCATGACTGGCGACCAGCTGCAGCGCTGGAACGCAGCGGGAAACACGCTATTCAGCGAGGGTCTCTACCGCCGTCCGCCTAGGCGCTCGCGCACGTGAGCAAGAGTTTCTCCGTAGTGATCGTGGGCGCCCCTACGGATAGGCTTGCGAGCGCGGAGGTCGGGCTGACGGTCCGGGCCACGCTCTAGGAAAGGGGCACGGATATGAGCGAGCGCATCGTGGTGCTTGGGGCAGGCTTCGGCGGATTGGAGCTCGCGACAACTCTGTCGGAGGGTCTTGGCGGGGACGCGAGCGTCACCGTGATCGACAGGTCTGACGCGTTCGTATTCGGGTTCTCCAAGCTCGACATCATGTTCCGCGCATACGCACTGGATTCGGTGCGTATGCATTACCGCGATATCGCCAAGCCCGGCGTGCAGGTGTTGCGCGAGACGATCACCGCGATCGACCCGCAGGCTCGAACCGTGGTCACCGATGCGGGAACGCACGAGGCGGACGTGCTCGTGATCGCGCTTGGCGCCGAGTACGACATGGATGCGACCCCCGGCCTCGCGGACGCCGGCAACGAGTTCTACTCCGTGGCCGGCGCCGAACGGCTCGCGGGGATCATCCCGTCGTTTTCACGCGGGCATGCCGTGATCGGGATCTGCGGCGCTCCTTTCAAGTGCCCGCCGGCTCCCAGCGAGTGTGCGCTGATGCTCGACGACGAGCTCAAAGGGCGCGGGGTGCGCGACGCGTGCGAGATCTCGATGGTAATGCCGCTGAGTACTCCTGTGCCGCCATCACCGGAGACATCGGCCGCACTCGAACGGGAGTTTGCTGCGCGTGACATCAAGCTGCTCTGTGGGCGGCGTGTGGCTGCGCTGGACGGCTCGCGTAGCACGGCTGTGCTCGACGATGACAGCGAGCTGCCCTTTGATCTGTTCCTCGGCGTTCCACAGCATCGCGCCGCGGACGTTGTGATCGCGAGCGGCATGACCGAGGATGGCTACATACCCGTTGACTCCGCCACCCTGGCGACGCGGTATCCCGGCGTGTACGCCGTCGGCGACGTTGCAACCGCGGGAGTCCCGAAGGCCGGCGTTTTCGCGGAGGGAGCCGCTCGGGTCGTCGCGCAGACCATCATCTCCCAGCTGCGCGGCGGCGAGCCACCCGAGCGTCATCTCGGGCGAGGCACCTGTTACATCGAGTTCGGCCAGGGCCGTATCGGCAGCGTCGACATCGACTTCCTGTCCGGCCCGACCAAAACGGGTACGTTCAATGCGCCTTCCGCGCAGCAGATGGCACAGAAGGAGCAGTTCGGCTCGAGCCGCCGCGCTCGCTGGTTCGGCGCCTGAACGCGCTCATCTTCAACCGCCCTCGTACTCGTCGTGGCGGCGCCACCAGATTCCGTGCTCATTGCGCCCGAGCGGTGCTCGGTCGAGCCACGAGTACATTCCCCACAGGGAGTCCACTCCTCGTCCGTAAGCCGAATAGGTGTGATACACCACACCATCCTCGAGGGCGAACGCGCTCATACCTGGGCCCTCTTTCCTATAGGTCACGGGATCCGTGCCGGCGCCTGAGGCGATCTCGATGAGCCCGGGGCTCTTCTCGGACGGGCGGAAGTCAGCGGTGCGGAAGTTGTAGTCGACGGCGCCCGATTGCCATTCCCGGTCGGTGTGCGATGTGTGAAAGTCGTAGTTGAAGTCGCTCTCAAACGAAGACGCCCACGGAAAGCTCCAGCCCATCCGCTGCTTGTAGTCCTGCAGCTTTGCCAGCGGCGCTCGCGACACCGCTGTGAACGCGACGTCGTGATTGACCAGGTGAGCCACCGAACCGGAGAAGCCGTCGGCAATCGCCGAGCACGATGGGCAGCCGGCCTTGAAGTCAGGCCCGAACATGAAGTGGTAGACGATCAGCTGCGAGCGTCCTTTGAACAGGTCTGCCAGGGACGCCGTTCCCGCATCTGTCTCAAAGGGGTACTCCTTCTCGATTGCAACCCATGGCAGGTCCTGTCGCATCCGCGCCAGCTCATCGCCGCGCCGCGTCAGCTCCTTCTCGGCGTCTAGTAGTTCGAGCCGCGCCGAGAGCCACTCCTCGCGCGTTCCGGTGCTGTGATTGGTCATTGCGTCTCCTTGTCTACGCGGCCGGCGGCTGGTCGATGCGCACCTGATTACCGGATGGGTCGCGCACGGCACAGTCGCGCGTGCCCCATGGCTGGTCGGTCGGCTCCTGCACGATCTCCGCCCCCGACGCTTGCAGCTTCTCGAAGGTGGCATCGAGGTCGTCGGTGTGGAAGTGCACGCCGTTGAGGGCGCCCTTGGCGATCAGGGCGCCGAGCGCGTCGTTGTCTGCGGGGCTGCCATTCAGATAGTTCGTAAGGACGATCGCGACGCTGGGCTGGGCGCCAGCGCCGACGGTGATCCAGCGGAAGTCTCCGCGGGCGACATCGTTGCGCAGCTCGAGGCCGAGCGTGTCGCAGTAGAAGGCCAACGCGAGCTCGGCATCATGGATTAGGACGAAGCATTGGGAGAGAGTGAGGTTCATGTCGCCAACACTAGGGAGCCGGCTTTCCGCGCGCTTCTCTGGTCCTGCTTGGTTTGCGGCTCGGGCGTGTGAGGTCCTTGGCGATGCAGCCCGGCACGCGCGCGAGCGCGCCGTGGTCGCGAGCCCGATACGCGGTCGGCGCTTCGCCCACGAGCTGGGTGAAACGGGCGCTGAACGATCCGAGCGACGTACACCCGACTGCCGCGCAGACCTCAGTGACCGATAGGTCGCCGTGGCGTAGCAGCGCCTTTGCCCGCTCGATTCGCCTCGTCATCAGGTAGGCGTAAGGCGTCTCTCCGTACGTCGCGCGGAACTGCCGCGAGAAGTGTGCGCTCGACATCAGCGCAGTGCGGGCGAGCGCGGCGATGGCCAGCGGGCGCGCATACTCGCGGTCCATCAAATCGCGCGCGCGGCGCAGGTGTGCGAGATTGGCGAGCGCGTCAGGCGTCACGATGGCAGTGTAGGAGCGCGCCGGCACAGGCGAGAGGCCGTTGGACCGATCCGTAACGATCCGTAACCTACGTTCGTGCGTGCACGTATGTCTCCTGTGAAGCCGGCCGGCATCAGCGGCTCCCACCGCTCCCAAGCCGAGCGGCGCGCGCATACGCGTGCTGCCCTGCTCGAGTCCGCGGCGGTGGCGCTCTCCCGTGACGGCTACGGAGACCTGAAGCTGGCCGATGTCGCTGCACAGGCGGGATACACCCGCGGGGCTATCTACCACCTGTTCGAGGACAAGGAAGCCCTGGCGCTTGCTGTGGTCGCGTGGGTAGATGCGACATGGCAGCAGCAAGTGGGGGACTCAGTGGATCCACAGGACGAGCCACTGGAGGTGCTTGTTGCCTTGGCGCGCGGGCATATCGTGTATTGCCGCGACGGACGTGCGCGGGTGCTGATGACGCTGCGCGTCGAGTTCGCCGAGCGCGAGCATCCGGTGGGCGAGGCTGTGTGGAGCGTCGCCGCCTCGTTGCGTAAGCGCGTGGAGCAGCTCATTGTCCGGGGGCGGCGAGCCGGGTCGATACCGCCTGGACCGCCGGCGCGGATCATGGCGGCGGCATATCTGTCAGCGCTCGAGGGCCTTGCAATTGGGGTAGCGGGGCGTACGCCCCAAGACGAGAGTCTCGCGGAGCGGGTCGTGCGCGGGCTGTTCGTGGATTGACCGCCGCGAGTCCCTTAGCGTCGAGGTAGGAGCGGGCGGGTGCTACATGACTCGAAAGGTGATTCGAATCGATGGGTCTGAGGATCGATCTTCTGCTCGTGTTCCGGTCTCACGTGGCCCGGGGCTCCCGGGATGCGGATTGAGAAGCTCGCCACTAGGACCCCACGTTTTTCGTATTTGTACGCGTAGACCACTTCGCTCTTGTGCTTGAAGATTTCGTCAGGCTCGTGCAGACTGACGGTCCCGTGGATCAAGCCGGGCGGGAGTGGGCAGGTGGTGGTGCTCACCCGCTGACCCGCGGCGATGTTCCATTCGGTTCCGTAGTTGCCTTGGTTTTCGTGTAGCGCACCAGGCACCGACCAAATGAAGTCGTAGCCGGAGCCGGCGTTCGTCAACGCGACGCGTGATGTGAACGCGAGGCCCAGCTCGTAGCCGCCCATGTGTGTGCGGATCAGCTTCACCTTCAGTGGCGTTGCGACTTGCTGGTGGCTGTAGGAGAGATCCTGGGGCGCCACGTAGCCGACGGGCACCTGCATGCTTGGGGTGCACGCGTATGCGCCCCCGATCCAGCTGCGCCGAGTTAGGTGGCACGTTGCGCCATCGCGGTAGTGCAGTTCGGTGATCGGCCCGTCGACGGGCACGACGCCGCCGGTGCCAACGCCCTTGAGGAGCTGGCCGGGAGTCGAGCGCGTGACGATCAAATAGGCTCCCTCAGGGCCACTCGTGGCCAGCGTGTGATGCCTGCCGTTCAGTACGTAGGTGACGCTCGCGGCGTCTGGGCCGAGCAGCCCGAAGTAGAGGTTGCGCTCGTCCTTCAGCGGGCACTCCGGTTCACCGCGCTGGTGGCCTCCGGCTGGCGAGCCTGGTGCGTAGCAGCGACTCTGCCACGCGCTTGCCGGCTGCTCGCCCCACATGTCGTTGATGTAGAGCCGGTTGTAGCGGTCCAGCGAGGCGCACCAATCGCCGTAGCCGGCGCCTCCACTGGCGGCGCTGAGTTCGTGGTAACGCCCGTCGTTACCGAACGCGGAGTCCTGCCCGACCGCGACGAGCTTGCCCGCGACCAAGCGGGCGACCTCGATGCAGCCAAGTCCTCGGCTCGTGGAGAACTCGCGTATGCCCCACGGCACTCCACCGCCTGGGTCGGGGGTTGAGATTGCAAGCATGCGCACCGTCCCTGGCTTCAGCTCGCCATCGCCTGAGTGGGGCGCAGTGAACAGTTCGATGCGCGACTTTGGCGCGGGCGCACCGAACTGGACCACGCCGCTGGCAAATGCTGCGCCTGCCACGCCGAGCACGACCGCGAGGGCTATCAATGGCGTTCGGTGCCATCCGCGTCGCTGACCGCCGCGGCCTGAAGTATTGAGGTGCAGGAACCGACGGCGCGCTCGGCGCTCTGCGGCATCGTGGAGCTGGCTTCTGACCTGCGGCAGCAGATTCATGATCCTTCCTCCAGTGCGTCTCTGAGCTTTGCCAGGCCACGGCTCACCCGTTGGCGAACGACGAGCTCCGATGCTTGGAGTTCACTCGCGATCTCGGGGTAGGGCCGCTCGTCGAGGATCCGTGCGCGGATGGCTTCCCGCTGGAGCTCCGGCAGTTGCTCGAGCAGCTCGATCACCCAGCCGTTCTCGCCGGCGGCCCTCTCCACCCGCTCGAGCTCATCGGCGGAGAACTCGATCGGCTCGCGGATCCCCAGCCGTCGGCGCGCGTTGGCCTCTACACGCCCGCGACGATGGCTGTTGACGAGCTTGTTGTGTGCGATAGCGAACAGCCAGCCGGCGGCCGACGGTGCCTGTGGCTTGTATCGGCCCGCAGCGACAAGTGCTGCCGCGAACACCTCCGCCGTCAGATCGGCCGCGACTTCCGGATTTCCCGTGCGACGAACGAAGTAGCCCACGACAGAACGCTCATAGCGGTCGTAGAACGCTCCAAACGCATCTGGTTCGGAGCGCGATGCCGCCAACAGCTCGCCGTCGGTGGCCGTAAGGAAGTCCACATCCTTTGTTAACCCGCCGCGGCGGTTTTTGTGACAGCTTATACGGGCTATTCAGTGCGATCCCTCAGAGCAGGCCGTCGAGCAGCCAGCGCAGGATCCGTGCTCGCGGGCGCCAGCGCGCCGGTAGGTACACCGTTTCGGAAGTCTCCGCGACCGCGTGGTCGAGGGCGTCCTCGACCAGCGCGTCGTGCAGCGGCTCGAACAGTAGTGGCCACTGCCAGCGCATTCTGCCCTCGGTGTGCCCGATGAGGACATGGCGCAGCACGACAGGGTCACTGTTGGAGTCGAGCTCCCAGCGGTGCTCGCCGATGAGCCCCGGCGGGCCGGTGAAGCCGAAGCGGGCGAGTTGGCCGGGCTGGTGCTCGAGGACTCGGTAGCGGATCGGTCCGTGGCCGCCGTGGTTGCCCCCATGCAGGCCTCCCTCGAAGCGCATCGCGGGCCAGCGGTCGTGAGGCCAGAGTCGATCGTCGTCCCCGGCCAGGCCATCGATCAACGAGCCGGGCGCATCGCCGGGTGGCAGGGCGCGTTCGTGGATGCTGTGGATTCTCATCGCGGTGTCTCGCCGTTAGAGATGACAGTGGGCTGGCCGAGTTGCCCGGGTTCCTCAGCTGTGGCGGTTCTCGCTGTGCTCATCTGCTGCCTCCGTCATCGGTCTCGCAGCTTGCCATCAGTTTCAGTATCGATTAGCTATCGGTAGCGTATCACTATCGATAGTGGGTCGCTACCATCGTCTGATGCCTGCAGACACGGACTTTGAGGACTCGGCTGGAGCAGCTGCCGTACTGCTGGGCGACCGCTGGACCTTCCTGATCCTCAGGGAGGCGTTCTTCGGAGCCAAGCGCTTCAACGAGTTCGCGGAGAACCTCGGGCTCTCGCGCAACATCCTCAGTAGTCGCCTGAAGATGCTCGTCTCACAGGGGATCTTCGAGGAGCATCCCTACGGCCCGAGCAAGGCCCGCAACGAATATCGCCTAGCGCAAGCCGGACGCGACATCTTCCCGATCGTCGTCGCGCTGCTCCAGTGGGGCGACAAGTATCTTGCCGGCGCGCATGGCCGCTCGATTGTGCTGCGACACACGCGCTGTGGCGGTGACGCTGACCCACAGCTCGTTTGCCGAACGTGTCATGAGCCGATCGAGCTGAGCGAGGTCGTGCCGACACATGGTCCGGGTGCGAGTGAGTGGGTGCGCGAGCACCTCTCGCAGCTGTCCGGTGGCGCCTTCATCGAACCCGGAGGCGAGCCGGTCGCTGCGTCCACGGACCGGTGAAGCTACGGACCGGTGAAGCGGAACCGAGCCGTGCTCGGCGCGTCACCACTGCCTGTGAAGTAGCTCTCGAGCGTGGTCACAGTGACAGGCACTTCACTACCCGGGCTGCCGGCGGGCGAAACCGCATCCACGGCTGTTGTGGAGCCGCAGGCGAGCAGCGCTTGCACGGGGGTGAACGACTCCGCCTGGCTTTCCCCGAAGGCGACTGCGAGCGGACAGCCGAGGTTCTGGCCGTGAACAATCACCGTCGTGCCGCCGGCCGAGTTGCCCTTGCTCGGTGTCAGCGATTCGACGGCGGCCTGGCCTGGGGGATAGAGGTACAGCTGGTCGCCGTTCGAGGTGGCGCTGCAGCCGCTGACCGTGCATGCCTGCACGTTTACGAGCGCGGGATTCTGTGACACCGTCTGCGTGAGCAACCGCTTGTCGCTGGTGGCGTTGAAGGCGTAGTTGGTGCCTTGTGACTCTGGGCCCTCAGTGCCCTCGAAGCGCACGACCGTCACCTGCCCCTCCATTCCCTTGCCGGAGATAGAGAGTGGTGTGCCGCCGGTGTCGGGGGCGCCGCCGACTCCTTCCAGGGTGATCTTGCTGGTCGTGTTCGCCACTGCGGATACGCGCGGCACACCGGCATATTCGATTGGCGTCGGCGCCGAGTAGCCGGCCAGCGTGCGCACGGAGAACGGCAGGCTCGTGGGCTGCAGGGTCGCTGTCTGCGGCGATGAGGCGATCGCGGGAGCGGTGATCTGTAGCTCGGTGCCGCTCGCGAACGAGATCCCGTAGGCGAGCGAGGATTCCAGTCCCGGTTGACCGAAGAACGCGTAGTCGAAGGTGAAACGGCTGAGGCCGCGACCGTGAACGGTCACGAGCGTTTCACCTGTCTCGCTGGCGAGGCTGGCGGCGCCCTGGGACGTCGATACCGAAGTGATTTCGGGAGCGGGGGCGTAGTCGAACTCGGTGGCGGCGGGGTACACCTCACAGCCGCAGCCGGGGGGTGCCTCGAGCGCTCCGTCCTGTTCGGCCGTAGGGGCCCCCTCCAGTGGCGCAAGGATCTTGCCGGTGGCGCTCGCGCCTGAGGGGCCGTGGACGACCACCTGCACTTGGCAGATGTCGTTGCCGGCGCTCTCGCCTGCATATACCCCGGTCTTGGGCAGCGGCGCACATGCGGTTTGGGGGGAATACGGCGGCGGGGTGACTTGAATCTGCGAGTCGCTGAGGATCTTGAACGTACTCGCGTTGACGGCGCCGAAGGTCACGCTCGTCGCGTCGCTGAAGCCGGAGCCGAGAAGCGTTACGGGCGTGGGCGCGCTCTCCTGCCCACCCGAGGGACTGAGCCCGCTGACGTTTGGGAGCGAACCGTTATGGCTGCCATCGACGTATTGGAACGCCGAGGCGGGGCCGGGTGCGCTGGACTGGCCATCGGCAATCGTGACGATGACCTGGACGGCGCCCGCGCCGCCCTGCGGTGGCGGCGCACCTGCTGGCAAGGTATCGCGCGCAGGAGGGAGCGTCACGGTCAGGGCGGTGTTGCTAAGTACGTGGATGGCGCTCGCGGCTGCGTGCCAGGCACCAACCTGCACACCGCTGACATCGGCGCTGCCGGCGTTCTCGAAGCCGCTGCCCGTGACCTTGACGATCTCGCCGCCCACGGTCGGACCGGAGCTGGGCGAGAGCGAGGTGACGGCCGGCCGGATCGCGTGGCCGGCGTAGCTACAGAGGTAGTAGGCGAGACCCGCCGAGCCGCCGGGGCCGCTCACCCGCGGCGAGCCGAGTCCCGAGGCCATGTCGTAGCCCGTGGTGGCGGGGTACACCTTGCCGCCGTCGAGGCCGTAGACGTCATTGTTGCCTTCGGTGATGTCGTTGAACGAAGCGGAATACGCAGTCGGGCTGGACGCGACCGCGTATAGGAGTGGGCTCGCGAAGCCTATGCCCGAGGCAGTGGCGGCGCTCGACCTGCACGTCGGCGAGGCGTCGACGAGGGCGAGCATTGCCGCCCAGATGGGGCTGGCAGACGAGGTGCCTCCGGTGGTCACCCAGCCGTCGGGTGTGTCGTATTCGCCTGAGCCCTTGAATGCCTCGCTGTAGACGGTGGGTGCACCGGTGTACTCATCGGCCTGCGCTGAGACGTCCGGCACAAGCCTGCACGGCGTGGTGCTCGTCGCGCCCTGGAGCGTCGCGTCGCAGAACCCGCTCGGGTAGCCAAAGCTTTGCTGCACGCTCGCGGCGTTGGTGTACTCGGCGTTACCGGGCAAAACGATGCCGGGCACGGCGGAGTCGCGCTGCCAGCTGGGCATCGCCCACGCCTGCGAGATGCCGCCGCCGCCCCCACCACCTTCTGGGCCGTCGTTCCAGACGTGCTCCTCGGCCGGCTGGGTGGCGGCGTTGGTGATGGTCGTACCGCCCACCGCCAACACATAGGGCTGGCTCGCCAGTTCGGTTGTGGACACCGGTGCCTGCCCTCTCTGCACGTTGACTTCGCGGTGCACTTCTTCACAGGCGTCGCTACCGGTATCGCCCGCGGCGTTCATGAACGTCTGGCCCTGTGCGGCGGCCTGTTGGAAGAGGTAGCTCTCCGCCTGCTGAACGCCCGGCTCGCCGTCCTCGGCCTCCTGCTCGCATGGCTCTCCCCAGCTGGAGGTGATGATCTGATCGCGGTCTTCGTCGACCATCGCGGTGATCTCCGAGAGTTCGCCGGCGAGCGATTCGGGCGCGTCGTAGACGTCGATGCTTGCTCCTGGCGCCATCGCTGAGACGTCCTCCACGTCGAGCGACGCCTCGCCTTCGCCGGGTCCCTGAGTCGAGCCGCCTTCGATCGGGACCACGCTGAGCCGTCCGATCATGCTCGCGGCGGCAGTGGCCCCGAAGTAACAGCTGTCGAAGCGCCGGATGTCGGACGCGAGAAACGGTTCCTGCTCGTAGATGCCGATGTGCACCCCCGCGCCGGTATCGCCCAATGCGTATAGGCCGAAGGCGCCGTAAGCGTTTGCGATCTGGTCGTCTGTCAGGCCCCCCGCTTGGCGCGCGTCGGCGGTGGCGTCATGGCAGGGCTGCGGCGAGCCTGCTGGGTGCTTGAACGCGGCCCCGGTCGAGGCCGCGTGCAGCGAGATCTGCGAGAGCTTGGCCCGCACCTGCAGGCGGTGGGGGTGGGTGATTTCATCGAGCCCGACCACCGTCGCAACCGAGCCGGCAAGCGATTGCGGCAGGGTTGGCGCTGAGGTGGTCGCGCGGACGAGCCTGCCATCTGGGAGTCGGTAGCGCTCGAGGCCTGTGGCGAACGCGCTCGCCACGTGTGTGGCTGAGCCGGAGAATCGCACGAGCAGCCCGCCATCGCTTGTCGTGCCGAGGTTGAGCCCATCGCGCGAGAGTTGTTCGCGCACGTCTGCCACAGTCGCGGCACTCGGCCCGAAGCGGGCCGCGAACTCGCCCTTGGAGAGGTATTTGCCGAACCGGGGCGAGCTCTTGCTGGTAGCCTCTTCGATAAAGCTGTCCAGCGCTTGAGCGTCGCGCGGGCGCAGGACAACGGCGCCGGACACAGTGGTGTTGCCTGGAGCCGGGCCGAGCTTCACGGCGCTCGCGGGGATCTGCGGTGCGGGACTAACAGCTACTTGGGTCGATTGTCCGATGGCGCTCGAAGCGGCGAGTGCCACGAGGACCCCGAAAGCTGCCAGCAGCGCCGTGGCGACGCGTCCGCCACGCGGTGTGAATCGCCAATTGCCACCGCTCGTCGCGTTTCGCGGCGGCGCGTCGGCTGCTCCGCGGTGCGCGGTGCGTCTGTCCATGACGGTCTCCCTGCGGTCGGCCGCTGCTTGTCAACGATGTAAGGCTGCCCGTACAGATAACAGACATTCGAGTCGCCCGCACAAGTGGACAGACCTTGCGTGATGTGCGAACATACGTTCGTATGGACGTGGGCGGCTCGACAGTGATCAATCGGGGGGATCCGCTCGCATCCCGGCCTGTAGACAACAGTCAGTCACTCGATCGTGTGGCATACGGACGTCGGCCACTCCGGCGAGTGCCACACAGGCATCGGTCGCATTCCTCTCTGTCTACCGGGAGAGTGGGGCCATGAGCACAATGGAGTCCTACAAGGCCGAGTTGGTCGCATTCTTGGACGGGTTTGGAGCTAACGTTCGTCGCGTGCGTGTCGCCAAGCGTCCGCGCTGTTCGCAGGAACGCCTTGCTGACGCTACAAGGCTGCATCGCACCGAGATCGGCAAAATCGAGCAGGGCGTTGTCGAGCCGCGGCTGACCACGCTGTACATCCTCGCGGACGGGTTGGGGGTCACGATCGACGAGCTGCTCGTTGGTCTGTGGGTACCAACCGAGCGCCGCCCGTCGATGCACGCCGAGCGGTGGTCGTAGTCGACGCTGCTCAGAACCCGAAACAGGTTCTTTAGAGCAGGTGCCGCACACGCCAGTCGAATGACGGGCCGCCGAGCGCATGGGTGGCGATCGCGCTGGTCGTGGCTCCGCCGGCCCCACCGACCGCGACGGTGGCCGCCTGCTCGCCGGCGTGCAATTGGGTTGCAGAGGAACGCAAGCGGACCCGGATGGGAAAGCGCAGTCCGGGCCAGCCGATCTGCTGCAGCGGGCGTGTGCTGACGGCGGTCGCACGCGCTCCGTTCGCGTTGGTGGCGCTCAGGACCTCGGTGTGGGAGGGGATCAGCGTCTCGACGCGGAGTGCCGCTGCCGCAGAGTCGCCTAGTTGGCGAGCGCTCGCGAGCGCTGCTTCAACCAGCGGGCCCTGGCGCTGACCGAGCACCACGCCGAGCACGGTCACGTTACGCCCGCCGATGGCGACACGCTTGGCGAACACCAGGCAGCCTCCAGCCGCGCTGTCGGACCCAGTCTTCACGCCCACGTAACCATCGATGCCGACGAGGCCGTTGAAGTTGCTGACACGCCCGGTGACCGGTAGCAAGGCCGAGCGCTGATCGACGATCGAGGCGAACGCAGGCAGGCGCATGGCAGTCCATGCCAGCTTCAACTGGTCGCTGGCGGTAGAGACGGTGGTGGGGACAAATCCGCTCGGGTCGGTGTATCTGGTCGAGGCCATGCCTAGCCTATTTGCGGCGGCATTCATGCGCGTGAGGAACGCTGCCACGCTGCCTGCCTCGTGCACCGCGAGCACCGCGGCGATGTTGTTCGCGGATGGCAGCAGCAACGCTTCCAGAGCTTGGCGCTCGGTGATCCGCTCGCCGACGTGGACGGGGACGTTGGACTCGCCCAGCTCGGCACGCTCGCCCTGTTCTTGGACGTCGGCCAGCGTGATCTTGATGACGAAGCCTGGTGCGTCGGGTGCCAATGGGTGTTCGTGCAGGGTCAGGTAGGCGGTCATCACCTTCGCCACGCTGGCGATCGGTACGGCCTTCGAACTGCCGCTGGTGCCGAAGCTACCGATGCCAGGGACCTCGACCGCGGCTTGGCCTTCGCGCGGCCATGCCAGCGCCGGTGGGCTTCCGGGAACGCGCACAGCTGCCGCGAGCGTGCGGTGCATGACGAGCGTGGGCGTGCCCTGCGTGGTGATTCGTCTTGCCAGTGCGACTGCGATCAGCACGAGCACAAGCATCCCGACTGCGGCCCATCGCGTGCCTTCACGGGATCGGTGCGCGACAGCTACTGTCCGTCCGGTCCTCGCCACAGGGCCCGAGACGCTAGCGCAGCGCCCGGCGCCCAGCGCCGGTGATGGTCGGGCGCGTCAGTCTTCTTCTGAGCGCCAGCGCCGGTAGATCGCTGTGAACTCGTCGCGCATCTCAGGCGTCAGGTCCTCGGCCTGCAGGCGGCCGGTGAGGCGGATCGTCGTGCGCATTTGCTCGAGGTACTCACTGCAGTGCTCGCACGCGGCAAGATGTGCCTCCAAGCGGCGGCGCTGCGAGCGAGAGAGCGTGCCCTCGAGGTAGTCGGTGACCAGCTCCACGACTTCCTGGCAGACGAGCTCGTCGTTGCGGGAAAAGATGCTCATGCTCGATTCATCTCCGCTTCGAGCGCCTGGCGCAGGTGGCTGCGGCCGCGGTGCAGCAGCACCCGCTGGTTGGCGTCGCTGATCTCGAGTACCTCGCATACCTCATGACTGCTGAGCCCATCGACGTCGCGCAGCACGACCACCTCGCGTTGGCGGGTTGGGAGCTCGCTGAGCGTCTTTTGGATCTGCCCCGCCAATGCCTGTGCCTGCATGCGGTCCTCGCTGTCCTCGATCCAGTGCTGCGGCGGCGACATCCACGCGCCCGAGGCATCAAAGCGAGAGCGGTCGACGACCGGTCCGGCATCGCCGACGGCGACGCTGCGATGCTCACGCACGCCGGTACTCCGCGCGCGGTTGACGAGGATGCGAAGCAGCCACGTCCTGAACGACGAGCGCCCAGCGAAGCCGTCGATGCCGCGTAGCACCCCCAACCAAGTGTCCTGGACGACCTCCTCCGCGACCGCAGGGCTCGAGACGAACGAGCTGGCGAGACGCAGCATCGCAGCATGGTGGCGTGAGACGAGCTGCACAAATGCCTGCTCGTCTCCCGCTCGCAGGCGCGTGACGAGTTCGCTGTCCTCGTCGACGCTGGCTGCCCCCTCGCGCGCCCCCCGGCGTGGGCCGGCGATGGCGGAGATCAACCCCACGCGCATGCCGGGAGCTTAGTTGAAAGGTTGGAATCACTGTGCATGCCGTTCATGGCTCGCCGTGCAGGCTACGGCGCCCGCACGGACGCCGTAGCCTGCCTGACTCGTCTTGAGCTATTGGGCGACGATCCCCTCGCCGCCGATGGCGCCTGGCACCGTGACCGAGCCGATCTCGGTCAGCGCGTGTGGGCTGACCGCGAACTCATCCACGATGCCGGCTGCGCCAGTCTGCACGTAGAGGAAGCGCTGATCGTCGGATACCGCCGCGTCGACTGTGCCAGCGTCGGTGGCCTCGTTGCCGAGCAATGTCAACGTCCCACCGGGACCCGACAGGAAGCCCGTGAGCGAGGCGCTACCAGCGTTTGAGGCAATGAAGAAGCTGCCATTGGCAACCACCCAGCAGGTGGCCTTCTGTTCGGTCGCTACGGAATCGAGCTGTGTGACGGTGCCGTTTGGGCTCAGCAAGAAGCTCGCCAAGAAGCCGGCAGCCTCGGCGATCACGAGGTGTCCTTCGCGATCGAAGCTGATCGCGAACGGAACGGTTTCACCCTCGGGGTTGACGACGGGCGTTGGCGACAGCTGCCCGAATGGGTAGACGTGAAATACGTCAATGTCGCTGCCGTTGGCCTTGGTGGTCACGATCAGCTGCTGCCCGTTGGGCGAGAAGGCGACCTGGCCAGGCGTGTTCACGAACTGCGGCGTTGCCGATGGATTCAAGCCAAGGGCGCGGTTTGACCCCGGGACGGGGACTAGGTGGCCGAAGATGGTGGCGAAGCCCTGCACCGATCCGCCTTCGTCGGCGTTCAGCACGTATACGAGCCCACGGGAGACGGTGATGCTCACGGGGAAGGTTCCGCCGGAGCTGAGCACCTGGCGCAGCACCAGGTGGTCGCCGTACACCGAGAACACGGAGATCGTGTTGCTGCCTGCGTTGACCGCGTACAGCGTGTCGCTGGCCTGGTCGAACGCCAGCGAGCCCTGCGAGGCTAGATGGTCGACTTCTGATCCGCTCAACACACCGCCGAGGCCGCCCGTATTGAAAACGCCCGCTTGCGTGAGCGTGCCGTTGAACGCACGGTCGTAGGCGACCACCTGGTTGCCTGACGGGTTGTCGGTCTGGACGAATAGGACGCGTTGCTGCCTGGGGGACGGCCCGGGGCCGTGAAACGGGCCGTTGTCGAACGCGCTTGCCGATCCGGCGGTGCCGGCAAGCACTGCCGCGAGCGCGAGCAGCGCAATGCTGAGGCGAATTATGGTCTTCATAGCAACTATCTCCTGAGGTTGAGGACGGACTTGCAACGTTCAGTCCGCTGAGCGCCAGCGGCGTTACACGCCTCGGCTGCCGGCCCTCCTCGGCGCGACGGCAGTGAGCTGCGTCAGCTGCGCGACAGACGTCGATCGTCGGCTGCCGCGCGAGCCTGCGCGCGGATCACCGCGGCGACCGCGGCAGGATCGTCATAGAACGGCACGTGGCCCGCACCGAGTGTCACGTGCGTGGCCCATGGCAACAGCTTGCGCGCTCGCGGTGCTTGCAGGCGATACGGCAGCAGGTAGTCGCGTTTGCCCCAAGCAATCGTCGTTGGCGTGTTGCGCAACTGCTGCGGCGAGCCGACCCGGTAGCAGCAGAAGGCATCCAGTGCTGGTGCAAACGCGGGCGCGGCCCAGGCGTCGCGGAGCGTGGCCACCGCCTCCTGTGCGGGCAGCCGGGCTGGGTAGCCAAAGGTCTGTGAGAACAGCGCGATCCGCCCACTGCGCGTGCGGGCGAGGGCCTCCACCAGCGGACGGGCGACGGCGGGGGTCTGCACGAGCGCGCTCAGCGAGAGCTGACAGAAGCGCAGTTCGGCGGGCGTCCAGAAACCGGCCGGAGAGAATGCGCTCACCGAGCGAATCGAGCGCCCGCGCGCCAGCTCCAGTGCGATCGCGCCGCCCATCGAGTTACCGGCCACGTGTGGGCGCTCGAGGCCGAGCTCGGCAAAGAACCACTCGAACGCGTCGGCATACGCTGGGATCGTCGGCTCGATCGACGTGGGTAGGGCGCCCGAGCGTCCGAACCCGGGGGAGTCGCAGGCGATTACGTCGAACTCATCGACCAGCCGCTCGATCACCGGCTGCCAGCCCTGCCAATGGTGGCCGATGCCGTGAAGTAGCACGAGCGGCTGGCCTTCGCCTTCGCGGTGGTAGTTGATCGACACGCTCACGCGACGCTCGCCATCGCCTCGTCGCCTAAAGCGGGTGGATGGGCTCGGATCAGGTCGGCGCCACGCTCGGCGATCATGATTGTGGGGGCGTTGGTGTTGCCGCCGGTGATCGTCGGCATGATCGAGGCGTCGATCACTCGCAGGCCCTCCAGGCCGTGCACGCGTAGCTGCGAGTCGACGACCGCCTCGGGGTGGGTATCGCTCATGCGCGCGGTGCCGACAGGGTGGTAGATCAGCATCAGCCGGCGGCGCAGATCGGCGAGCAGATCCGCCTCGTCGACGCTCGCCGGCCCGGGCTTGAGCTCCTTGACGACGAGTCCACTCAGAGCGCTCTGCGCGGCGATCTCGCGCGCGAGCCGGACACCGGCGATCAGCGAGCGCGCATCGTCTGGCTCGCTAAGCGTATTGGTGATGATCCGTGGCTTGGCGGTGGGGTCCGCTGAGCGAAGCCACACCTGACCGCGCGCCTGTGGTGAGACGAGTACCGGCGCGATCACCATGCAGTGCCCGTCGTAGGTCTCGGCGCCATGGTCTTCGTAGTAGGCAGCACCCATGTGAAATTGGATGTCCGCCGCGGGCAGTCCCCCGCGCGTACGGGTGAACGCGACGACCTCAGCGACAGTCGAGCTGAGCTTGCCGGAGCGCCGCAGTAGCCACTCGGCGAGCGGCTTGGGCTTATCCGCCCCATACAGGGTGTCCTCGCCTGCGATCTCCCACAGCACCGTCACAAACGGATGGTCTTGCAGGTTGCGTCCGACGCCGGGAAGCTCGTGGCGGACGTCCACGCCCGCTGCACGCAGCTCCTGCGGTGAGCCGATCCCCGACGCGAGCAGCAGCTGCGGCGAGCCGATCGCGCCGGCTGACAGGATCACCTCGCGCTCGGCACGCACGACCTCAAGCCCGGAGCGTCCCTTGCGCAGGCGCACACCGGCGGCGCGCTCGCCGTCGAGCTCGATGCCGAGCACGGTCATGTTCGTGCGCACCTCGAGGTTCGGTCGGGTGACGGCGGGGCGTAGGTAGGCGTCGGCGGCGCTGAAGCGAGTACCGTTCTTCTGGGTCACCTGAAACATCGACGCGCCGTCCTGCTCGGGGCCGTTGTAATCGGCGATGCGGGGGATGCCCGCCACCTCGCTTGCATCCAGCAGGCGGCGGCTCAAAGCTCGCGGCGAGCGCTGCTCCGATACCCGTAGCGGGCCACCTGTGCCGTGGTACTCCGACGGGCCGCGCACGTTGTCCTCGGCCTTGATGAAGTACGGCAGCACGTCTCGATAGCCCCAGCCGGGCGCCCCCTGCGCCTCCCAGCCGTCGTAGTCGAGCGGCCGGCCGCGCACGTAAAGCATTGCGTTCATCGAGCTCGAGCCGCCCAGCGTCTTGCCGCGGGGGATGTACAGCGAGCGATCGTCCACGTGAGGCTCGGGCTCGGTGGCGAAATCCCAGTCGAGCTTGGAGTGGAACTGTTCGGGGAAAGCCGCCGGGATCTTGATCTTCAGCGAGCGATCCTTGCCGCCGGCCTCCAGCAGCAGCACGCGTACGGAGGGATCCTCGGAGAGGCGATTTGCCAACACACAGCCGGCGGAGCCGGCTCCAACGATTATGTAGTCGTACATAGGCTCGCTACTCCCTTGGCACCCTAAGCACCTACGGCGGCGGCTGGCTTTGGCAGCGCGACGAAGCTGTACTCGCTTACGTCCAGCTCGCGGGTTTGCTGGAGGTACTCGCGCATGTACCCCGGCCAGTTGGTCACGATGCGCCCGTTTTCGTCGCGGTACCAGGAGTCGCACTGCGTCCATGCGGTGCCAGCGAAGCGCGCCTGTAGCGCCCGGTCGCTGGCGTCCTCGACCTCTGGGCGCACCTCGATCGCCGCAGCGGAGCGCAGGCGCAGCCCCTGTAGCGCTTGGCGGATATAGGCGGCCTGTGCCTCCAGGTAAACGATGATCGACCCGCCTGAGGTGTTCGTGTTGGGTCCATACATGACAAACATGTTGGGGAAGTGCGGGACGCACATGCCTAGATGTGCATGTGCCCCGCCGGACCAGTACTCGTGCAGGTCGACGCCATCGCGGCCGATGATCCGCATCGGGAACATGAAGTCCGTGGTCTTGAAGCCTGTCGCCCAGATGATGCAGTCGAGTTCGTGCTCGCTGCCGTCAGCGGTGCGCAGGCCCGTGGGTGTGACCTGGGCGACTGCGTCAGTCACGAGCTCGACGTTGGGGCGCTGTAGCGCGGGCAGGTAGTAAGAGCTGAAAAGGATGCGCTTGCAGCCGAACGTGTAGTCCGGCCACGCGTTCTCGCGCACCACCGGATCTTTCAACTGCGAGCGCATGAACTGAATCGAACGCGCCCGTGCGATGCGCCCGAAGGTGTTCGGGTGGCGGATTGACACCGTCAATGACTCTGTGTACTCGAACACGAATCGTCGCCGCAGCGCCTGCAGCGCTGGGATACGTTCGATCGCTGTCTTAATTGTTCTGTTGTAGCGGCGGTTACGCCGCGGCATAAACCAGTTACCTGTGCGCTGGAACACGCTCAGCTGTTTGACCACCGGTGCGATCTCGGGGACGAACTGCACAGCACTCGCACCCGTGCCGATGACCGCCACGCGCTTGCCCGCGAGCGAATAGGAGTGATCCCATTCGGCGGAGTGAAAGCTATGGCCGGCGAACGTGTCAACACCGTCGATCCGGGGGCGCGACGGCTGGTCGAGCTGGCCGGTCGCGAGAATCAGCGCGTCGGCCTGATGGACGGTGCCGCTCTCCGTCTCGACGCTCCAGCGGCAGCGCTCGGAATCCCACGCGCAGGACGTAACTGTTGTGTTCGTCTGCACCAGGCGATCGATCCCATGCGAGCGGGCGACGTCGTGCAGGTAAGCGTGTATCTCTGCCTGCGGGGAGCACAAGCGCGACCAGTCCCGGCGCTGCGCAAAGGAGAACGAGTACAGGTGACTCGGCACGTCGCACGCGGCTCCTGGATAGCTGTTGTAGAACCACGTGCCGCCGAGGTCGGAGGCCTTCTCGAGGATGGTTATGTCCGTGATGCCGTGGCGGCGCAGCTCGATCGCTGCGGCGATGCCGCCGAAGCCGGCGCCAACGATCAGGACTTCAGGCGAGCGACTCCAGGACGACTGTGGACGCGGCGCTGCGCCTGCCATGCGACTCCTCCTCCCAGATCTGCGTGGCTGTTGCTACAAACCTTATGCCCTCGGCCGCGATGGTGCCGGTTGTTGTTTGCGTTGGTTGGCTCAGGTCGATCCTGGCGCAGTCTGTCGCGCCAGCGTGTCTTTCAGCCAAGCCGCAGCCGCCGGGATCGCTCTGGGGTCGATGTGGTGTCCCGCCTCGGACTCGTGGTATTCGACGGGCAGGCGCGCATCGCGCAGTTGCTCAGCGGCAGCGCGGGCGAAGTCCACGCTGATCACCTGGTCGCGCGCGCCGTGCGCGATGAACACGCGCATGGCCTTGCGGGCGGCGAGGTCGGGCTGCCAGTGCTCCACCGATGCGATGAAGCCAGAGAACGCAAGAACTCCCGCTGGCGCCGGGCGCTCCGGGCTGAACGCCATCACGTAGCTCATCACCGCACCCATCGAGAAGCCGCCAAGGACCGTGCGCTCA
Organism: Solirubrobacteraceae bacterium; assembly: GCA_035487855.1. GTDB lineage: Bacteria > Actinomycetota > Thermoleophilia > Solirubrobacterales > Solirubrobacteraceae > Palsa-744. The sequence continues at coordinate 28,488 of DATHLT010000199.1, forward strand.
GGTGTCACGCCTGTGCGCTGCCACAGCTCGTCGTGCAGTTCGCCGAGCTGGCGGCGTGCTGCATCGAAGCTGTCGGGGTCGGGATAGCCCACGCGCGGCACCAGATACCAGTGGTAGCCCTGCGAGCCGGGGAGCTGCAGCGGCGCACGCGGCGTCACCACGTGCAGGCGCCGCTCGGGATCCAGGACGTCCGCGAGCGTCAGCAGGTCGTTCTCATCCGAGCCGCGGCCGTGGTGGAGGACCAGCAGTCCCTCCGGTGTGCCACTTGCCGGACGCTCACGGAAGACGAGCGCGCTCAACTCGCGCTCGCCGCCGGCTCGCGCGGGATGTACGGGCCGAGCTCGCGCCGCGCGATCGAGAGCTTGTGGACCTCGTCCGGTCCGTCCGCGAGACGCAGCGTGCGCAGATGCGCATACGCGCTTGCCAGGCCGAAGTCATCAGAGACACCGCCCCCACCATGTACCTGGATCGCGCGGTCGAGCACCTTCAGCGCCATGTTCGGAGCAGCCACCTTGATCGCGGCGATCTCCGTGCGCGCGTGACGATTGCCGACCGTGTCCATCATCCACGCGGCCTTCAGCGTCAACAGGCGTGTCATCTCGATCTCGATACGCGACTCGGCGATCCAATCGAGCACGTTGCCGCGCGTCGCGATCGGCTTGCCGAAGGTGACGCGTGAGACGGCGCGCTTACACATCTGCTCAAGCGCCCGCTCCGCCGCTCCGATCGCGCGCATGCAGTGGTGGATGCGGCCCGGGCCAAGGCGGGCCTGCGCGATCATAAAGCCGTCGCCCTCCTTGGAGAGCACGTTCGAGGCCGGAACGCGCACGTCGTTGAACTCGATTTCGCCGTGTCCGTCCTGGTCGGTGTAGCCGAACACGGGGAGGTTGCGCACGACCGTCACCCCCGGCGTGTCAATTGGAACGAGGACCTGGCTCTGCTGTGTATACGTGGGTGCGTCCGGCTGGGTCTTACCCATCACGATCATGATCTTGCAGTGGGGGTGGAAGACGTTCGTGATCCACCACTTGCGACCGTTGAGCACGTACTCGTTGCCGTCGCGCTCGATCCGCAACTCGATGTTGGTTGCGTCCGAGCTGGCTACGTCAGGCTCGGTCATCGCGAACGCCGAGCGCATGTCCCCGTCGAGCAGTGGCACCAGCCAGCGCTCCTTCTGCTCGTCGGTGCCGAACTGGTGCAGCACCTCCATGTTGCCCGTGTCCGGCGCCGAGCAGTTACACGCCTCGGAGGCGATGCGCGAGCGGCCGAGGATCTCCGCCAGCGGCGCGTAGTCACTGTTGGAAAGCCCCGCGCCATGTTCCTCGTCGGGCAGGAACATGTTCCACAGGCCGGCCTCGCGTGCGCGTGCCTTCAGCTCCTCCATCACCTGTGGCTGGTGATGAGGGTTGCCCGACTCGCGCAGCTGGCGCTCGTACACCGCCTCCGCCGGGTAGATGTGCTCGTCCATGAACGCGCTCAGGCGCTCCTTGAACTCAGAACAGCGCTGACTCGGCTCGAAATCCATGGTCCCTCTCCCTTGGTGAAAAGCGGTGGTGTGGGCAGTGGCCTAGGATCATCGCCGATGAGTCACGACGGCGTGAGCCACCCAGTGCACGAGGGCGCGAACGCCGGCGAGCCTGGCGGCGCGAGCTACCGCGCGGCCGGCGTGGACTACGACGCGCTCGACGCTGGCAAGCGCCTGGCGATGGCCAAGGCACTGTCCACCTCGCCACTGCTCGCCGCGCGCGGCGGCCGTGCACTCGACGCTTCCAGGGGCGAGCCTGCGTTCGTGTTCGAGCTCGGCGAGCGAACCTTCGCATTTGTGGTCGAGGGACTCGGTACCAAGTCGATCATCGCCCGCCACGTGCTCGAAACGCAGGGGATCGACCGCTTCGCGGACGTCGCCTACGACACGGTCGCGGCGATCCTCAATGATCTCTGCTGCGTAGGGGCGCTGCCGCTTGTGGTCAACGCGTACTTCGCGACTGGCGCCTCGGAGTGGTATTTGCAACAGGAGCGCTCCGCGTCGCTGCTGGAGGGCTGGCGCAGGGCGTGCACGGACGCTGGCTGCGTATGGGGCGGGGGAGAGTCGCCGTCGCTACCGGGAATGCTCGCCGAGCAGGACATCGAGCTGGCCGGAGCTGCCGTCGGGGCTGTGCCCGACGGGCGCTCGGCACTTTTCGGGGAGCGCCTCGGTCCGGGCGATGAGATCGTGCTGGTGGCCTCCAGTGGACTGCACGCTAATGGCGCTTCGCTGGCGCGGCTGATCGCCGGGCGGCTGCCAGATGGCTACGCGACGAAGCTCGACGGCGCCACGTTCGGAGAGGCGCTGCTGGAGCCGTCTGTGATGTATGTGTCTCTGATTGCCGCGCTGCTGGAGACGGACATCGAGCTGACGTATCTGAGCCACGTGACCGGCCACGGACTGCTCAAGTTGATGCGACCCACCAAGCAGCTCAGCTACCGCATCGAGCACCTACCACCGGTGCCCCCCGTGCTCGACTTCCTCGTGGAGCAGGCCGGCATGGATGCGCAAGCGGCGTACTCGACCTTCAACATGGGGTCTGGCTATGCGCTCTACTGCGGCGCCGGTGGTGGCCAGCAGGTCATAGAGGTTGCGGCTCGACTCGGTCTGGATGCGATCGTCGCGGGGCACGTGGAGGAGGGTCCACGCGAGGTCGTGCTCGAGCCGGTG
>DATHLT010000200.1:0-48900 GCA_035487855.1 Solirubrobacteraceae bacterium
GATCCGGTATGAGCCGACGCGCAGCGAATACAGGCCGCGAACCCTGCCACGCAGCGGATAGCCGGCATGTGGTTCGCGTTGAAGTAGCGCAAGGGCTTCCTCGACGCGTCGACCAAAGGCCAGTCGAGTGCGAGCAGCTCCGTACGGGCGCGACGCGCGAGTACCAATCGCGCCACCGGCTATCTCGCAGCTCGTTTCTCCGCCAAATCGCGGCGCAGGTCGCTGAACTCAATCGTCTCACCGCACGCGAGCTCATCGAGGCCCGCCTGCAGTGCGTCCAAGGTTTCCGCATCCGAGAGGATCTCGGCGGTCTCCTCCAGCGCTTGGTACTCGTCGATCGGGTACGAGTGCCGCCGCAGGCCGCCCGTTGCGCGTCACGACGACGTGGTCGCGACGGTCGGCTACATCGCTGAGTAGCTCAGCGAGATTGCTGCGAAACTCGCGTACCGGGATGGCTCAAACCGGCCCAGTCCCCCGAGAGGGGGCTGGGCCTTCGGCGTCCTTGGGCGAGGATCGTGTTGCCCGGCTGGTTGCTGCGTTACTGGCCGCTCGGCCGTAGGGATGGGGTTCGCATCCCACTCTCCGGGAGCGTCGGGACGAGGTGTGAATCCCGTTTCCGACCTGGACAGCCTGCTTGAGCTTCTTATGGAGCCTGTCGGCCGGCGGAGAGCCGCGGAGGCTGTAGCGAGGGATTAATGGGGTTGGGCTAAGCCCGTGATGCCGTTACGGCGTCGGCGGGTCTGATGCGCCTTGTCTGCTGCGCGTCTCGTAGTCGGCCAGCATGCGACCAAATGCGCCGTCCTCGTTGTCCTCGTTGTCCAGCTTCTCCCGTAGCCACCTGTGGTCGTCGCGGGTCATCTTGCGCCAGATCGGGTCGAACTGGTGCGCGAACACGGCACGCTCTGCAGCGAGTGTCGACTCCGGTGGGGCGTCGCCGGGGTCCGCGTACAAGCGGGTTCCGATTGCCGTGAGGCCGACAAGCATCGTGTCACGGTCAGTCGTCCCGGGTTCCGTTAGGTCAGTCTCAGCCATCGTTCCTCCTTGTCGTCGGAGGCTCCGAGGTCGAACGCGTCGCGGCCCCACTTGTGAGCAGCCGTCGCTTCCACGGCACGCCAGCACAAGGGCGGATGCTCACCCGCGTAGTAAGGCATTATTTATTTTCACGCATGGGGACGAGGGGGTGCTATCCCGCTCGACAAGCTGGGGTGGCTGACTGCGAGACGACTGGACCGATGGCTGCGGAGTCTGTCGTAAGGCCAGCACACAGACTCGTTCTGAGAAGCATGGCTGCATCGAGCGCGTGATGATCATGGATCGGCGTTGATTGCCCGATCGCTAGAGCGACGACATCATTCCGTCGTAGCTCGATCATTCGTCCCGGCAGGCCTCCACCAGACGGGATTCCCAAGTAGATCCGATCCGAGGTTTGGGCGATGAAGTAGCCCACGATAGGCGTGCGGCCATCGACTAGAGCAGCCGCAGGCTCAGCCTCCGGATCATCGCGCGTACGGAAATACGTTGTGAACCCCATGTATGTGCCGATTGCAAGAAACGCCGAGACCGCGAACCAGGCGAAGTGATCCCTGTACGCATAAACAATAAGAATGAGTGAAGTCGTAGTCGCACTCAGCGCAACTAGAATGACGTAGTCATACCAAGCAAGCGGCGCGAACGTGGTGAGCAAGAGCTCAAGGCCCAGCAGGGGAAGCCCGAGTAGTGTGAGGCGCATCCACAGTTCTCGCCGCGCAAGCCTGCTACGCACTTCTTGCGTTTTTTGCTCAAGGCCTGGTAGTTGCTCTGCCAAGCGGCGTTCGGTCTGGTCGGCTCTTTCCTTTGCGTCGAGTAGTTCTTGCTCGAGGCGTGCGCTCGCATCTGCTGCCTCGCGTGCTGCCTCCGCATAAACCGTATTTCCTGGCGCTGTACTCAGAGCCTCAAGCGTTCCCGCCTCCGCTCGCGCCGCCGCCGCGTGGGCATCCTGTACTGCAGAGAAAGCGTTTAGCGCTTCAGAGTGAGCCGCTTTGAGCTCGGCGCTGGCCCGTACAAGGCGTTGCTCAACTTTCTCAGCGGCCCCCAAGAAGCGGTCGCGAAGAACTTCGTCATAGACCCACAACACTGCGACGGAAAAGAGAGCGAGAAGAATTGCCGAAGTCAGGAAATGTGCGCCAGTCGAAAGTAGCACCGATTTCGGAACGAGTGCAACGCCTTCGGTTGCGGGCAGGCCTGCCGAGTCGATCTCAGTCCACAAGATTGCTCCACCAAAAAACGTTACGAAGCCCAACAGGCCGATTCCGGTGCCCACGACAGTGAGCAGAGGAAGGACAGCCGCCAGCGCACCCTCGCCACCCGCTCCCCCAGGTGCCACGTGACTTACGTGACTCGATATGCCTCCGCGACTCTCCGTAGCTTTTAATTGCTCCATGCTCGACACCAACCCCCTGCATTTGCGCACAGATACAGCAGATTGAACCAGCTCAGCCACTCGAAGTGTTCGCAGCGCGGGAACCCTAGCAGTCGCACACATCGCGATGCAAGCAGCCAGCTTCGGATGCTGTCGCAGAATCGGCGATGAGAGACCTACACGATGGTGATGAGCGCGCCACAGCCGTTACAGAGACGAGTAGCGCCAGTGCGATAATTGTCTCGCAACTCATCGTGTCGCAGCGGCTCCGGGCGTCGCGCAAGTGCCGCTTTGTGTCGTGGGGGTCGGTGCTACTGGATAGGGGCAGGCATGAGGTGGGGCAGGCGCCGCACCGGGTTCGGGCGCGGCGCCTGCCGGGGTGGCGTCACATGACGTAGCTGACCAGCTCGATCTGTCGTAGCGCCGAGCGGGTGGCGAAGATGAAGCCGTCTGAGGTGCGGTGGATGAGCCCTGCTTGCTGTAGCGCGTTGATCGAATCGACCGCGTCGGGGTTGCTTAGCTCGCGGGCGATCTCCTCGACCGACCACAGTGCAGGACCTTCGTTAGGGTCGTGCCGGTGCCGCTTGGGCTTACGGAGCCCGGCAGGCTAGGGCTGAGGGCGTTGAGTGGTCAAGCTGTGGCTGTGCCACGCAGTGAGGGCGCTCAGCGGTTTGCGGATGCGGCGGCGGTCTTGTTCGCTGATCGAATGGTGCTCTCGATTTGCTCGGCGCGGGCGATCAGTTCCTCAGGCAGACGACCGTTGTGCTCAGCGAACCGCTTGACGAACTCCCACGGCTCTGACGCGCCCAGCGACGAGCACGCTTGGCTCAGGGCGCAGTCCTCGGGCCCACCTGCCGTCATGGCGTTTCGAGGGCGTGCTCTACGAAACCTCGGTCTGAGATGCGAAACTGGCGAGCTCTGACGAGTTCTTGACTGGCTCCGCAGAGCGCCCCCGCGGGACACAGCTCGGCGGCCACTCTTCGGCGCGGATTGCGGATCCCGGCGAGCGCAATCAGGCCTCCGCTGCCAACGAGCACCGCTGCTATTGCGTCCGCAACACGGAAGGCATGCACGGAGGCATCCTCAAAGGTCGCTCTTAGGAGTACTCGCTCGCCGGGAGACACCCCAGTGAGGCTTGGGGAGCCGAGTGGCTGTCGCTTCGCGCGGCTGATCGCTGCACGGCTGCCGGCAGCGAGCGCGGTCCGTCCTAGCGTCGCGTCGACGCGACTGGCAAACGCAATCGAGACGACGGCTCCCAACACGGCGACCGCGAAGAGCTGTGCGACGCGCGAGAGCGTCGTATTCACGGCCGCCGCGACGCCTGCGTGAACCTCCTCCACTGCTCCGAGGACCGTGGCCGTCAACGGTGCGACGAGCATCGCGAGTCCCAACCCGAACACGAGCAGCGCCGGCAGGACGTCGCTGAGGTAATCCGCGCGCTGATCGACGCGCACGAAGAGCAACAGGCCACATGCAGCAACCAGAGCCCCGACGCTGATCAGCGCCCGCGAGCCGATGCGGTCGGCGAGTGCGCCGAAGCGGCGGGAGAGCACAATCATCAGCAAGGTGACCGGCAGGAGGGCGAGCCCTGCCTGAACGGGGCTGTAGCCACTGACCTCCTGCAGAAACACGGGGAGCAGAAAGATCACACCCCCCAGACCGAGGTAGGCGGTCAACGTCGTGAGGTTTCCGATCGCGAAGTTGCGCTGGCGGAACAGGCTCAATGGGAGCATCGGCGCCCGCGCTCGCGCCTCGTGGGTGATGAACGCCGTCGCTCCCAGAAGCCCCGCCGCGAGCGAGCCGATCACCAGGGTGCTCCATCCGCGCGCCGGCTCCTCGGTCACGGCGAACACCGAACCTGAGAGCGCGACCGCTGCCAAGAGGGCGCCGGGGAGGTCCAGACGCCCGCCGGTGCCCGTGCTCGCGCCCCCGGGCACTCCACGAGCAATCAGCATCACGGTCACGAGCACGAGCGGCGCATTGAGCAAGAAGATCAGGCGCCATGAGCCGGCAGCGATCAACACTCCCCCGATGAACGGCCCGATCACGCCGACGATCGAGCTCAGCGCGGTCCACGTCCCGATCGCTCTGGCGCGCTCTTCTTCGGGAAACACGTGGATGATCACTGCCAATGAGCTGGGCGTCACCAGCGCCGCGCACACGCCCTGCATCGCGCGAAACGCGCATAGTTCTGGAATCGAGGACGCGATCGCGCAGAGAGCCGAAGTGATGCCGAACCCGGCTACGCCAAGCAAGAACACGCGCTTCTGATCGAATACGTCTCCAAGCGAGCCACCGAGCAGTAGCAGCGATGAGAGTGCCAGCAGGTACGCGTTCGTCACCCACTGCTGGCCGGCCAGACCGCCACCGAGGTCGCCTCGAATCGCGGGCAACGCGACACTGGTTACAGTCGCGTCGAGGAACACGACGCTCGTGCCGAGTATCGCGGCGAGCAGGGTCAGCTGCTTCTCGCGCGATGTCGCCATATGCAGCCGCGGGCTTGGGTCAGCTCGCCGCGCCAGTGGCGCCTCTCCTGACACGGCAGCTGTCACCGCGGCGGAACCAGCGGTGGCCCCCGGCGGCCTGGATCGTACTCCCATTGCCGGCAGGGCCCGCTACGGTCGCAATAGGGCCCGTTCGCTGACTGGCCACAGCGGCAGATGGCGGCGCGCGTCTCCCTTTTCCCATCTAGTTCAAGGTCGCCCTCGAGCAGCAACGGTCCGCCCTCGGGTAGCCGGATCCGCGTTGGGATCGACGGTCGCTCGGGCTCGCCCTCTCGCAGTGTGTAGTGCAGCGCGCCCGTCGGGCATCGCCGGATCACCGCTGCGATCGCGTCGGCATCGGCGGCGTCGGGGGCGATCCACGGGCGCTTGGTCGTATCGAAGACGTTCGGCAGACCGCGCACGCACTCTGCAGCGTGCAGGCAGCGCGCTGTGTCATAGGTCACCTCGATGTGCTCGCCCTCGTAGCGCTTCACAAGCCGAACTGCTTCCTGTAGGTCTCGGGAACGAGCGCCTCAAACTCCCGATGACGTTCGATGAATCCTTTGACGAACGGACAGAACGGGAGCACTGCGAGGCCGCGTGTGCGGGCATCTTCCAGAGCGAACCTGATCAGCCGATCGGCGAGCCCGCGACCCTGGAGGCGTTCGTCGACCTCGGTGTGGACGAACGCGATCAGGCCGGGGCGTGCGCGATAGGCGCTGTAGCCGACGATCTCGCCGTCGATCGACAGCTCGTAGCGCTCGCGCTCACTCGCGTCAGCCACCTCGATGCGCTCTGCGACAGCCATGCTCGGAAGATTAGAACGCAGACGAGAACTACGAGATGCGGTGTGCGAGCTGCGTGCGTGACTTCACGTCGAGCTTGCGGAACAATGCGCAAATGCTCTCGAGCGTCCAGGCGGCGCCGTTCGCGCCGAAGCCATTCCCCGTAAAGGAGGTGCGTCCGGGCGAGCTCGAGTCGCACACGCGTGCGGGCGAGGTGTCTGAGCGAGTCGCAGTACAGGGTCTCGGCGACCTGCCCCTCGCTCAGCAGTGCGCGGACGCGCGCTTCGATTCCAAGTGCCCTCTCTGACTTGATCGCGTGGGTGCGAGAGCCAACGCAGAGCGGACTCCAGCGGCGTTCGGTCAGCGACCCGCGACGCCGCCTCGGCCAGCTCGCCCACCAGCAACGATCCGTATCCGACAGGACCTGACTTGAATGCCTCCCAGGCGGCATCGCGCGCCAAGTCGTGGCGGCCGAGGCCGTTGTAGAGCACGGATCTCGCGTAGTTGTTGGATGTCCATCGTCGCGCGGCCGCTTCCTCGGAGGTGGCCTGGATCAGCTCAGAGGCCTGCGGCTCGCGCCCGCGCCAAGCGGCAAGGATCATTGGGGCGTTGACCGGCGCCGGGTTGCCGGTGGCCTGCGCGATCGAGCGGGTTTCATCGATTGTGAGCGAGGCCGCGTTCAAGTCCCCGGTAAGCATGTGGCTGCATGCCAGAAAGCTGAGCGCGAACTGGAGGTGCACGAGTGCGCTGGCGTCGCGGGCGACCTACACTTGGCGAACTGCCAGGCGATGCACGGCCTCGTCGTCCCACAGCTCGAGGGCGACGATGTTGCTGTTTCTACTGCTGGAGAGCGAGAGCCGCCGGCCGACGTCCTCTTTTGCGACATCGGGCCAAACGAGATATCCGCAGGTCATGATTTCCCGCGGGCGCACGAGCGTGCTAATGGACGTGACACCACTCGCTGCGGAACGGACGTTCACGGAGTCACTCGATCTGGTACTCGTCCTCGACCGCGAGGTGTTCTAGTCACAGAGCCTTGATCAGCAGTGTTGCCGCAACTCCGCTCAACACCCCAATCACAAAAGCGCGCTGATCGAGACGGTGCTTCTCCCGAATGCGCAGCAATCGAGCGAAGAGGTGCGAGTTGTGGTCGAGACGCTTGCTGTACAAGCCCCCGTATGAAACTACTCCGAGCAATGCCTCATGCACCACGATCAACTCCTGATTCCAAAGGTTCATCCGCTGGTAATGGTCGGGGGAGACCCAAAACAAGATCCCGCCAATAGCCATGAGGATGCGCCCAGTCGGACGCTCCTGCAGGAGGCTCCGATCAGGAGGGATCTGCGGATACTGCTCAAGTTCTTCAGGTGACACGTTACGGACGGGTTGGTTCGGAGCAATCTCGTTGAAGAGCCACTCGCTTGGGACTCCCCATCTAATGCCGCCGTTGATGTGCCAGACAACAGCATCGCCGTCGGCATGAAGCAACTGTCCCTCGACGGTTTGCACGTAGCCAGGGTACCGTTTGGTCAACCCCTGCAACCAGATCAAACCGTACCGACACCCGGTCGCCCCCGTAGATCCACTCCACACTCCATCAAAATCCTCCGTTGTGTCCACTCTCGGTTTGCGCGAAGAACGAGCGTCCGAGCAAGGACCGCGCTCGTGGTCGCTCCGGACCAGAGGCGTCTGGTAGATGGCTGGCGGCGTAGGTGGGGCTGGGAGCAGCTTCGACCCTGGCTCACGGCGCGCGTCGACCTGCCGGTTGGGCCGGTGTTTTGCGTGATCGACGGGCCGACGCGCGGCAGGCCGTGGTCGAGTGCCGCGGTGCGGAGCGAGCTTCGTCGCCTCGCTGCTCATGCCGGGATCCGGCGCCGGTTCGCGCCGCACCAGCTACGCCACGCCCACGCGGTCGAGCTCGCACGCGAGGGAGTGCCACTCAACATCATCCAGCGCCAGCTCGGGCACGTCAACCTCGGGACGACGTCAATCTACCTACAGGGGATCGACACAGAGGAGATCATCACCGCCGTGAACTCACGGCGAGCGCCGATGATGCCCGCCAGCGCCGGCCTACAGTTCTGAAAGCCAGTCAGCGAAAGCGAGAGCCCACGATGGGCTCCCCCTCCGCCCTGCCGATACAGCAACGCATCGAGCGCGCCGATACCACCGCGGCTCGTCCCTAACAGGTGTCTCGTCTCCGGCCGACGCCGCGCCTGTTTCTAGCGATTTGCAGGGCCGCGACCGTCCCCTCCGGTCGGTCCTGCTTCTGTAATTCCCCCACGCGATCCGGACCTCCTCCTGTGTCTAGAGAATGACGCCTCCAACCAGCTCGAATATGCCGCCCAAAAATACGGCGGCTATCGCCACCTGGATCATGAGCTTTCTGGAGGCAAAGTCCTTAGAGACCTCGCTGAGCTTACCCCGGAGTATTTCTCGGTTCTTGGCGCCGGCAATATTCCCCGCTTCCTCGAGGAGGACTACAGTCTCCATCTGCTCGCGTAGCTTGGCAAACGCCTCTGCAGCAGGGCCGCTTACATCGGCTGGTGCTTGTTTAAGGGCTTGCGTCGCAAACTCCGCGGCCTTCGTTTCGCCGCTCCGGTAGCGAAGGTCGATCGCCTCGAAGCCATACATAAAATCGAGAACCTTGTAAATCGCCACGGTCTGCTTCTGTCCGCGAAACGCGTCAAGCGAGATAAAGAGAGTTCCCAACACGTCCAAACCGAGACCTATCCCCAACAACACTTTGCCAGCTGACATGGCCGCTCCAGTCGATCAGAGGTGAAAGCAGACGTCGAGCTTCTTATATCCGAACGGCCAATGCAAGCGTCTGCGCGCGTACAGTCGAAGGCATCTGGGTTCCGGAACGCGCGGAAATATCCCACCGACTTACGGGTCCGACGGCCGACATATCGTTGGCGTCATATGCCGAAGCTGCCCAAGCCTCCGATAACGGCCAAGCAAGAAGCGCAGCTGCGAAGCGTCGAGCTGCCCGGTAAGTTCGCCAATCACTTGCGCGCCATCGCCCTCGGCGACAAGCCTTTGCCGGATGCGCCCGGTGAGTGCCACCACTACGTGCCGCAGATGCTGCTTCGGCGCTTCCATGCACCGCGCTCGCGCGAGGTGTTTCAGCTCGACAAGACGGACGGGACCTGCACTGGCCTCACGCCGAAAGATGCTGCTTGGGAGCCTGACTTCTATGCGGTCGAGAGCGTCGATGGCGACACCGATGGCCCCATCGAGGCCGTACTGGCGCTTGGCGAGAACTATGCGGCGGAGGCGCTCGACCGACTCTTAGCGCATCCGGAGAAGACCGAGCCGAGCGACCACCAGCACGTCGTTCATCGTCTGAATGTACACCCGCTACGGTCCCATGTGTGGCGGGCGAAAGTGCGGTGGAGTCGGTGGCTGTCGAAGCGTTCGGTGTGACCGTGGCGGTCACCGCCGACCCCGAGCACTTCGCAGCTGTTTCCGGTTTCCTACCCCCACGCGCTCGCACGGTGAAGCGCCCACCCGAGCGTGGCCGTTTCGCGCTCGTCAAGAACACCAATGACGGGCTACTGCGCGTCATCTGCGACGAACAGCCGATCGCGGGCCCGTTTGACCTGTGACTTGCGCTCGGCATCCTCGACGCCGAGCTACGGATGTACATCGCGCTGCACGCACCCGACCATGTTTTCATCCACGCCGGGGTCGTTGGCGTGGAGGACCGCGCGATCGTCCTTCCAGGGAGGAGCTTCGCGGGGAAGACCACGCTCGTGGCCGCACTCGTAAAAGCGGGTGCGGAATACTGGTCTGACGAGTACGCGGTGCTCGACGCCGACGGCCTCGTTCACCCCTACCCAAAGCCTTTGTCGGTGCGCATCAACGACACCCGCGAGACCGACGAGCAGCCCGTCGAGAGCCTCGGCGGGCGAGCCGGCGACAGGCCCCTACCCGTCGCTGTGATCGCGTTCACTAGCTACCACCCCGGAGCCACCTGGGCGCTGCGTCCCTGCACCGCGGGGGAGGGCGCCGTCAAACTCCTAGAGCACTCAATCGCCGCACGCTCACGCCCAGAGCAAGTACTCGCAGCCGTGCGGCACGCCGCGACCAACGCCCTGATTCTCGAGGGAGACCGCGGAGACGCCAGTCAAGCCGCCAACGCGCTGCTCTCCCAACAAACAGCCAGCTAACAGAGCACGCCAGCTCCACACACACCGCAAACTGCTACATCGTAGACACCACCCGACCAGGATCAGCCACACCTGATGTCTCCGACCAGCACCGCGATCGCCATCACCGCACCCGCCCCCACCGTGCCCCTGACGCCTGGCCCTTCGCTCGCTGGATGCGCCACAACGCGTGAATCGCCCCTGGGGCCTGGCCGATGATCCAGATCATGCGCCATAGATAGGCGCCAGCCAGCCCGAACCTGCCGCGCCGGGCGAGCCGTGACCACCACCGCATGTAGTCAGGCCGCGGAAAGACATCGCTTGCAGCAATCACCAGCTTGCGCCTGATACCGACCTTGACGGAGAGCAGTGCGTAGAGCTCCTCGGCGATCACGTTATCTTCGCGGCGGATCTCGTGCTGCAGCGACCGCACCTCGCCGAGATCGAGTCTGCGGGCCAGATCCTCCCCCTCGGGCAGGAGCCGCAGGCCCGCTGCGAACGCAGGGACGCCCCGGTACGCGCGCGCGAGCTCCAGCGCGCTGGACCACCCTGCCTGCTCGACAAGGGCGAGCGCCCGCCGCAGATCCTCCAGTGGCTTGCCATCAACCATGTTCGCGTGATGCGCAGCATGCAGGACCACGTGCAACAGCACCATGTCGCGGTCGGGCACCTGCAACTCGACCCCAGCGATCACCTGCCGCTCAGCGCTCGCAGCGAGCCGACCCCAGATCGCATCCGGGTCGCCGTTCAGCCCTGGCAGCTGACAGTGAAGGTCCACCATCGCGCCGCGGCGGCCAAACGCCGTGCCCCCCGGATCCAGGGATAGCGGCGTTGGCATCCACGCGCAATACTCTGCGAAGCCTAGCCGCTCGAGCACGCTCACCGCGCGCGCCCGATCATCAGGCGCCACCATCAGATCAGAGTCACCGTAGGCACGCACCTCACCCGGATAGAGCCACCTCGCGAGCACCGGCCCCTTGAGCACGACCGTACCAATACCCTCGCCGGCGAACGCGCCCGCGACCTCAGCGGTAAGCGCGTCGATGGCGAAATTGCACGCCCGCTGCCGGTAACCCTCCTCACGCTCCACGCTCATCGGGAAGCTAAACCGACCACCGCCACGATCACATGGTGCCCCGCGGGTTCAAGATGCAGTGCCCGGTCGAGGGTCGAACACCAAGCGTTTAACCGTGATTCGCGCGACCCGCCAGCATCTGGCGAGCCGGCGAGCTCGCGATCACTCTGAGTCCACATGCAGGACGATCGAAGCTGCAACCGTTCTGCGTTTGATTCTGGCGTAACGACCCCCAGCACTGTTTCATCACCGGGGCACCAGCTCATCACGCACCTCGCCTGGCGCCCACCTCCCGACCCAGACGTCCAACACACCAAGGCGAGCCCTGCGAGCGACTATCAAGCGCACTTGTTGCTTGCGGTTTGGCATGTCTGATTGTAATGTACTATAGAAGCTTCCAAATTGGCGCAAAGGACTGTTTCTCCTGCGCAGAATGTTTTACAATTAGCCTTGTCTTCTGCTTCGGCTTCTAGTTTGTTTTCGTTTTTTGACCTTTTGATTTGTGAACACGCACAGGGTTTATTTGCGACCTTGAGACATTCGCAACAGAAGGCGACGCCTCCTTTTTCTTCTCCCGATTGGGCCATCGCTGGCGTCGCGGCGGTCGCGGAGACGATCATCGACCCGGCCGCGGCGGCGGCACCGTAGCGTGCGGCCCGGCCGATCGCTTCCCGGCGAGAGACACCGAGTACGGTGCTTGGCGTGAGTTCCGGCTCGGCGGCGAGTAGGTCCTTCTCACGCAGCTCGTGCAGCGCGTCGGCGACCAAGCTGTCACTCGTCCCGGCGAGCTTGGCAAGGCCGGTCAGGTCGTGCTCGCCATCGCAATGCCGCCAGACACAGGCTGCGATCGGGCTCAAGCAATGAGCGATGTGGCTGTCTCGATCGTAGAGGAGAAGCTCCTCGCCGACCGCCTCTTCAAGGAGACCGTCCTGACGTGCCCGTGGCAACGACCCATATTCGTACATCGAACAGCCCTCCGCTCTATCTCCTCGCATGTGCGTGGCTTTATAGGGTCTTCGCTCATCTAGTCTCAACTGCCAGCGCTCTACGTCAAGCCATCCACATACGCCCTCCGTGGCATGGAGGGAAGATGGCCTATTCAAGCCAGATCGCTATCTCGCGGCGGTTGCAGAGATGGCGCGTTTGTTTCTTATCCGCGCTATCCACGATGAGCAGACCGAACTGCGCCGCACTCGGGCCAAGCTTCGTGTCTCCATCTGGGCTGCGCGACGAGGACCATCGGCGCGGATCTCACATTGCCGCTTTCGCCCAGGAGCAGTCGTCCCGTTCAGCGTCGGCAGAGTGTCGCAAGGGACGAGCCGCAGTCGTATCGGCGCCTGCTCGGTGGAGTTCCGCATTGCTAGCCGGCAGACCCTCAGGTGGTCATGTGGCGAGAGGCGACGGGATGGAGTGCACAGTCCTTGCGTCCAGCGGTGTGCATCCGGCTGGCGGCCAGTCGGTCGCGACCACGCATGTGTGAGCGAAGCGGGCACGCCGCTCGGGGCTATGAGGCCGGCCCATCATCAGTCGTAGCCCGATGCTGACCCTCCTCCCGGACGGGGAACCTGCGAACATCAATGGGGTCGCCTATGTGGCCGATCTCCAGAGAGCGTGTGCGATGCCCACTCGAGCCGACATCGAAATCCGTGAGCTGGGCCCCGAGGAGTGGATCAGCGAGTCGATGAACAGGCGCGGAAGCGCCTGGGAATGAGCGGCGAGGAGTTCGAACGGCGTCTGAACGCGGGTGAGATCGACATTGACGATAGCCCCGACGTGACGCGCGTCGCGATGATGCTCCCGCTCCATGCCACACGCACGTAAGACGCCTGCCGAGGCGCTACCGCGGCCGGACCGTGCTTGTCAGGCCGTGTCTCGCACGCTTTCCGGTTGCTGTGTGCGCAGCAGCTCGGCGGTTTGTTCCAGGGCGACGTAGCCCTCGGTCTTGACCCTCTCAGGTCGGCCGTCTCGGGCCAGAACCTCGTTGGCCTTTGTTGCGGTTACATAGGCGCCGGCGGCTTGCTTGGCGATGTGGTTCAGCCGCCACTTCTGTCGCGTTTAGATGCTGACTTCGGGGGGCTGACGGTCCTGGGTCGCGGGCCTTCTACGATCTTGTTCGGCGTGGATCAAGAGGCACGAGAGCGACTGAACGAGGAGCTGCGCCAGCTCGGGCCCGAGGGCGAGAAGGCAGCGGACATGCTCACCGCCGCCGCGGAGCAGATCGAGCGCGCCGGGACTTGCGCGGGAAACCTGATCGCCTACGGCATCCGGGAAGCGCTCATGTCGCTGCTCGATATGGGCGGCGAGCGCCACTACCCAATGACCGACGCGGTGGACCAGACCATCGACCGAGCCAACAAGCTCCGCGACGGAGGGTCGCCCGAGCCGCTCTTGGAAGCCGTCAGCGAGCTCGAGGCCGCCCGGGACGGGGATGGCCCGCACGTCAAGCGTCTCGAGGCGCTCATCGGGTCGCTCGCCCGCCACGAGCCCGTCCGCACCAAAGCCGACCTAATCGACGTCTACGTCGAGCTCATCGGCGAGGTGAACCGCCTACACGCGAACGTCACGGTGCAGGAGGCGACGGGACTGTACGAGCGCGCGCTGACCACGCTCGGACGGCTGTTCGGGCGGATCGGCGACCGGCTTGCGGAGATCGACCCGCTCACCGAGATCACCGCCCCTACGCCGGCCGACATCGCGCGCCTGGTGAGCCTGGCCGGTGACCCGCGGACGCTCGGCTACTTCTACGGTTCGCTCGACGGCCCGGGCTGGCTGCGCGCCCTCGCGGATCACGAGTTGCTGCAGCCGCCAGAGACCGGCCCGTGGTTCGCCTACGGGTACCTCCAGAGGCTCGCCGAGTCGCACCCCGAGGAGGTCCGGCAGTGGCTGCGCTCGCGGCCGTCCGGGAGCGAGCTGAGCGACCACCAGGCATTTCTGCTGGTCGCCGTCGCCCGGACCGTCCCCGGCCGAGTCGCTGACGCCGTGTTGCATGTGACCAAGGACCGCACCGGTGACGCCGGTGTCTTGCACCAGATCGTGGCGTACGTTGGCGAACTCCCTGCCGAGCAGCACAGCGACCCGGCGGTGATCAGCATCATCAAGCGGGCCCTCGAGGGCGCGGCCGCCAAGGATGCCCCCGCCGACGTCTCCTACCTGATGGCCGGCCTCTTGCAGGTGGCCGTTTCCAGCGCCGGCCAGGGTGAGGCACGGCGCTGGCTGGGGATCCTTGCCGCGAAGCTTCGCGTCGCGTGCGGCCGGTTCCCAGGTGAGCTGAGGGTGCTCCAGAAGATCGACACGCTGACCCTCAACCCTGAAGGTCACGCGTTCGACCAGCTCGTCGCGGCCGTCCGCGACGTCGCGCGGCTCGCCGCCGATCAGGGGACGCCGACGAGTGAGCGGATCGGGATGCTCGCCAACCTCCCCTCCCCGCTCGCCGGGAGACTCATCGCCGAGCACCTGATCGAGACCCTCGATGCCGACGTTGACATCGCGTTTACCGTGATGACCGACGAGGTCGCCCGTGAGGACCCCATGCCTGAGACCCTCGCGCTGCTCGCCGAGCTCGCAGGCCGGGAGCACCCTGGGCTCGACCGGCGGATGCTGGACGCGCTCGGTGACCCGCCCAGCGACGAGGAGCTCGCCGCGCTCGACCAGGACGAGGAGCTGCCGAAGCCATGGCGGCACGCGTACGGGTGGCTGATCGTGATGCCCGCCGCCGTCCGCGAGTCCTGGGCCCGCGCGAACGAGAAGGTCGAGGAGCGCTGGGGCCCAGCATCCCCGAACGGATACATGTGGCCGAAGGCGACCGCGTTCACGGTGTCCCGCGAGACCGCGATCGGCGCAGACGTGCTCGCTGAGCTCGAGCCACTCGAGGCCGCCCTGCGGCTTGCAGCGTTTACCCCCAGCGGCGAGTTCGGCGACGCCACCCGCTACGACGCCAGCCAAGAGCTACAGCAGGCCATCAACAACGACCCCCACCGTTGGATCGCCGAGCCCGCGGCGATCATCGAAGCCCTCGACGATCCGATGTACGCCGACCGCTACCTCAACGCACTCGCCGACACCTTGGACGAGCTCCACGAGCACGTACCCGACGTCCTCGACGCGGTCGAGCTCGCCGAGCAGAAGCTGACCACCGAGCAGACCCCGCCGGAACCGATCGAGAGCTGGACGAACGTCGTCAGCTCCGGACTCGACTTGATCACCAAACTCGCCCACGCCGACGCCCCGTTTACACGCAGCGACCGCGATCGCGGCTGGGGCCTGATCGAGCGCGCCGTTCGCCGCCGCGACGAGGATCTACCCGACGAGCAGCCCGACGTCCCCACGGCTCACCGGGCGATCTACCGGCGCTCGATGCGGGCCCTCGCCACCGCCATCCCCTACGCCGACGCGACCAGCGACGGAAACAGTGAACCCGAGCAGCTGCTCCAGCTTGTCGACGAGCTACTCGCGCTCGACGGGCCAGACGGGCTGCACGCGCGGGCGATCCTCGCCCGCAACCTGCCGTGGCTCGCCTCCCGGGCACCCGAGTGGACTCGCTCCCACTGGAGCCTACTCGTCGGTGCCGACGCCCCCGATGGGCTCGGCCCGGGCACCTTCGACCAGTACCTCGAGACAGGCGCCCCGTTCAAGTTGTTCCTCACCAACCACCGCAACCTCTACCTGGAGGCCCTCGGGCGGGCTCCTGACGGTGCGCGACGGCACCTCCTGCACGGCATGCTCTGGAAACTCGACGGCTACGACCCCGCGAGCGTCCTCGAGGCGCTCTGGGCCGCCGGTGATGACCAGGTCGCCGAGGCGATCAAATGGCTCACGTTCGGGGGATTCCGGGAGCCCGACATGCCACTCGAGGACGTGATCGAGTTCCTACGGCTCGCACTCGCACTCGAGCTGCCCAACGAAGCGGTCAAACCCATCGGCTGGCTTGCCCGCGCAGAAAGCCTCGACGACGAGGCCTGGCTCGACCTCACCCTGCAAGCCGTCCAGGCCGCGAACGGCGAGCTCGACCAGCCCGACGACGTCGCCGAACGAGCCGCCAAGCACCCCGACGACGAGCGTGCGATCCGGATCGTCGCCGGACTGCTCAACTCCGACAGCCAGCTCTGGCACCTCAACGACATCGCAGCCGTCGGGCTGCAGCTCGTCAACCGAACCGACCCAGCGACGCAGGCCGTCCGCGAGGAGCTGCGGGAGCAGCTCCTCAAGCGCGAATTCTTCGACGCACGCGAAGAGCCCGACCCCAAGCGCAAACTGAACTAAAGACTGGGAGGGCGCGGGCTACGGAGGGCAGAAGCCGTCATGCTGTCGAGACTCCCGTCGGCCAGCTGGATGCTGCGAATGGCCCCGTGGAAGCGCCCATCCCGCACTGGCAGCCCGACGGGCCTCTCAAGCGACTTTCGAGTATGTGGCGCGAACGGTGACCGGCGGCCTTGCCATGATGTGCACAGCCATGTCGCCTTCGCGTTATGTGTCTGACGACTTGGTCCATTTCGTGGGCCGCAGCGCCGTATCCGACGATGACGCCTTCTCTCGGCTCGCAGCGATTATCCAAGATGGCTGGCTGCTTACGCCCACTGCACTCGCAGTTGAAGACCGTGACGAGAATGCCTCACAAACCGAATGTGAAGCTTTAGTTCTAATGATCGATATATTCCCGAGATGGTCTGTTTTGCAGACATACCGGAGGAGGCGCTTCACATTCACACGGCGAAGTACCGGCGGTTCGGCCTGGCTTTTAGCAAGCGCCTGCTGATCGGTAAGGGAGCGAGACCGGTTCTCTATGTTCCCATGGGGGCAAAGACTCAACCGATGGCCAAGTACGAAGACGTCGGCGAAGATTGGGATGAGCTAGCCGATTTGTTGCCGCTTGAGATCAACCCCGCGTTTGGAGGAACTACACGCTCGGGAGATCAAGGATCGCCCGAGATCGGAGAGGGGCCAGCCACGCGTATCGCGGACTGGATCGAAGACGATCTCCTGGCATTCGTGAAGTTCTTCGACCCAACCCTGCCCGAGGACCATATCGACAACTACTACATGGAGCGTGAGTGGCGGACTGTTCGCAACATCCAATTTCGGCTTTCGGATGTCGCAGGTGTCTATGTGGCCCCCGGATACGCAACACGTCTGGCGACAAGGTTCACGGATCTTGCGGGTCAGATCGCCGAGTTGTAGATAGGGGTCGCTCGCGGGATCTGGTCGCTTGCTGAGCCGCTAGAGGGCCAAGGTGTGCGTGGACGGCTGTGTGTCGACGCACTGACGGCCGCATCACAGGGAGGCAGGAGTCTCGACCCGCCGCCCCGAGACTCCTGAGTTGGACGAACACCGGGCGTCGCCCAGCCAGTGGGATTTCCCCCAGGTCGGGTTCGTGGACTGTCCTGTGTTCGGCGACCTGTCGCCAGCGCAATGCCGCTCAGTGCGGCAGATAGACAGCATCTCGGGGACCGCAGGTGCCCCCGGCCGAGCACGCGTTGTAGTCGGACTCTTCTGTGAAGGGACCCTTCCAAGTGGTTCCGCCGCCGGTCCCTGAGACGTAGGCAGGGCGGTAGGGATAGCCGCAGAAGTAGAACCCCATTTTACCGCCGCATACCCACCAGCGGTCGTCAATCAGTACCGGCCCGGCGTCGCCGGTGGCGGCCCCGTCCGCGGTCAGTTCGATGTGCTTGGTGTGTGGGTTGATGGCGCCGGCAAGAATTGTCCGGGACCGCGCGCATGACATGTGCCACGGATAGATCGCGTCCTTGCCGTAGAAGCCTTTGGCCGCGTAGCCGCAGCGCTTGACCGTGACCGTCGTCAGTGCGGACGCTGCGCCGACGCCGATCGTCAGTGACGCGAAAGCGATCAAGATGCACCGCCATCCCCTGAACATGCGCGCGAGCCTAACACGAAATCGCTGTCGTTCGACAGCGGCTTCGGCGCACGACCGCATCGGCGACGTCTCGATGGTGCCGATCACCGGCAGCACCTGAGCCCTCACCGCGTTTGCACTCGCCCTGCGCGCCCGAAGGTCGACTGCCGCGATACTCGCGGAAACATCGAAGCAGGACCCATACGGGTAGGCGCACGGCAGCCTTGAGTTTCGCCACAACCAGGGGTCGGGACAACCGCATCCCGGCCGCAACCGGGAGCCCAACACCGAGACGATGACTGTGCCGCCCTGGCCGACGAGCAGGAGCGAAGTCATCTGGTATCCGGGATGTGGCCTACGCTCGTGGTGGTGTCCAGGCTGAACGATCGCAGCGACATAGCCGAACGGCGCGCCCAATTGCGCATACTCGACATCGCCCTGTGCGATGAGCTCGAGGACGCTGGAGCGTTGACGTTCCAATCGCTGTGCGAGCAGGTGGCCGATCGCGACCTCCTACATGCTCGAGTGAGTGATGCGACCCTTTGGGAGTGGTGGCATTACGCGCAGCGGCGGCGGATCATTGAGCCGGGCCTGAATGCCGACGAGATGAGCCTGTCAGATCGTGGTCGGGCCAGACTGGAAGAGGTGCAGCGTGCTGCTGCGTTGCCCAGCGCGCCCAAAGCACGTGCGGTCGTGCGTTATCTGATCCCGCCGGGGCTCGCTGGCGTGGTGGTGGCTGGCGCAATCGGGATTCTCAGCAAGAGCGCGTCATTTGCTCTTGGTGCCCTTGCGGTCATCACGATCGCTTTGAGCTATTGGCTCTTGGCCGAGCTGAGCGACTATCTCTTTGCAAAGAAGATCGACCCGCCGGTTCAGCGCGCTTGGCTCAAGCGAACGGTTGCTTGGCTCGATGGTGATGATGTCCGCTGGCTAGGCCGCGTGGTGCATGACGCCGCAGACAAGACAGCACTGAAACGGCTGCACACGCCCGCTCTGCCGCCACTGACGCCGCCAGCAGACCTCAGAGGCATCTCTCCACAGGCTTAGACGTGTCTGTCTGAGCGCCGTGCTCGCTTCTCCGGTCGGGCGGCGCTCACCCCTGTAGGCCAGCAGACCGACTCTGACGGCGCGTAAAGCCCTGCGCTTCGCGTCGCCTGCGGCGATCCCTGTCGGGACAGGGCTTGACCCGCCTCGCCGGCCTGCTTTGGCCGGGGCGTGCTCAGCCACGACCCAGAGGAGAAGCGATGAACCGGTACTCGAGGCGAACCGGCGGTCTGCTCGTCCCGGCGGAGGTGCGGCTCGGAGCACCGCGCGCGGTGCATTGCAAGCGCGAGCGTCACCACGTCTACATCGGGCGGCCCTCGAAGTGGGGCAACCCGTTCGTGGTGGGAAGGCACGGCGAGCGCGGCGAGTGCATCGCGCTGTACGAAGGCTGGTTGAGGGAGAACGCGGCGCTGATCTCGGCGCTCGGCGAGCTGCGCGGGCTCGTGCTCGGGTGTTGGTGCGCGCCCCGCGCGTGCCACGGCGACGTGCTGGTGGCGCTGGGGAACGCGAGCATCGCGGAGCGCGAGGAATGGCTGGCGCTCGCAGCGTGAGCGCGGGCTTCCGCGCCCGACCGGGTGCCGGCAGCCGCCAAGGATCGCACCCCTACGGGGTGCAGGGCGGCCCGCCACCGGCACCCGCCACGGGGGCGGTTGCGTTTCCAAGGAGGAGTAACAGTGAATAGCACGCGTGGCTCCGCAGAGGAACGGTCCACGGTTCACACAAATCTCGTCTGTATGTGCTGCGGGCACATCCAGCCAGTGCGGCGCGACCGGCTCCCGTCGCGCTGCGAGCACTGCCGCGAATCGTTCCTCGTGCACGGCTATCTCTTGGACGAGGAGACGACCGACGCGGAGGATCTCTCGCAGGAAGTCCTGAACGCCAAAGCCATCTCACACGTCACTGGAGGTTGTCGATGAGCACCGCACTTTCACCCCTTACGATCATCTACGCCGGCGAGCCAGTCACCGTCGCCCGCGAGCGAATCACCGGGGATATGTTCGTCCCCAACCTCGGACATGACGGGCTGCTCGATGATCTACCCGGAGCGACGGCTGTGAGCCTCTTCCGCGAGGCGGCATCCGCGGGCGCCATCGTGATCCCCGAGGAGCTCACGATCGACTGCTACCCAAGGGATGACTTTCAGTTCGACGGCTTCATGTTCGTGATCCGGCCGGAGCCGGACTCGAGCGTTGGCCTGACCGGCGGATGGTGCGACGTGGAGCCGATCGCGCGGGCGCGCGGGGACCATCGGGCCGACAACGACCCCACGGTGGTCAGGGAGGCGCTGGAGGTCATGGCGCGTGAGATCAACGCGGTGCTCGCGGTGGACGGTGAGGAGGGCGCGTAGGCGGCTGCCGAGGAGACAAGTCTCCGGTGGTCGGGGTCGAGCCCACCCCTTAAGGCCAGCAGACCGGCTCTCACGGCGCGTAAAGCCCTGCGCTTCGCGTCGCCTGCGGCGATCCCTGTCGGGACAGGGCTTGACCCGCCTCGCCGGCCCGCTCTGGCCGGGGCGTGCTCAACCCCAACCAAAGGAGACACCATGAGCTCACCGGCAGGTAACGCAACTCCCACGTACCGTCAGCTGCGCTTTCTGCGAGTCCTGAGCGAGGAAACAGCCACGAGCTTCGTGAGCCCCAAGACGCGAGGACAGGCGAGCTCGGAGATCAAGCGCCTGATCGCCCTGAAGGAGAGCGCGCAGGTCGTCGTCACCGACGTGGATGACGAGCACGATGTCGAGGCGCTGCCGGTCGACGGCAGCGACGACCGGGACGAGGAGCTCGTTTACGCGACGGCGGTCCAGTCCGGGGAGGTCTCGGGCTTCGGGTCCTCGGCGAGCTGGCGGACGGACTCCTCAGAGCAGGCCGTTCTCGAGAAGCCAAAGGTCGGAGAGATCACCGAGCTTGGCCGCTACAGGGTGAGCAGCGGTGCGCGGGTGCTCTACGGACAGCGCATCAACGGACACGTGAGGATCACGGATCGCCCGGCGACCGGCCGAGGTCGCTCATACCTCGTCGAGGGGCAACTCGAGACGGACGGCTGGGACGCCCTCAAGACGCTCGTCAGGGACTACGTCGGGCAGGCACGCGAGCTCGACGCAGTGCCGATCGCGAGCAGCAAAACCCGTCGCGAGCTCGAGCTGATGGAGCGGGACGCATAGGACACGACCTACGGCGAGGCCCTTCCAGGTGCGTCCGCGAGGGCGCACCGCTAGGGCGTTTAGCTCACGCCGCCGCCTTCTGTGCTGGCCACGGCACGAACGGGATTCCCCTCGCAAACCGCTTGTAGTCAATCGGGTCTGAGAGAAGGCTCGAGACCCACATGCGGCGCTCTGAGACGCGGGCCGCATCCGGTCCGTAGCCTTGTTGCAGCTCCATCGAGATTGCGCGGCGCGTGTCCGCGCCGTACTGCGGAGAGATCCGTGGGTGGTGAAACCACTGGCGCTCTGCTTGAGTTATCACCGAACTGTTGTGGTCGCGGACATGTCGCTCCCCAAGCGCCTGTGCGAGAGCCTCCTCGCCGTCGTCGCGCCAGCTCATCGCCATCAGGAGATCAGGCCGAGACGCGAAACGCAGCTCCAGAGTGTTGACGAGGCCCGTGGCTGGGACGGCGCGCGGGGCCTCGGCGGTGTCGGCGTCGATGCCAAGAACGACGACTGGATGATCGCTCGTGACCAGCTGTGGGCCGTCGGCTCGCAGTAGCGTCCAGTGCATGTTGACGATGACGAATGTCAGCAGCCGTCCCTGCCAGCGCAAACGGTCGTGACGTCCTTCATCGCTGAGCAACGCAGCCTCTGCCTCTTGGAACTCACGCTCGTCTCTGTCGGGAAAGTCCTCGCGCGCACGCGCGCCGTGCTTAGGCACCTCGGTCGTATGGAGCTCGCGCCACGCCGGAGAGCGCACGATCTGGAACGCGAGCAGCTCTGCTATTGCCGCACGCTCTGAACCTGTTGCCGGCCAGTGCTCGTCGAGATCGCGCCATAGCGGCAGAGCCACGTCCTCGAGCTTCGCCAGCATGGGGTCGAGCCGGTTTACGTAGCTCCCGTCTGGCTGGCGCTCGCGGGTGAAACCGCGTCGCACGCCCACGTCTTTCGGAGCCGCGGGAACCGTTCGCTCGGGGTCCTCGACGAGTCGCATCGCGAGCTGCTTGCCGTCGGCCCATGCCCGCAAGTAACCGGCCGGCGCAATGTGGCTGTGGTCGAAATCGGCGATGCGTCGATGTTAGGCGTGTGCGCGGCGCTTGCCTGCGTCGCGGGCTTGCGCCCGGCTCCCGCAGCCACCCACCGGCTACCCTGTCGGCGAGCGGCGACCGCCGACGCTCGCCTGAAAAGCAACACGACAGATAGCGGACGCGGGCTTCGCCCGCTGTAACCGAGCCTCCTGCGTCGGCTCTGCTGCCGTCCCAGGCGCCGTGCTGATGCCGGCCTTGCAGCCCTGCGGGCTGCTCGCTCGCGGTTCGCTGACGCTCACCGGCTCCCGCGGCCGGCGGCACACCGCCAAGCCCGTTGCTCCTATGTCAAGCAAGGCTCGCAAAATACGGACTCGCCCTTGCTAACTGACGAGGGCTATGCAAAACTTGTTATAGGGTGCGACAGCTTCGTGTGACGGACAACGTGGTTGCAATCTTCAGCCTGATGCTCGAGGAGCCAGGCAGATCGTGGTACGGCCTAGAGCTCGCTGAGGCAGGCGAGATAGGGAGCGCGACGATCTACGCCGCATTGACGCGAATGGAGCGGGCTGGCTTGCTGCGAGCGAGTTGGGAGACCGGCACGCCCTCCCAACTCGGACGGCCGCAGCGTAGGCTCTACACCCTCACGCCAGAAGGTATTCGAGCCGGGGGTGAAGCGCTCGCTAACTATCGCCCCAGAGTTCGTGTCTCGCCAAGTCCTGGGATTCTGCCAGGCCTAGTCCCGTCGGGGGGTTCTGCATGACCGACTGGGTCAAGGGGATCCTCGCAGGTGTAGTTGGTGTTGAGGTATGGGGTTTTCTTCCCGTTCTCGGTAGGGCGATTATCTGGGCGGGAACGCTTTGTCTCCCGCGAGCACGTCGTGAGATACGCAGACGGGAGTGGGGCGCAGAGCTTGAGAGCTATGACGACCGCCGTGTCTCTGGGCTGGTCTGGGCGATCTGTCTTCTTGGGGTCTGTGCCTGGGAGCGTGCGACAACGCCGATCCAGCTACGACCACGGACGAGAGCCGAAATCGGTGCTGCTCTCCGGACAGATGGAGCAATCCTCCTTGTCGGATGGGGACTACGGCTATCGACGGTACTAGTTGAGGCAGTAGTCCCTGTGGTGCTGCTTGCTCTTATCGTTCTGTGGCTCTCTATAGCTATTGTCCCACCACCTCTAGCGACATTTGGGCCAGCATTGATTGTGTCTGAGTGTGTCCTTTGTCAGGCCAGCGTTGGCGTGCTGCAGCGTTGGCAGCTATTGGTTCGCCGTAGAAAGCGACCTCGCCCTACAACGGGCTCAGCTCGGTTTTACGCACTGTGTCCGGGTACTCTTCTTGCGTCGAGCGCGCATCCTGGCCTGTTCTTGATTGGTGTCGTCTCACTCGTCGTGTGCATCGGAGTTTATGTTGGGAACGTCCTCGGGTTCAATATCGAACTGAGACACCGCCGGACACGTCTGGGTCGACTTCGCGGGTTCCATTTCCTTATCGACGCCATGTTGCTCCTTGCCACGGTGTCGGTCGTCGTGGCGGTCAGCTAACGTCCGCTAACGGCTGACCGATTGATGAGCGTCCCCCTTCGGTATTTAGAGTTGCTGGGGTCGAGAGGAGCCCGTGATACCGGCGTGCGAGGTGTCGCTTGAGGCAGCGCATGGCCTCGATGCGGCTCTTGCCTTCGGCTTCCTTGCGGGCGAGGTAGGCGCGTGTCGTCGGGTCGATCCGGCCGCGTGTGATCGCGATGACGTGCAGGGCGCGGTTGAGCTGGCGGTTGCCGCCACGGTGTAGATGGTGGCGGTCGCGTCGTCCGGAGGATGCCGGTATCGGAGCGACGCCGGCCATCCTGGCGAACTGGGCGTCGCTGGCGAAGCGCTCGGCGCCCGCGGTCTGTCCGATCAGGATCGCGGCGCAAAGCGGCCCGCAGCCGGCCTGTGCGAGTAGCTCTGGCCGATGGGCGCGCACGAGGTCGCGCAGCTCGCGCTTGAGCGCCTCGGCTTCCCTTGTGAGCACCGTGATGCGCTTGACCTGCTCGCGAGCGACACGGACCCTCGCGGTCTGTGGCAGCGCCCGGAGCCGGCGGGTGATGCGTTGCAGCTGGCCGGGGTAGTCGAGCTTGCGCGAGTGGATCTTGGCCTCGAGCTCGGGGTCGAGGACGACGAGGTTCCAGCGCAGCCGGTTGATCAGCCGGGTGCGCTCGGCGACGAGGATCTCGCGGTGGTCGCACAGCAGCCGGATCTCGACAGCCTGCTCGTCGAGGAAGGCAGCGGGGAATCGCTCGATTCCCTCGCGCAGCACCGCGCGGGCGATCGCTCTCGCGTCGATCTGATCGGACTTCCCGACCTCGCGTTCGCCGCGGCGCGAGGCGCCCCATGAGCTTCGGTGCGACCCGCAGGACACGCTCGCCCGCGCTGACGAGGGAGCGCTCGAACCGTTGCGAGACGTGGCGGCAGTCCTCGACCGCCCAGACGATCTCCTGTCCTAGCTCGTGCGCCCAGCGCAGTCCGTCGAGATGTCCTTGCTCGCTCGCGGGGATCTCTCGCTCGCCGAGTAGCTGTCCGGTGTCGGCGTCGACGGCAGCGAGGGCGTGGCTGCGCTTGTGTGTGTCCGCTCCGATCACGATCATCCGGTACGTCCTTTCAATCGAGGTCTCTCGTTTGGTGGACCTCCGGCGGACAGTTCTGAGTGGGGGCGGTTGCCACGCTCCTATCAAGTCACGCCGGCGATCCCGGACGGCGGTGGGCGACACAACGGCCGTAGGTCAGGCACCTTCGCCGACAGACAGACTACGAGTCAGCCCACCGCCGGCCCGGACCTAAACCGGCCGATCGGACGCCAACACGAACGGCCCAGAAAGCACGGTCTCAGCAAGCTGAGACGAGACGAATCTGAGCGCCGTGCCGCTAGCGCCGCCATCCGGCGCCTGGCACTCTCGCACTCAGGACAGACTAGATGCAGGCGGGGCCAGGCGGTCCCGAATCGGTCCGTAATTCGTTGGCCGTTTTGCGCGGCTCACGGTCATTAAGGGTGTGATGACCGCTGCGAGCATCGGTGCTGCCAAGGGCGGCGGGTACGCCCGCTACCTCGAGTCGAAGACCGTGATCCCCGAGCGCGGGGACTACTACCTGAGCCCGGAGGGAGAGCCGACGCAGGCCCCCGGCCGGTGGCTCGCATCGGCCGATACGCTCGCTCGGCTCGGCCTGGAGGGGGAGAGCGTGGATGGCCGGGACTTCATCGCGCTGATGGAGGGACGCCACCCGCGCAGCGGTCAGTGGCTGCGACCCGCCGGCGCCGGTGGCGGGCGGGGCGGAGGGATCGACCTCACGTTCAGCGCGCCGAAGTCTGTCTCGGCGATCTGGGCGCTCGGCGACCCCTCGCAGCGCAAGGACATGGAGGCCGCGCACGCCGCGGCGGTCAGCGACGCGATCGCGCACCTGACCGAGACCGTGCCGACGGTGCGCCGCAGCTACGAGAACGTCGTGGTCGAGGAGCAAGCAGTGGACTTGGTGGCCGCGGAGTACCGGCACACGACCGCGCGCGGCGTCATGGAGGGCGACGCTCCGGACCCGCAGTTGCACAGCCATGTCGTCGTGACGAGCGCGATCCGCGATGACGGGCGCCTTGTCGCGGTCGCCTCGCGGCCGATCTTTCGCGCGGCCAGAGAGCTCGGTGCCTACTACCGCTCGGCGCTCGCGCACGAGCTCTCCCAGCGCGGCTACGCGATCGAGCGGGGGACTGGCAAAGACGGTCGCTACTTCGAGATCGCGGGGGTGCCGCGCGGCCTGCGCGACGCGTTCTCGGCTCGCAGCCGCGAGGTCGCGAGGGCGGCGGAGCGTTTCCGTGCGAAGTGGGGGAGGGCACCCGAGCGCGGCGAGCTGCGCCAGCTCAAGCTTGAGAACCGCGAGGAGAAGGTGCTCGTCACTCGCAGCGATCTGCGGCAGGCGTGGGAGGAGACGGCGGCGCGCTTTGACTTCACGGCCGAGGAGCCCGGTCTTTCGCGCGACCGAGCCGGCGCGGTGGCGGTGGAGTTGCCGCTCGAGGATCGCGTCGAGCGGCGCCTGACCGAGCGCGCCGCGACGTTCGAGGCCGGCGAGCTGCGGGCGGTCCTGCTCGAGCAGTCCGTCGGCGAGCTCGCGCCCCGCCACGCGCTCGCGTACGTGACCACGATGGTCGCCGAGCGACGCATCCTGCCGTTGGAGGGAGGACGTCTGACGACGCTCGCGGTGCGTGCCCGCGAGCAGGCGATCGAGCGACGCTTCGGCGAGCTTTCGGCGGCCGCCGGCCGTGACGTTGGCGAGCACGCGCGCGCGTTCGCTGGGGAGCGGATCGCCGAGCGGATCGGTGCGCGGCTGAGCGATGAGCAGGCGCACGCCCTGGAGGTCATCACCGGTCCTGAGCGCGGCGCGGTCCTGATTGGGCCGGCGGGCACCGGCAAGGGTGTCGTGATCGATGCCGCCGCGCGGGCCGAGCAGCTCACCGGCCACCACACGTTCGGGATCGCGGTGTCGGGGTCCACGGCGCAGCGTCTCGGGCAGGACAGCCCCGCGCTCGCCGGCCAGACCCTCACCCTCGACGCGCTCGTCTCGAGGGTGAACCGCGGGCGGCTGCGCGTCGATGAGAAGACGACGATCTACTTCGATGAGGCGGGCATGGCCGACACCGATCGGCTGGAGCGCCTGACCGAGGTCGTGATCGACACGGGATCGAAGCTCGTCGCGATCGGCGACGGCGCGCAGCTTCCCTCGATCGGCGCGGGCGGCATGTTCGATCGACTGGTGCAGCTTGCGCCGAGCGCGCGCCTCTCGAACGTGCTGCGCACGCTCGACCCGGCGGAGCAGCGAGCCTGGGCGGACCTGCGCGCCGGGCGCTCTGACCGCGCGATGGCGCACTACCTCGCAAAGGGCCGGCTGCACATGGCCGACACCCGCGACGAGGCCGTCGAGCACGCCGTGCGCAACTGGGCGAGGCTGACCAAGACGGAGCCGATCGAGCAGGTCGCTCTGATCTCAGACGCCTCAAACCAGGAGATCCACAGGCTGAACGCGCGCGCGCAGCACTACCGCTCAGAGCGCGGCGAACTCGGCGAGCTCGAAGTCCCGGTACCGGGAGTGCACTACGGCATCCGCGAGGGCGACCGCGTGGCGATGATCGACCAGCACCACGAGCCGGGCATGGAGCGCATCGAGAACGGCGAGCGCGGCGAAGTGCTCCACATCACCAACACGGGGGAGGTGCTGATCGAGTTCGATCTCACCGGCCGGCAGCGGACGCTCGCCGGCGAGGGCCTCGCGAGCCTGCGTCTCGGCTACGCCAGCCACATCCACCGTGCACAGGGCGCAACCGTCACCCGCACTCTGGTCGTGACCGGCGGCTGGCAGACCAGCAAGGAGCCGGCCTACGTCGAGGCGTCCCGCGCCCGGCAGGGAACCGACTGGTACGTCGCACGGCAAGACCTCGGCGTCGAAGGCCATGACACCGACAGGATCGATCGTCTCGCCGAGGCGATGAGCCACAGCCACGCCCAAACGCCATCGCTCACGTACCGCGAGCTCGCCGAGCACGAGCACGGGCCGCACCTCACTCACACGATCACGCCGACGCGCACCCCACTGCCCACGATCGCGCGCATCCTCCAGCGCGTGGCTCGCCCCGAGCCCGAGCAGGAGCGCACGCGATGAGCAGCCGCTACATCAAGATCGCGCTAGCTGAGCAGTTCGCCGCCCAGCTCGACGCGCTCGCGGCCAGCAGCGGCGAGCGCGTGGCGACGCTCGCCGGCCAGCTCATCCGCTACGGGCTCTCCGAGGCAGTCAAGGACGGCCGCCTGCCCGAGCCAAAGCCAGCTCGACCAACCGCGCGCCAGACTCCGGGCGGGCGGGCGCGCTGGCTCGAGCCCTACGGCGGCGACCCGGCGTGGCGCGCGGATATGTGGGGGCAGATCGTGGCGCTGCACGGCCGCTTCCCGCAATGCCTCTCTCACCTCAAAGACGAATGGTGGAACCACGAGGCTCACACCGATGCTCTGTGTGCGCTTGCGATATGGCGAGCAGACCTCGACGACGACGGGACCGACCCGCGCGAGGAGCTCTCCTTCCTCACCGCGATCATCGACTTCGGAAACCTCCTGCGCCAAGAAGGAGGCGGTGTGACAAAGGCTTGGGAGCCAGGTGCGCCGCCGCGGGAGTGGGCGGGTGAATAGGTGACAAGTGTGGGGTGGGTGTAGGTGACGGTCCGGGACCGGGCGGCGAGCCCTTCACTCCCCAAAATGATCGCACGCCCTCATGGGCGTGCGGGGGAGTGAGGAAAGGGCCCGCCGCCAGGACGGGTCCGCGATTCACTCATAACTAAACATTTGGCGCCGGCGACAGCTGTAACTGCCCCGGCGCCGTGACACAGGAGCAGACACTCCCATGCACAAACACCGTACCCCACACGGGCTGGAGCAGCACGCCCTCATCGACAGCGCACTCCTAGAGCTCATGCTCGGCGACGAACATCAGCGGCCCTGGGCTGAAGACGAGCTCGCCCGCGCCGTCAGCCTCCCCGGCGACGTGCGCGACGGGCTCAGGCGCCTGCGCGCCTCAAGGCTCATCCACCGCTGGAACGACCTCGCCACCGCATCGCGGCCGGCAGTGCGCTTCCACGAGATCACGCAGGGCGTCGAGCCGCTCTCGGCGCACGAGCGCCGCGACGACCGAAGCGTTCTCGAATACCTGCTCGCCCACAGCGCAGCCGGCGGCGCGCCGCTGACCGACGCGCAGCTCTACGAGGCGTTCGGCGAGGACAAGCGCCTGGCGATCACCGACGCGCTCGGCCGCCTCGACGGCGACGGCCTGATCGAACGCCGCGGCGGGCGCGTGATCGCCTCCGAGGTCGCGTGGCGCTTCGACGAGCTGATGAAGCTCTGACGCGCGGGTTCGGCCATGCGCGTCACCCAGCTGGCCTCGAGCCCGGCTGTCCTCCCCAGCCCGGCCGAGGCCGGACATCCAACAAGTCCAGTGGCTCGCCGCGGGATGCGCGAGCGAACCGTAAGCGAGCGCCGGCTGCTGTACCTCCGGGCACGCCTTGTGGTCAAGCGACACTACGCAAGGCAGCTCACGCTCGCGGCGGTCGCAAAGGCCCTGGCAAGTTCGCCTCGCCAGCTACAGCGCGCCTACGAGCAATTCGGCGATCGCAGCTTTCGCGACGATCTCCGGGGCCGACGCATGGACGCCACAGCCGAGCTGCTCGCTGACCCCGCGATCAGGGTTAGCGATGTGGGCCGGCTGGTTGGGTATCGCCAAGCGTCTCACTTCGCTCGGGGGTTCCGAAGCCGCTACGGCGTTGCGCCGTCGGTCTATCGCGCTCGGGCGTGCAAGGAAGACGCCGGACGTGGTCGCCTCGAAGGATCGCCGAGATCCGGGTCGGGCGAGAGCAGACAATCTGCTTGATCGTCGGTCGAGCCTGCAACCTCGGCGGGGTGCGGGACCGACTCCATGTGCCTCTGCACTTGCGACGCGGGCGGCTGCGGACGAGCAGTAGGGCGCCGTCGGTGACCTCATCGGTATCAATCGAGCCATCGGTGGCCCAAACGGAGCACAAGCACTCCGAGCATCGAACTAGCCGATGACTGCACGCCCATCCTTTCGCCGTCGATCTGATGAACGAGAAACATCGTCGGCAAACTCGGGGTGCTTCATGCGCCTAAAATCCGCCTAGTCTCGAGGCGGGCACTGCGGCGTAACCCTCGAACTCGGCAAAAGCAGAGAACGACAGATCCGTGCTGCGCAAACACCAGGGTTTTATCACTCGCCCTGAGCTGCAGCTTCCGCTGGGCGCCAGTGCTTAGCAAGCTTAGAGACTCCCCTAGCGTGTCGGCGTCCCAGCCTAGGGGTTCCAAGTCGTCAGCCGCCCAGGGTGCTCAGCGAGAACAAACCTAGCGTAGCCAGTCGGGGTGCTGGTATAAGAAAGATGTCGCCGGAATGGCTCGTCGCGAGGGCCTCGATTGCGGTCTGTTCCTCATGGTCACGCTAGCTCTCCACTGCCTACTCAGACGACCCAGCGACTTCCGAGCTGGTTGTGGCGGCCGATGGGCAAAGCGGTCGTCGAATCTCACGACACGCCCGAGTTGCGGCTGGGGCCGTCGGCACGGTGTGAAGCCGAGCAGCGCGGCACACGACACGTACGCCTATCGAAGTGCCAGTGAAAAAGCACGTCGTAGGTTAGTCTGGCGTTTGTCCCGACGTCGGGACAAATTGACAGCACCCGTTCTCCCGAAGCCCCGCGGTCAGGGGCACTGGCTCGGGAGGGCTCCAAGGGATCGCGTCGCCCTCGATCAGCTTGATCGCCTAACGAAACGTCTGCGGGCCGCAGGCGCGAGCGTGCTGGGATGACGCGTCGAGCTTCAGGGCTATCTAGCTGATGAATAGTCCAACAGTGGCAAAACCGCTTGTCGAGGCGATGCTGGACCCGTCTTTTTACCCGGACCATCCAGAGACTGTGGAGATGATCGAGACGCACGTGTCATGGGTAATGTTGGCTGGTACCCGGGCGTTCAAGCTTCGCAAGTCGGTCGTCTATCCGTTTCTCGACTACGGCACCGTGGAGCGTCGTCTCGAAATGAGTAACGAAGAAGTACGGCTCGGAAGGCGACTCGCGGGCAATATGTATCTCGGAGTGCGTTCGATCATCCTCAACGCCGATGGTGGCTTTACTCTTGCCGACGCTTCAGCCCCGGATGCCATCGACTATGTGGTGGAGATGCGACGCTATGACGCCACGCGGACGCTCGCCGCCCTCCTGGAGCGCTGCGAGGTCACCTCCTACGATATCCGGCAGCTAGCACGACGACTTGGCGCGTTTTACGTGCAGGCAGAGGTGGCGCCTGCCGCTTCATTTGGGCCACGTGTCGTCGCAGCAAGCGTCGATGAGAACTTCACCACTATGATCCCCTTTGCGAGCCACGTCGGTGAGCACGTGCTCGCCTCCGGGCATCGGTTTGCAGTGGCCTTCCTGCATCGCAATCGCGACCGATTCGACGAACGTGCGAAGCAGGGTTGGGTACGAGATTGCCACGGCGACCTCCGGGCAGAGCAGGTCATCGTTACTGGCGCAACCATCGAAATACCAGATCCGGTGGAGTTCGATCCGGCGCTGCGGCTCACCGACGTTGCAGCGGATATCGCCTTTCTGGTCATGGATCTATATGACGCGGGTGCCGAAAAGCTCGCAGATGTTCTACTTGACGAGTGCGCCTCACAAGGTATCGACTATGGGGGACAGCAACTGCTCTTTTTTTATGCGACGTACCGAGCGTGGGTACGCGCAAAGGTCGCATGTATGAGAGCAGGCGGAGCCTCGCTGGCTGCGGAGCGCGACCGCCAGCTTCTCGAGGCGTGCCGGTTCGCTCTACTTGGTAGCAGACTCGCTTGGCAGGCACGCGGGTCGCTCATGCTGGTGGTATGCGGCCGGTCAGCGGCCGGCAAGTCGCTGCTTTCGACCGAGTTGTCTCACCGGTCCGGATTCCCGGTTCTGAACTCGGACGTGATACGAAAGGAACTTGCGGGCCTTGCGCCATCTGATCGCGGCTCGGCGAGCGACTACTCAGAGGACGCGAGCATCAGGACGTACCGTGAGTTGGGGGTGCGCGCTGCCGAGTGCGTTCGCGACCACGGTGTCATAGTGGATGCGACGTTCAGGAGGCGCGCCGATCGGCAAGCGTTTGCCGACGGCCTCGGAGAGGCCGTGTCAACACCGCTGTTCGTAGTTTGCTCCGCACCGGATTCGGTCGTCATGCAGCGAGCGCGGGAGCGTGAGCTTGATCCGAGCCGTATATCGGACGCGGATCTGGACGTCGTCGCTCGTCAGGCGCATGAGAGCGATCCTCTCGACGAGATCGCGGCCCGCGTTCAGCTTCTATTGCGCACAGACCGTCCCGCAAGCGCCTCAGCAGACTACGTCGAAGCGTGGCTCGACGACCTATTGAGCCCATAACAGCCCCGGTGTCCTTGTCTGCGCGTGACACTTCGAGTCATGCGATCGGCGAGATGCTGGGCGAGTGCCACCATCGTGAGTGTCGGGTTCCACGATCCGGCGGTGGGCCAAAGGGCGCTGCCCGTCACGTAGACGTTGTCGATGCCTATGACGTCGTAGTTAAGACCTACAGTCGCATCTGAATCCGAACCGCCAATCGGCATGGTCGAGGCGTCGTGCATCACCGCTGTAGAGCGGATCTGCGTGGAGGAAGGACGGATGGAAAGCCAGTTGCCGTTGGCGCCGCCGTGCCAGTACTCGATGCCTGCCGAGCCACGCGGGGAGATAACGCGCTCCAGCAGCGCGTACGCAGATGAGTCCATCGTGTCCCAAACCATGCGATCAAGGTGGCTCGCCACGAACTGAAGCTGCATCACGTCACCCGGATGGGATAGCTCGACTGAGTTTTCTGGGTTGTTAGCATCCAGCTCACCTACGACTGCACAAGCAAACACCACATAGTCGCGTGAGCCGGCCAGTTGGGCTGGGCTGGCGGTTGCGGCCACATCGGGCATGTACCGATGGGCGACAGAGGCGTGGAGTGCTGGGTGATCGTCCGCGATCGCGGTCAGCTGCAGATGAAATTGTCCTTTGCTGACTGCATCGAGTCCGGCTATGTACAGCGCTGCAAGCTCAAACTCAGCGAGTTCGTGTGCGAACTCAAAATCGTGGCGCGCTACACGAGCCACGATGGTACTGACCGAGTGCCCTGCGTATCGGCTGCCAGCGCTCTTTATCTCAGGAAACGAGCGCATCACCAGGGCCGTTGCAGGCAAAGCGCCAAGTGCCAGAATCATGCTGGCTGACTTCGTCGCGATTCGTCCGCGCGAGGTCTCAAGCCCGACTGCACGAGCACCTTCGCGGGCGATCTTAGTGACGGCACATCTGGTCACGATCGTGAGAGGCGCTCCTTCGCCATTCCCGGCAAGCAGTTGTTGCTGCGCCTGCAGAGCCAGGAAGGGCCCAGGAGTCGAGAACTTTGCGAAGTGCGGGTCACCTATTGATGCGGGCCCGGCTGCCAGTGGGGCCGGCATCCATCGGGTGAGGGCTGACACCTGCCCCATCCTCGTTGAGAGCCTGTGACCGAGCATCTGCTGCATTTGGCCGTAGACACCTGCCTCTAGGAAGGATGTAGCAGGCCGGACGCGGAGCAGCGTCTCTGCCGAGGCAAAGTATCTGGTCGCTGCGCTGACGAGCTCATCAGGCCACTCCCGCATCTCAGCTGTGGTTGGTCGTGGACACCAGCCACTCCAGACGGTTGAGCGACCTCCGAAAAATGGAACGATCCCCCGTTGGCTCTGGATCGGGCCATCGTCCATCCGAGCCGATAGTCGCCAAGGATGCATTTCGACCTGCGGGCTCAGAGCCGCGCGATACGCTGCGGGTAGATTCTGCATGTGGTCCTGTAGCAAGAAGGTCCCTCGCTCTAGGACCAGAATGCGGGCGTGAGGGTTGTTGCGCAGTGCGCGATCCACAAACGCCAAGGCGCAGAACCCACTACCGATGACGATGAAGTCAAAGGTCGCGCGATCGACTGCTTGCCGCCACTCAGGGAGGTAAAGCAGCTCCTCCATCAACGGCCCGTGCGTGGGCAACGCGCGAACAGAGGAGTGAGCGGACTCAGCGGGCGCGTCGACCACGAGCCTCATCGAGAGAAAGCGCCTCATGCGAGGCCAGGTCGAGTATCCAGCCTGGGTACCACGAAGGCAGGGCACTGATTTGGTCGAGGCATTGAAGCTCACCGGCAGTAAGCCGCACGTCTACCGACTTGAGGTTGTCGGCGAGCTGTTCGGAAGTCGTCGCACCAATGACGACGCTCGTGACGGCCTCTTGGTGCAGTAGCCACGCAAGGGCGATCCGAGCCACCGTCGCGTGGTGTTGACGTGCGATGCCCTGCGCTGCAGTAACGCAGCGTGTCGCGTGGGCCTTGTCGACGGGTGGAAAGTCGATCTTGCTCCGGCGGGCGGTCGGCGGACCCGGCCCGCCTGCGAACTTGTCAGTCAAGAGGCCCCCAGCAAGGGGACTCCAAACGAGCAAAGCCAGCTGCTGGTCTAGCAGGAGTGAAAGCGTCTCGCGCTCGACGTCACGCCCGACTAGTGAGTAGTACGCTTGGAGCGAAGCAAAGCGGGCAACTTGATCACGCTCGGAGATAGCGATGCCCTTCATCACCTCCCACGCGGGGTAATTCGAGCAGCCGACGTATCGGATCTTGCCGGCACGAACGAGATCGTCCAGGGCACGCAACGTCTCCTCAAGTGGTGTTACGGCGTCCGGGCTGTGCAATTGGTAAAGGTCGATGTAGTCGGTGCCCAGTCGGGTGAGACTTGCGTCCACCGCGGCGACGACTCTCTTCCGTGAGAGGCCGACATCGTTGAGTCCCGGTCCGAAGCGGCCACTTATCTTCGTCGCAATGACGGCATCGCCCCGCCGTGACCCGAGCGCCTTGCCGAGGAGGATCTCGGCGGTCCCGTCTGAGTATGCCTCGGCGGTGTCGAAGAAATTGATCCCCGCGTCGAAAGCCTGCGCCACGAGGCGATCGGCCTCTGATTGGTCCTGGCGTCCAAATGTTTGCCACGCCCCCACACCGCCGAAGGTCTGTGTCCCAAGGCAAAGCTCCGACACGAGTAGGCCACTATTGCCGAGCTTCCGATAGTCCATTCTGACGCCATCCATTCGATCAGGTAACAACAAGAGCCGGTGGCCGCCAGGCCGCCAGGGCAACTCCTAGCCCGCGGGCAGGCGAGAGTTGCGCCACTCAAAGGCCGTATCTACAGTGCGCCTACAAGCATGGCTGAGAACCTTATTTCGCCCCAACTTTCTGTACCGAGCGCGCGAGCCAGCGGTGGCCATCGGACGACCAGCGGCGACGCGGCATCACTTGGGCAGCGGACCTTCAGTCGCAATTCGGCCGCGCTCACGGCGCGATCAGAACTGGAGTCAACCACATGAGCCAAGTCTTCTCGTTTCCTCGCAAGGTGAACGACGTCGATGCTGTGCACTTCTTTTTGGGGCGCCTGCAGCGATGCAACGTCGCTATGACGATGGTTGCGGTCTTGGGCGGCGAGGTGCAGTTTGGCGAGGTGCGCGAGCTCCTTCGGCCGCTCGGTGACGAAGTGCCACGCTGGAAGGACTATCTAAGGCGCGCACCGTGGGATCTCACCGCACCAACGTGGGCGCCGCGGGTCAATATGACGATCGACGAACATCTCACTGAGCGGCATCTAGCGCCAGGCGCGACATGGAGCAATGTGTGGGACGTGGTCGACGAGCTGCAGAATCTTCCCTTTCCAGAGGAGAAGCCACCCTGGCAGGTGATTCTCCTACAGGGAGCACCGGGAGGACGGAGTATCGTAGTAAGTAAGGTACATCACTCGTTCTCCGATGGGACCGCCCTGGCCTTGATGTTCGGGAAAATGTTCATGCGGGCGGCTCTAGAAGCCTCGGGCGTCGAAATGGAAGTCATAACTGCGCCGGCGCCGCAAGGCCGGGCGAGAGAGGCCTGGCTTACTTGGCGAAGTGCGTTGGGAGACTGGAGTAGATATGTGATCCGCGCCGCTGGGCCGTATCTACGGGACCGTCACGAACGAGCTCGTGAGGCAGACGGTATGCGTGCGTACCTTCAACGGACTCGATGGTCATGGACGCAACAGTCAGCAACGCGTCGATCCGCTAGCTTTCGCGTCCCGATGGACGTTTGGCGTGCCGAGGCCGCGAGGAGGCACGGAGGAATCAACGACCTGTACCTAGCGTTGATGGCGCATATAATGCGCGAATATACGGGGGCAGGGGAGCCCGAGGCCCAGGCATTGCGAGTCGTCATGCCGGTTAGTACGAGGCCCACAGATGGACTCCAGGACGGCGGCAACATGGTGAGCGTGGGAATCCTTGAGCTGAGCGGAACTGCCGGCGATCTGGATGATCTTGGGGAGGTGAAGCTAGAGGCTGCACTAGCGAAGGAAGCAGCGAGGGCATACAAGCCCACGTTCGTAGATATTAGTTTGCCATTGCTGCCCGGCGCGCTCCGAGCGCGGCTAGCGCATCGTCGCTTTGCCGCGAACGACGTATTGGCGACGAGCATGGTTTTGCCTGACGGAGAAATGTGCGGCGTGCCCTTCGAGATGGTCTTCATGACTGCTCCGGTGATAGGCATTCCGTTGAGCTTCTCTCTTGCGACTTATCGAAACCAGCTGTTTCTCGCCGCGAACTACGATGTAGGCATCGTGACGAACCCGAGACGTTTGGAACGGTGCATTAGCACCTGTCTCGTTGCCGTCTTCGGAAGCGACGCGGTTACGGTGATGCGCGATGCGCACTCAAATTTCGACAAGGTGGGGGCGTAAAAGTTGCGGCCTATACGAGGACGGTGCAACCGCGAGCCTCAAGCTCGGAGAGCACTGCTGCGGCAGCGAGATGCTTGTTCCAACGAAGGTCGAGTCTGACGAGCTGCGGCATGGCGCTGAGGCCCTCCGGCAAGGCGTGCAACGAGTTGCCACGAAGATCTAGATGTCTCAGCTCGGGCAAAAGCGTGAGAGACGGCGGGAGCTGCGTGAGGCAGTTGTTGCGGAGGTCTAGATCCGTGAGACGCACAAGTCGGCCGATCGAGGCAGGCAGCGAGCCGATGCGGTTGTTGGTTAGCGTCAGAACTTCTAGAGAGCTGAGGTGGCAGATTGCGTCGGGCAGCACCGCTAGATGGTTGTCCCCGAGATGCAGCTCTCTTAGCGCTTGTAGGCCGGCTATGGAGTCCGGAAGGCGCACAAGGCGGTTACGGGAGAGCCGGAGCTCCCGCAACGTCGCAAGCGCACCGATCGACGCTGGAACTTCGGAAAGGCGATTATCGGCGGCTGCAAAATAGCTAAGACGGCGAAGGTTCTCGATCGAGTCGGGTAGCGCTTCGAGACTATTGTCACTCAGATAAAGGATCGAGAGATCGTGGAGCGCGCCTATATGCGGAGGAATCACGGTCAGGCGGTTGTGCCCGAGATCTAGCATCTGGAGGCGCGTGAGGCGTTCGATGTCGACGGGTAGGTCCTGAAGTAGGTTCTCACCAAGATTGAGGGTCTCAAGCAAGCGGAGCTTCCAGAGGGACGCGGGAAGTGCGGTGAGCCCGTTCTTGCTGACCGAGAGGTGCCTGAGCGACGCCAGATCCCCAATGTTGGCCGGAAGGCGCGACAGACGGTTGCCTCGTGCGTGAAGAGCCTCAAGGCTCGTCAGGCAAGCGAGCCATTCCGGCAGTGCAGCGAGGCGGTTGTGATCGAGGTGCAGATGACGCAGCACCGGGAGCTTTGCGACCACCGGGGGTACTGCGGCAAAGGCGTTGTGATCGAGAATCAGTTCGGCGAGCGCTCCGTGTGGCCCATCGTCGTCCGAGAACTCGCATAGAGACCGGCCGCTCGCGTCGAGGACGGGCGAGATGCGCGACGGGGGCACCCTTAGGGCAGGCTCAGGCACGGCCGCAACCGACCATGGGGTGCAGCGAGATGTCGTCGCCGATCAATATGGGTGGCAAGGTTACGCCACGGACCGGCAGAGGCGGCCGGCAGTGCCGGGCAGCCTGCTGGCATGGCCGAACGGGCCGAATCGTTGGCCGATCTGGTTTCCGACTTCCACCGCAAGGCGAGGGAGGGGCGCCGCTCGATCGTACCGGGCCGCATATTTGACTCAACCGGCCAGGCTTTGGGAGGCTTGCGGCGTCAGGAGACAGACGACCAGAGGCGGCCCTACTCGGGGTGCGCCGCTGAGGCCGAGAGGACTGAACCCCCAATGCATGATGTCGCAAATCCACCTTCGCTAGACGACCTGGGCGAGACCTTGGGGCACCTCCCCGCTGATCGCTCAGCGGAGACGATCTCCGACAACCTCGCTCTGATCAGCAGCATTTCCCAGCCGAATCGTGTACTAAACCTTCTCGATCGGATTCTCGGCGACGAGGTGGTTCTCGGCCTAATCGCCAGCCGGTCCTATCACCACGTAAATCACTTCGACAAGATAGTGCTCATTGACTCCGATTCTCCCGCTGGCTATCGGCTCACGCTTCATCTGTGGCGACCGCCTTATACCGCAGATGAGCTGGACGACGAGATCATTCATAGTCATCGGTTTAGCTTCTGGTCCGCCATCCTGGCGGGCGAACTGCAGAGCGAAAACTTTCAAGCTGGCGAGGACGGGACCATCTTCCGCCGGTACAGCTACGTTCCCGAGAAGCGGACCAAGGTCAATTTCTACGAGTTTCGTGGCGAAGCTAGGTTGCGGCGCATTGACGTAAGCGTGCAGGCAGCCGGGACTAGCTATTACCTTCCCTACGAGCAAATCCACCGTGTTCTGCTGCCGCATCGCACAATGACGTGTACCCTTGTTCTTCGCGGACCGCGTGCACGCAATCACTCGGACGTCTACAACACCTCGTACCCAGAGACGGACACCCAGAGCGCCAACCGCACATTCAGCCGTGACGAGCTCGCCGAGAAGCTACGCGCACTGAAACAAATGGTTGCCGTAAGGCTCAGCTCGAGCACTGCGCTGGGAGCGTGACCCCATGGTCGCCAAGCTGTGGCTCTCGGCGAGTCAGAAGCCATAGCGTCGACACGCTCTCTGACGACTATTACACGCTTAAGCGCCACCGCTTCGAGTATCGAAGGTCAGACGGCGCATGGCAACGTCTCGAGCGCCAAACATGCTCCCGTGGCGACGGCGCGGTAGCCCTACTCAGCTCTGTAGATCAGAGGACGGTCCTTCTGACTAGGCAGTTCCGGATGCCTCTCATTGAGCATGGTGATAACGAGGGCTTTCTCACCGAGCCGCCCGGAGGTCGCATCGAGGCTGATCCACCAGAGGATGCCATACGTCGCGAGGTCGAAGAGGAGACCGGGCGTCGCGTGCTTTCACTGAAGCACGTGTTTACGGTGTATCTTGCCCCCACCATTATCGCCGACGTTACGCATCTATATGTCGGAGAATACGACGGCGCCAGCGGCGATGGCGGCGGGGTGGCGAACGAGGGCGAGGACATCGAGGTGCTTGAGCTATCCCTAGTAGAGGCACTAGAAATGGTCGACCGTGGGATAATAGTCGACGGTCGAGCGATCTTGCTGCTTCAACACATCCAATTGCACCGCAATGACCCAATAACGGGGAGTGAGCTATGCCAGATCTAGAAATGCCTGTGGGCGAGAAGATCTACGATACGGCGGGCGATGTCGTGGTCTTCAACCAGCTCGCCGTAAAGATTGAGATGGATCAAGTATCGCAAGACGACTACTACGCATGGCTCGACAAAATGACCGATCAGCTAGGGCGGAACGTCCGTGGTGCGCAAATCGCAGAGAAGGACCAAGCGCGAACGACGGCACCACTCAATATCGCTGTGTACTACGACACACCCGATTACAAAATCCTGCCGACCGGAGCGCTCTTGCGCACTTCGTGTAATCGGATCACCCACGCCTTCTGCGCGTTCAAGATGGCGCAAGACGAGCGGAGCGTTCGCAGAGACCATCGCCATGTCTTTGCGGGAGATGAGAAGCGGACGTTTCAAGACGACCCAACCTCCCGGGAGTCTGTCGCGATTGTGAAAAGGCTGATGAAAAGGACGGACATCGACCATCCCGGGACGTTTCTCTCGAAACGCTACGGATTTCCGGCTACCGATCTTGTGCCAGCGATATGCCTCGAGGATCTTCGGTATACGTTCTTCGTGTGGATCGACGGCCGGGACGCCCTAAGATGCAGCATCGATCGCGCTACCGTCTACAACCTGCGCCTAGCACGCGAGGAGCAAGTCCGGGTATCTTTCAGCGAGGTGGAGCTCGCCATCTATCCGCGTATCGATCCGGCCGTGGCGGCAGACCCGCGAGTCGTCGAGATCATGCGTGAGCTGAGGGATGCCCTATGCGGCGAGTTCGGGGTGTCGGTAACGAGCGCCATCAAGTATCAACGTGCAGCTCAGGTGCTCGGGATACATCGGGCTGCGACGAGCTGAAGGACGCCTGGGCCGCAGCATTGCTTGAGACGAAAGGACATGGGCCGAAGATTCATCTTGTAAGGCACGGGCAGTGCGAGTGGCAGCTCGACGGGGGTGCGGGCCTGGATAGCAAACTCACCGCCCTCGGACATCGTCAGGCTGAGCGGCTGAGTGTATGGCTTGCTAACCACGGGGCCACGGACGGGATTACAGCCGCGGCTCTCTGCTCGAGCCCTCTACGACGGGCAGCCGAAACGGCGCACTACATTCAGATGGCGCTCACCCTACAGCCCGCGTCCTTTGAGTCACTCCGGGAGGCCGACTTTCATGT
The DNA here is from genome assembly GCA_035487855.1 of Solirubrobacteraceae bacterium. Lineage (GTDB taxonomy): Bacteria > Actinomycetota > Thermoleophilia > Solirubrobacterales > Solirubrobacteraceae > Palsa-744. Next base: position 40,246 of record DATHLT010000200.1, read on the forward strand.
GGCTGACGATCTCCCTGTGCTCGACGACGGTCTCGTTCCACCAATCTATCAGCCATCCGAGAGATACGCGGCATTCAAGGATCAGATCCGTTGCGCGCTAACAGATATCACGAGCCTTGCTGATGAATGCCATGCGCCGGTTCTCGTAGTAACTCATGGAGGGCTGATTAAGACCCTGGTGCGCGTGATAGCCGGAAGTGACGCAATTTGCATGCGGCTCTGTAATACGGGTCTAACCTCACTCGAATGGCGCCGTGGCCGATGGCATCTGATCCACGTCAATCTATGGAGCCATCTCGCGCCGGAGATGCGCACGTGGTAAGGGGTGGGCCCGACGCACGCCGGCGTTATAGCGAGACTACCCGCACAAGCTCGTCATAACGATCCGCAAGGGCATCATACGTCAGTGTGAGAGAGCGCTCCGCGCTGGTGGCCTCGACCGTGAACGATGCCATGACGGTCCCGCACAACATTGCAGAGTAAAGCGCGGAGTGGTTGATCGTACCCCCGAGCGCTGCCAACGCACCGAGAAAGCCCCCGGCGAAGGAGGCGCCAGCGCCACTGGTATCGGGCACCTTTAGAAGTGGAAGGGCGGGGACCTTCAACAGGAGCGAGTCTGCGAAAACGCAGGCACCGTACTCGCCTAGTCTGAGGACGACGATGTTCGCGCCAAGACTCTGAATATAGCGACCGGCACCAACGAACTGCGTAGCTCCGGCGAGAAGACGTGCTTGCGCGCCATCGAGAAACACGACATCGACGCGGTCGAGAACGGATGCGAGATCAGCCCGATCACGCGCGCTCCAGTCGGATTTGAGATCAAGTGCGAAGATGTCTGTACTACGAGAGTGTTCAGCGAGTAGCCGCTGATCGGCCATTGGAAGTCCCGATACGTACACCACGCCGGAGGCGTCGGGAAGGCTCGCGAGTGCGACCCGGCGGAGCGTTGCTAAGTAGGCGAGGGCGGAATAGACGCAGGATTGCGGACCATCAAGCCGGCAGATCCTTCGGCAGATCCGTCTTGTTTGAAGGCCCTGCTGCGCAAGCACGGTGAAGTCGTCGAGCCCGAAGTCGCACTCCACGACTGAGATAAGTTCGACCGGAGCGAGAAAGCGCGCGGCCAGTGCGAAGTGCGTGCCAGATCCACCGACAAGCCGCCGCGTGGCGGAGAGCCCAACCTGCGTATCGGTCGTGATTGTACCCACGGCCGTGATCGGTGACGCTGATCCTGGCGGCCCGGCGCCGGTGCGAAATGGGTTCTCCGAAGCCGGTGAGGCAGCGTCGCGGCCGCGATGCTCGGAGGGCGGTGACACTCTGCACTTATAGATGGCAAAGGGTGCTTAACACAAAAAACGCCGCGGTGGGATGCTGAGGCCGCCTCGTGCACGAGGCGGACGATTGCGGTCCACGGAGCAATCGGCCGACCGCCGGCCCGGTCCGCCAGGACGCACGACTGCGGCCCTGACGACCCGAGCGGCGGTCATGCTTGCGTCGAACGATTTTGAGCTGCGGCTAACACATCCGTCTGCTATTTCGCGAGTCGGGCCCCGGATTCGTGCGTCGCCTTGGAGGTTTCACCTCCACTCTGCTTCGATCCTCAACGATAACGGGGAATCCGAACCGATGTGCAGACCATCCCCGGTGTCTCGTGGTCTGTCCAGAGAAAGAGGTTCCTAGTGATGCCAATGCAACAACCGCAAGGCCGACTCGACAAGCGCTCGCTGAGATCAGCGACGTGGCTACGGCCGTTCGGAGCTTTGTGCCGCAGCGCCGCGGTCAGCCTTCGCTGGTGGGCCCGACTCCGCGGTCGCGACGTCAACTGCTTGGATGTTCTGCCGCTGGCACGGGTGGCGGAAGATCGGTGTGCTGCGCGCCCTCTCGGAGTGGGCACCATTTGCCCCGTGCCATACGTCTCTGGTTCTTCGCACGCGAGACCGGTCGGTAAGAGTGTCCCGACGTCGGGACACTCTGGTCGCGCTCGATGCACATCGCGGGGCTCGAGATGTCGGAAACGCTATGCGATGCAGTGGGCGCGTCGTGTCTCTTGCGTCGCGGCTGCGACCATGTTGAGTGGATGCGGCCAGGCGCGCATGGCGAGTGCCATGCACGACGTGAAAGAGGTCGCGCGACTCAAAGCAACACAGGTGCAGTCTCCGGTATACACAGACGAAGGCACTGTGGGAGGGACCATTCCGATGCACATGAAGCTCGTGTTCAATGACGACACTGGTCAGGGCAGCTACACGGCAACCGCGTCCGGCGGGACCATCAGAGGGACGGTCGTCGTGACGAGCGATACGCAAGGCGTGGCAAAAGGTATCGCAATCTATAGCCTGGTCGGATATGGCACCGTTAACGGCGGCACCGGGATCTACCGACACAGTGCCAACCCTCACATGACGATGGTCGCGGAAATCGTCACGACGGAATCCCGCTTTAACATGACGTTGAGTGGGGCGCTGCTTTACTGACGGGCTTAAGGACACAGCAACACCGCGGCGGGACAGGACTTCGCGCTCTTACGGCTTATCAGATACGCGTGTTAGATATGCGGGTACGCGTATGTCGGCGTCTGCGAGAGAGCCTATACACCCGTCATCTGCTCATTTGTGTATCTGCTGGTGCTTGATGGTCTGGTCTGGACGCGCGTCGCCTTCTACGCAAAGCCAGCCTTACTGTCGCCAAGACGGAGGCGTATCGCCGCGATAAACGCAGAGACGCCCGAGAAGCCTAGAAGGACGACTATCGGTGTCGTGACATTGCCGCTCCCGCCCAGAATGGCATGCCTATATCCCTCCATAGCCCAGTAGCTCGGCACTGCTGGCGAGATGTAATGTGCCCACGCTGGGAGAAGCTTGTATGGGACTAGCGCACCAGCAAGTCCAGCCAGAAGCAGAGCTCCAATGTTGGCGACGGCTGTCGCCTGCATAGACGTCCGGCACAAGGCTGTGACCGCGAGGCCGGTGGTTACCAGGTAGAACCCAAAGGCGGCACCCACGGCGCATAGGGCGAGCCAGGAGCCTCTCACGTGCAGCCCCATCCATGCGCCGCCCAACACGAAGAGCACCACAAATTGAGCGACCGCTTGCAAGAGCGGCACTACCATCTTCCCGACGACTATGTCAGCTGCGCTCCCTGTGCTTACTCGAAGTCTGTCCCAGGTGTTCCATCCGTGCTCGCGGTAAAAGCCCAGGCTGACGTTGCTCACGAGGAAGAATCCGAATGTCACAGCCATCCCTGGAACCACCTGCTCCGCACCGGTTGCCCCCTGGACGCCTTCGAGAGTCAATGCGAGCTTAAATGCCGGGCGCAAGAATGGCATCAGGAGTAGCGGCAGGATGATAAGTAGCGTCACAGGCACGAAGTCGGTGCGCAGGATTCTGAGATCCTGTCGGGCAATCGCTGTGATAGGCCCGACGGTCACAGCAACGTCGCAGTCGCGTCCGAACGATCAGCGGTTACAGCGAGAAACGCACTTTCCAGGCTCGGCTCGATCAGCCTGACTTCCCGAAGTGCACTCCCGGCCCCATCAAGTGTTTGCAGCAAGCTTGCAGCGGTCGCTGCTGGCGAGTGCGTGGCAGGCACGCGTATCGCGTCACCACTGATCTGCAGAGCACCTTCAGGCAAGTCGAGCTGCGGGCACGCACGGCTAAATCTCAGTTCGACGGACGCGGCGCCGCCGTGCGTGGCGACGAGGCGGGGTATGGGGCCATACGCGGCGATGCGTCCTTCCACGAGGATCGCAACAGTAGGCACCTCTAGTTGTTCGACCTCGTAGAGATAGTGAGTCGAATAAACTATTGCGCAACCGTCTTCTGCCAGTGTCTTGATTACCATGAGTAGCTCGTTGCGGGCTTCCACATCTAGGCCGGCGGTTGGCTCGTCAAGCAAGAGGAGCGGGGGAGAGTGCAAGACAATCATCGCCGTGTGCAGACGGCGCGCCTCGCCACCCGACAGATGTTGACCCTTGCGATCGAGCAGCTCGGTGAGCGAAAACGTCAGAGCAACGGCGGCGATCCGCTGTCGTAGACGGCTTCTGCGCAGGCCGGCGAGTTCCCCGAAGAAACGGAGATTATCTCGTACTGAAACGGTCGGATAGATGGCGATCTCCTGGGGAGCCAGACCCACCTGGCGAGGCAAAGTCCTAAGTTGCGGGCCCGTCGTGATGCCGTTTATCTCGACAGTGCCGGAGTCAGGAGTAAGCAGGCCGGCGATGATTGACACGAGGGTGGTCTTTCCTGCGCCATTCGGTCCTAGCAGGGCGACAATCTCACCGGGTCGAACATCGAGGTCAACGCCAGATAGGGCATGGATCGATCCATAGCGCTTATGCAAGTCCCTAGTCGTCAGCAAGAGATCTCGCTGGGTTTAGGTCTGCTGTTGCCTGGGATAGCGATACTGGCACCCGAACACCGCAAGCGGGACAGATGACGACGGTGTCATGCTCGAGGTCCTGGGGCGGAGTGCCATTACGATGTGACTGCAAGCTTGCGTGAGCATCGTGCAGCGCGGCCCTCAGCTCAATCCGCAAATCGGCCACGGAGAGACGATCCTGGATCGCGCGGTTTAGCCAATGGTCTTGAGCCTCTAAGTTGAGAGCAGTGAGCTCAGCATGGTGGCTCCATGTCAGTTGACTGCGGCGACGCGATAGTTCGAAATGGGATGCGACGTAGACAAAGTTTCTGAGGGTCTTCGTGTCGAACCCTGTGATCCGTGACGCCTCCGCATACTTCTCTCCCCACTGGGTGTTGCCGTACCGTAGCCAGTCCCCGATCCACCAATTGGTCACGCGCCCCATCTCGCCGAGAGTTACCCCTATCGTGATCCAGTCGCGGCGTTGCATCCCTTTGGGAGGGGACCACCCAGCAACGAGTTTGCGGCGCGCGTGCTGCGAATGGGTACCTGGTTCGTCCTGGCGATAACTGTTATTCGTGACTCGTGACGAGCGATTGCCGAGCGCCTTGGCTAATGGAAGCACTCGCTTGTTCGAGGGCGACTGACCCTGTGAAGGATCTGGAATTGATGGGGTGGCTACTTGTAGTGTCACATGCGTCCCATGCACGGTGATGCCTTGGGACACATCAGCTCGGTCCGCGAGCCGGTCCCCAATTGCTCTGCTCGTCGTAGCGTACCGGGCAGCCAACAAAGTCCGAGAAGCAGGAGACGCCCTAGAGCGAGCTGCCAGCAGAGTTGCCTGCTAGCCCTGTAGTTTGGCGTGCTCCGGTTGAGGCTAACGTGCGTCTGATGTGTCTCCAACTGCATGGTTTAGCTATGTGCCGTTCCGTGAAGCCGACGAGACTGCTACCTCGTCTGAGGCATCCTGCGGTTGACGGAGGATTGGGTCAGATCAACCTTTGACTACCACTTGATGATTGAGCTGGCTCACCGATTCCGACGGCACGCCAGGCACGATCATCTTGCGCGCGGCCTGAGCGACGAAGGCCGGCGGATCGTGGTGCGCACGCGGGCCAGCCCATGGCACGGAGTCCGCGATGGCCTACGTACGTGAGTGAGGGCAGACTCCGGGTCCCGCCACGGGGGTTTCGGCGGTTGGACCATGCGCCAGCTCGCTGGCGCGATAAGCGGGGTCCTGACGAGCCGCGAGGCTCAATTCGTTGGCCGCTTTCAGCTGCTCACGGTCATTAAGAGTAGATGGCCACCAAGTCGCGGGACCTGCCAGAACTGCTCAAGCCCTCCGATGTCGCGGCGCGACTCGGGGTCGCGCGCACCTGGCTCTACGACGCCGCCAGGGAAGGCCGCATCCCCTCCATCAGGATCGGCGGGGGAGACGGGCCGCTGCGGTTCATCCCCGAAGACATCGAGCGCTGGCTAGAGGATGCGCGCACCGCCTGGATGCCCGGTCGTTCCGCTCGGCCCGTCTCCCGTGCGGAGGTCGCTCAGCGCTTGGGAGTCCGCGCCCGGCGCCGCTCGTAGCCGCTGCGCTTGCGGCCGTTGTGCTCTTTGACGGCACGGGCGATCGCTTCTTCGGTCGCCTTGGCCCCGGCGGCCAGCACGTTGCGCTCGAGGTGCCCGTAGTAGCGCTCAGTCGTGCTGATGTCCCTGTGCCTGAGTTGCTGCTGCACGTATCTCAGTGAGTTGCCGCCGGCAAGCCACGCTGCTGCCGCCGTGTGGCGCAAGGCATGGAGCGGCATGTCACGCAGTCCCGCGTCTTGAAGAGCGGCCTTGTGCCAGTCACGTGAGACGGTCGTCCGATCGAGAGCCTTGCCGTCGCCATCGCCTTCCCAGCGCCCGCGATCCGTCTTCCGCTCACGCACCGGCATGACGAACAGCAGCGCGTCGATCTGCTCGCCACCCTCCATCCTGCTGCGCAGCTCGACCTGCCTACGCAAGATCTTCGACAATCCAGGCCCGATCTCGACCGATCCAAAACGATCGGACTTCGTTGAGCCGACCTTCCGCTTCTTGCGGGATCGGTAGACGACGATCACTCCGCCCGACTCTTCGAGCTCCAGGTCCCCAATCTGCAGACCGAGCGCCTCGGAGATGCGCAAGCCGCTGCCGATCAGTGCCTCGGCGAGGGGGCGGTACACGTCTGAGCATGAGTCGAGGTAGAGCGGGATCTCGTGCAGGCGCAGGTAGTCGCGCTCGATATGCGCCGCCGGCAGCTTCGGAACCGCGAGCGCTGGGTTTGCCACAATCAGCTTTTCCTTGACGGCCGCGTTCAGACAGACGACCAGTGTGCCGAGCGTGTTGTTGATCGTCTTGGGTGCCAGTTCCTCGGCTTCCATCGACTCCGTCATCTGATCCATCAGCTCGTGAATGTGCTCGACCTCCATGCGTTCGAGCGGGACCGACTCGAGGGCCGGCATCAGTCGCAGCCGACCGTCTCGCTCATAGGCTCCCCAAGTGCCTTCCTCGAGGTAGGGCTTGCGCCGATCCAGCCAGCGTGGCCAGAACCCTCCAAAGGTCTCCCTCGTATGGATGACCTCGCGACGCTCCACCTTCTCGGTCTGGCGCCGGCGCCAGTTCGCGGCGGCCGACTGGCTCGTGAAGCCGCGCTTGCTCGTCAGTTTGCCGTCTGAGCGCTTGACCGTGCAGCGCCATCTGGTCCCGTCCGCGGTCTCGTAGGAATAGACGCCGCCGCTCTTGCCGTAGACCGTCCGTTTGCGCTCCACGACTTTCTGGTCATGGATCGCCTCGTCAAACGCCCGCGCGGGCGCCTCTTCATCGAACCGACGCGAGCGCTGACGTCCTTTGGCGTCTCGCCAGCGGACCTCCCATATGCCTCGCGTGAAGCTACAGCTCATCGAGCCTTCTCCCCGGTCCAGTAGGCCTGATCGGTGGCGCGGATGGCCGGGCTCCATGCCGAACATTTGACACGGCAAATGTTCGGCAAAGTGTTCGGCTTTGTCAGTGACACAATGCCGAACAGTAGCGCGATCCTGCGACAGAAGGGCCGTTAACAAGAAAAAGCCCCGCTTTGCAGGGCTTTTTCTATGCGCCCGAGTGGACTCGAACCACCACGGGGAAAACTCCCCACAAGGCCCTCAACCTTGCGCGTCTACCAATTCCGCCACGGGCGCAGGGGGGCGAGTATAGCCCCGCCATCGATGTCGTTGCGGGCGGGGGGATCGCTCTGGCCCTTGCATCCGTCCATGCCCGTCGCTACAGTGCGAACACATGTTCGTTGCAAGTCGAAATCCACCGCGACACGGAGGCAAGCCAGCATGGATCTGACCAAACGCCAGCAGGAGATCTTCGACTTCATTCGCAAGTACTCGGCCAAGTACGGCTACCCGCCGACGGTGCGCGACATCGGCAAAGCCGTTGGCTTGGCGTCGTCCTCGACGGTGCACGCGCATCTGGCCAACCTCGAGAAGATCGGCTTGCTGCGCCGCGATCCATCAAAGCCGCGGGCGATCGAGCTGCTCGATCGGGCTGTTGGCAGCGCGGTGGACAGCGTACGTGGGATCGTGCGCACGGAGGGCCTGCCGCTGCTCGGCTCCGTTGCCGCTGGGCAGCCGATGCTGGCGGAGGAGAACGTCGAGGACTATGTCTCGGTGCCCGAGATCGCGGGCGGCGAGGACGGCGAGTACCTGCTGCGGATCAAGGGCGACTCGATGAAGGACGCGGGCATCCTTGAAGGCGACTATGTGGTCGTGCATCCACAGGACACAGCCAGTGATGGAGAGGTCGTGGTGGCGCTGCTGGGCGAGGAGGCGACCGTCAAGCGCTTCTTCCGCGAGTCAGACCACATTCGCCTGCAGCCAGAGAACGAGACGATGGAGCCGATCCGCAGCAAGGAGGTCAAGGTGCTCGGCCGTGTGGTAGGGCTCCTCAGGAAGGTCTGACGGAGACTCCCGGAAGCAGGTCTGACGGACGCTCCTGGCGACGCCTCGACGGACTCCGAGAAAGGGACGTCGTCCGGATGGTCACGACCAGCGCTTCACAGCCGGCGCGGCACACGCTACGTTGCCCGTGCAGATCAGGCAGCCGCGGAGGCTAACTACCTTCGAGGAAAGTCCGGACATCAAAGGGCAAGGTGGTCGAGATATCGACCCGGGGAAACCCGCGGGAAAGTGCCACAGAAACAAACCGCCTACGTCCGCCGTCCCACGTGAACGGCGGGCCGGCAAGGGTGAAATGGTGCGGTAAGAGCGCACCAGCGTCGCGGTGACGCGGCGGCTGGGCAAA
>DATHLT010000201.1:0-26095 GCA_035487855.1 Solirubrobacteraceae bacterium
CGACCGGCGCGCCATTCGTCGACCGCGTCGACTTGCGTCAGGAGGACCTCGAGTTCGTGACGCCGATTCAGCTGCATTCAGGCGACGTCGGCGGTACAGCATCGGTGCGTCGGCTGCTGCTCGATCCGATCCTGGCTCAGACCGCCGCGGAGGCGGGCGCCGATCTGCAGATGGCGAGCAAGGTGACAGGACTCCTCGAGGATCAGGGTCGAGTGGCCGGCGTACGGGTCGCACAGAACGGCTCGGAGACGACGCTCCGGGCGCGGCTGGTTGTCGGCGCGGACGGTCGCAACTCGACGATCGCGAGCCTCGTCGGGGCGCGCAAGTACAACCTCACGCCGAACGAGCGATTCCTCTATTAGTCCCTCTTCGAGGGAGTCGAGCCCGGCCCCTGGAGCAGGGAAAGATAGGCACGTTCCTGGATCTGTTCTACAGCCACCGCTCGCGGCCCTCGCAGGTCTTCACCCCTCCGCGCCTGTTGGGCGCCACCGCCAGGCTGTTGGCGCGTCGGGGATGCGACCGGCGCGCGCTGCTTGGGGAGCTGGGCACGCTCCTGGCTGAGGACTTCCAGCGAAAACGTCTCAACCGCAAGCCGGTGTACGCTGCGGGCACACCCGGGCCCAGCGACGTGAACGACAGCATTCTGGAGGCCCATGGCTGAGACGAAAACGCCGTCGACCAGTCTCACATGGATGAGACGAAGCGGTCTCAGATGAATGAGATTCCTATCTCACATGGATGAGACGCCGCAATCCGAGGGCAAACTGATGCACTACCCCCTCGCGCTCGATAATGCATGCTATGCGCTACCTCTTTGGAGCTCGTGGGGGAGAGGTTTTCGTGTTTGATGGAGCCACAGATCCTGTTCGGCGGCTCGAACGGCCCTGATAACGCGTAAACCGGCCGCGGAGCGTTATCAGGGGCTCTCGAGCCGGCGCGAGCGCGCTCGATAATAGGGCTTATGGAGAACGCGGCGTGGTCGCGGGAAAAAGGTCAATCCGAGAGGAGAAACATGATGCGGTGGCTGATCCGTGGGCGTCGCGCCACGCCGATGCCGTTGACCGTGGGTCGCGGCGGCGGCGGCGGACCCGGAGCGAAGGTCATGATCACAGCGGTCCCTGTACCTCGAACGGGAGCGAGGCAATCTCTGCGTCGTCGTAGACGAGCGACACTCGGAACACACCCGGCTCGTTGACCGGGATCGAGAAGGGAAAGGTGAACGCCGTCCTCGCTGGCACCCCCTGAGCGGTCCCGACATGCAGTGTGGTGAATCTGATCGTGGCGGCAGCGACGGCGGTTCCATCGGGGTCATAGAGGCTGAGATCCATAGCGATATCGGTGCCCATCTCCTCCGGCTCACGCGCGGCAATGCCAGCGACATAGCCGGTGACGATCGCTGGCAGCGCACCGACAGCGAAATGCTCCCAGCCGCCACCCAGCACGGACAGCAGCGAGCCATTCGCTTCAGCATGGTTAGCGAGCATGGCTGCCTCAAGCCTCATCCGAGAGGCAGCCTACTGCTAGTCGAAAGGCCCCGCGATCTCGGCCACCTCTGCGGCGGCAACAACATTGACAAGTTGCCGACCCTGATCTGGTACCGTACGAACCATGGAGGCGCAGCGCGAGCACGGTGTGGCGACGCGTGAGCTACCGTCCGGTCGGTGGAGTCGATGACGCTGGAGTTTCCGACAGCCACAACCCAGGACGCGCCCGACGCGGGTAGCGTCTTCGTGTCGGGGCCGCACCGCGACTACCTATTGTCCGAGACCATAGGTTGGCGTGAAGGCGACGTGTTCGTCCTGCGCAGCAGCGAGTTCGACATCATGGCCGAGGACGAGGACTTCGAGAGTGCTCTGACCGTCCTTATCGCTCGCTTGATCGACTTCGCCACGATGCTCTATGAGCTCGTGGAGTCGGGAGACGCTACCGAGGATGAGGCGGAGGCATTTCGCCTCCTCTCAGGGCGCCTCGCGCCGCTCGCTCAGGCAACTCAGCAGCAGGACACAACGAGACGACGACCTCAGCGTCGCCGTGGATCCGGGTCAGGGCATTGGCGACACCGCGGGACTCAAGCAAGCGGCTCTGTGCCGCTGTCCGCCGCCTGACAGGCGAGTCCCCTCGGAAGGTCACCCACGGCGTGCTGTTCCGCGTCAAGGTGCTCTCGTCCGACGGGCACAATGTCGCCGTGACCGTCCAGGTGGACACTCACCGAAAGCGGCCGAGCGACGCAGCGCTCAACGACCTCGCCGACCGGCTGCGTATAACTCGTGGGGACATCGATAGCGCTCTTGAAAGCTGGCGCCCCGAGCAGCTCCGCGCTCACCTGACCTCCATAACCAAGGCCGAGTTACTAAATCGTGCCCCAGTCAAATAAGGGTTCCAAAATGCTTAGAGGCTGGTTCAATTTGGCCGCGCGCGATAATGCATGTTATGTAAACCTCAAATGAAACAGGCCTAAATCCCAGACCGTCAGCTCTGATACTCAGCGCCGCCAAAACCTGCCGAACAGTCGCCGGTGGTGCAGCAGGGTTTGCTCTGGGTAACTCAGCGAGCAGCGTCGTCAGCGAGCAGCGTCGGCCCAGTCGCGCAAGCGGTCTGAGAACTGCGGCGTGGCTGCGCCCACCTCGACGACGACGTCGGCCGGGACGTTTGCCTTACGGGCGGCGGCCAGGATTGCGTCGGGCGAGGGCGCCTCGTAGAGGCAGTATGTGCGTCGCCGGTCGGCGCTCAAAAACGAGAACAGCCAACGGACTCCCTCGTCGCTGTTGATCTCCTCGATCAGCTCGACATCGGCGTCTGTGAGCTCGAGCTGATCGGCGAAGCTGCGCTCGATCATGTAAAGAGCCATCGGCTGATCGTAGCGGGGATACCGCTCACCCAGATGCGAGCCCCTCCCGGTGGGCGTAGGACGCGGCCTCGGTGCGATTGGCGCAATCGGTCTTACGCAAGATGTTTCGGATGTGGTTGGCCGCGGTGTGCTCGCTGATCGAGAGCTCCTGGCCGATCTCGCGGTTGCTGAGCCCTGTGGCGACCAGCTTCAGGATCTGTGCCTCGCGTGGGGAGAGCCCGCCCGGGAGAACGTCGGAAGTGGATACGCCGAGCAGGCGGATCTTGCCGAGCAATCCTTCCATGCCGATCCGCTCGGCTAGACCGGCGGCCTCTCCGAGCAGGGACTGCGCGTGGTCGCGGGCGCCGCGCCCTCGCCCGAGCAGAAAGCGCCCGTACTCGTATGCCGTGTGCGCCACCCAGGTCGACGCCCCCATCCGTCTGTTCTGCTCCATGGCCTGCTCGAAGTGCCCCTCGGCTCGTCCCGCCTCTCCCAGCGTCGCGGCGAGCATCCCCAGGTAGCGATCGGCGGCTCCATAGCAGGCGACGAGGTGGCCGATCATCACGTTGGTCCCCGCGAGCGTCTCCAGCTTGGGGTAGACGATCGCCGCCATTCCCTCGTCGTTTACCGCGGCACAGGCGTCGGTCAGGTAGGTGAGCGTGCCCAGCCACAGCGATGCCTGGTAGCCATCGATGCCCTCGGCGGCGATCCGCGTGAGCTCGCGCTTGGCCTCTCGCTCCATGCCCAGCTCGGCCAGTACCACGGCGAGTCCGGGACGCCACGGGCCATCGCGCTCCCCCTCGCCCGCAAGGATCCTGATTACCGGCGCGAGCTCCGCCAGGCGACCTTGCTCGCGGCGAACGCCGAACATCTGGATCCCGTGAGTACCAGACGCATCGCGACCGGTCAACAGACGGGCCCACTCGTGCGAGCGCCCCGCCATCGCCTCGGCAGCCGCGAGGTTCCCGTCGCACAGCGCGATCGCGGACCCGTAGTGCTCGGCGACGTGGTGCCTGAACGGCTGCGCTGTACGATCGGCCATCTCACGCAGGGCAACCACCTCGGCCCGAGCGGAATCGAGGTCGCTGAGAGCGACGAAGGCCGGCACACGCCACGACATCGCGTCCGTTTGGATCTCGGCGTCCCCCAGCTCTTGCCCCAGGTCTCTCGCCTCGGTGAGCATCGACAGGATGTCCTCCAGCGGGGTCGTGCCGCGCGCCCAGTAGGAGCCGACCAGCACCTTGGCGAGCCCCGCGCGATCCTCGGATCGCCTTGCCAACGCGATGGCGTTGTCGCGCACGAGCGCGCCACGCTCGCGCTCCCCCGCGAAGTCAAGCGCGCGCGAAAGTCCCGCCAGCAGGCCAATCCGCAGCTCGTCGCTGCTGTCATCAACCGCCGCCAGCGCCTCTTCGAGGAGCTCGATCGCATTTCGTATGACCCCGGGGCGCCAGCATGCATCCTCATAGCCGATCGCCGCGCGGGCGAGCAGCTCCCCGCTATCCAGCGCGCGAGCGATCTCGGCCGCCGCCGTGAAGGCGTCCAGCGAGTCGGTCGCCTTGCCCGCCCGATGGTTGGCGGCGCCCAGCTCAAGCAGGGCGCCGGCGCGCTCGGGCTCGCCCTGGATCCCGATCTCGATTGCGGTCCGCAGCCGCATGGCGGCGTCGTCGAAGGCAAGCGCAGCGCTCGCCGCCCGTGCGGCGCGCAGGTTGTAGTCGATCGCTCGCTCGGCCCCGCCGAACGGAGCGGCTGCGCCGAAGTGATGGGCGAGGTCTGCGAGTGCGCGGTCGGAGTCCGCAGCGGCGCTCTCGAGCGCTTCCCCGACGCGGAGATGCAGTTCAGCCCGCCGAAGCCGCGAGAGTCGATCATAGAGCGCCCGCCGGACGATCTCGTGGGTGAAGCGGCATGCCAGTCGCTTCGTGTGGAGCTCCTCGATCATTCCGCTGCCCACTGCTTCCTCGAGCGCGGCGAGAAGCTCGGGCTCGGCGATGCCGGCGGCGCGGCGGACCGGTTCCAGCTCGAACTCCGGTCCGGCAGCCGCCGCGAACTCGAGCAGCTCGATGGTTCTCGGGCCCAGGCGGGATAGCCGCTGGTTGACCACCTCGCGGACGCTTTCGGGCGTGCCGAACTCGCTAAGCGGCCGGGTCACCCTCACCTCCCCACCAGCAACCTCGACGATTCCCGTCTCTACCGCCGCGCGCCAGAGCTCACAGACGAGGAAGGCGTTGCCTGCGGTGAGGTCGTGGATCGTCGTTGCAAGCTCGTGTAGCACAAGGCCGTCGGGGTTGGGGTCGCCTCCGGCGGCACGGCTGACCAGGTCGGAGACCTCTGCCCCCGAGAGTCCCTCCAGGCGCATTCGCACGATGTCATCGGAGCGCCGTAGGTCGGCAAGCGTCTCCGAGAGCTCCGCGGGCACATCGGCCTCGCTGTCGCGGAAAGTCGCGAGGATCAGCAGCCGGGCGCTCCAGGCAGAGCGCGCTAGGTGTCGCAGGAGCAGAAGCGTCGTCGGGTCTGCCCAATGCCCGTCCTCGAGCACGAGCAGTATCGGTCTTGTGCGGCTGACGTTCGCGAGCAGGTCAGCAACCGCCGTGTGCAGACGATGGCGCTCGGTATCGGCGTCGGCCTTCACCGGTTGAGCCAGGCCGCCGACTTGGACGGATAGGTCGGGTAGCAGCCGCGTCAGCTCGCCGCCGCCGGCGCCGAGCGCGGCACGCAGCTGTGCCCCGTCGGTTACCCACACCAGGCGTTCGAGTGCCTCGACGAAAGGCCCGTATGGCGTCCGCACCACCGCGTCACAGGCGCCATAGAGGACAAGCACGCCTTCCATCGCGACCTGGGCGGCGAACTCACGTGCCAGACGGCTCTTGCCAGCACCCGGCTCGCCCGCGAGCAGCGCCACGCGGCGCCTCTCCCCTTCCGCTCGCGGCATCATCGTTCGCAGCTTCTCGAGCTCGGCCGCGCGGCCGACGAACGGGGACATCGAGCTCGGGCGCAGTGGCTCCGGAACGTCCAGGATCTCCGCCTCCATAAAAAGACGATAGTCAGTCTTGACCATACCCATCGGGGATCGATCGAGGCCCGAGCATTCGAATTGGGTCAGCTCAGGTCATGACAGCCACATTCGAGCGTCATAGGCTCGGCCGTGACAACTTCGAGATGACCGACAGGGGGACGCATGAGCACCACCAACGCTTTGATGCAGACGGCCCGCAGTGGAATGCCTGGATTCCAGGGACGGCTTACAGCCCCCGCGGACCCCGGCTACGAGGAGGCCCGCAAGGTGTACAACGCGATGATCGACCGGCACCCCGCGCTGATCGCGAGCTGCACCGACTCCGGCGACGTCGCGAAGGTCGTCTCGTTCGCCGCTGACCACGACCTCCTGCTGGCCGTGCGCGGCGGCGCCCACAACGGCGGCGGGTTGGGAACGTGCGAGGACGGCGTGGTTCTCGACCTCTCGGGCCTGAAGGGGATAGCGGTGGATCCCGGCGCTCGCACGGCGAGGGTCGGCGGTGGCTGCACCTGGGGCGAAGTGGATGCCGCGACCAACGAGCACGGCCTCGCGACACCGAGCGGGATCATCTCGACCACTGGTGTCGGCGGTCTCACGTTGGGTGGCGGCCTCGGGCATCTGACCCGCAAGTGCGGCCTCACGATCGACAACCTGCTCGAGGCGGACGTCGTGCTCGCGAGCGGCGAGACGGTCCGTGCGGCCGCAGACGAGCACCCAGACCTCTACTGGGCGATCCGGGGTGGTGGCGGCAACTTCGGCGTCGTCACCTCTTTCCTCTTCCGGCTGCACGAGGTCTCGACGGTCGTCGGCGGCCCGACCTTCTGGCCCGTCGAGCAGGGCGCCGAGGTATTGGCCGCCTACCGGGACTTCCTGCCGAATGCTCCGCGCGAGCTCAATGGCTTCTTCGCCTTCGCTTCGGTTCCGCCGGCGCCGCCCTTCCCCGAGGAGCTCCATCTCCGCAAGGTCTGCGGGGTCGTCTGGTGCTATGTGGGCGCTCCCGAGGACGCCGCCGAGGCGATGGCCCCGCTGCTCGACGCCGTGCCGGAGCCCCTGCTGCACGCGGTTCAGCCGATGCCCCTCCCCGCTCTCCAGGGCGCCTTCGACCCCGTCTATCCCGCCGGAGACCAGTGGTACTGGCGCGCTGATTTCGTCAAGGAAATCCCCGACGCAGCCGTCGAGGCGCACGCCAAGTTCGGCGCTGAGATGCCGACGTGGCAGTCGACGATGCACCTGTACCCGATCGATGGAGCCGCCCACGATGTCGGGCCGTCCGACACCCCCTGGAGCTACCGCGATGCGGTCTGGGGCTCGGTCTTCGCCGGTGTCGATCACGACCCGGCCAACGCCGATGTCATCCGCAACTGGTGCGTTGACTACTTCGAGGCGCTTCACCCATACTCCGCCGGTGGTGCTTACGTGAACATGATGATGGACGAGGGCGAGGAGCGGGTGCGGGCAAGTTACGGCGACAACTACGATCGCCTGGCGCAGATCAAGCGCACCTACGACCCGGACAACCGCTTCCGGGTGAACCAGAACATCCGTCCCGCGATTACTGTAAAGGAGGCATGATAGCCAAAGGGTCGCGACTAACGATCGCCTGGGTGCTGATGTTCAAGCGCTTGCGCCGCCGCCAGCGAGAGCCCAAGCCGGTGGCGGACCATTGGCAGGCTCTGGGAGTGATGGGCGAGATGTGTCCGCGCGGTTGGCAGGCTCAGATCACGGTATATGGACAGGGCGCACCCACGCCCGAGGACGCCCCTCCTACGCGAGCACCGCTGGTCGAGGTCGAATGGATGCAGTTCGACGGCGAACCCCGCCGCCCGACGATCCCGCGACGAGCGTGGGCGCGAACTATCAACGGCGCGCTGCAGATGGTGGTGGAGGATCGGCGGACCGACCTGACGCTCGATGAGATCAAGCCGGGCACGTTCAAACGCTGAGACCCTCCCCTACACCGACACCTCTGACACCGACACCTCCGACGCCAGCTTCTCCACGGCCTCCAACCCTGGCGCTGGGAGCACGCAAGTGCGATCATCAGAACCAACCACTGAGAAGGGAGTTACCAACCGTGGAGTCCTCCCAGCCTTCCATCCGAATACTCGTGGTGGCCCACAAGACTGCCGCCACGCAACCACTGCTCGACGCCGTGCGAGAGCGAGCTGGGCGCGGGCCGTGCACGTTCACACTGCTCGTCCCAAACGCAGCCCACGGCCTGCACAAGATCGTCGACCCCGAGGACCAGGGTGTCGGCGAGGCCAAGGCCGTGATCGATCAGGCCCTGCCCCTGCTGAGCGAGGCCGCCGGAACCCCCGTCGAGGGAATCGTGGGCGCCCCTGATCCGGGCGTAGCGGTGCAGGATGCGATCAACCTGTACGGCTTCGACGAGGTGATCATCTCGACGCTGCCCACACGATTGTCGCGATGGTTGAAGCTCGACCTTCCCAGCAAGGTGTCGGGCACGGGTCTGCCCGTGACTACCGTGACCCCCTCGGAGGTTCCTGCGACATAAAGCTTCCGTTTGCACTAAAACCGCGGATGCTGTTCCAATCTCGGGGCGTTCGATCGCTTCCGCCTCGCGCTGAGACCCCTTCCCCTACACCGGCACCTCTGATGCCAGCTCATCCACGGCCGGCACCTCGGCGGCCTGGAGATCCCTCAGTTGATCGACCCCCGCGAGCGCAGGGAACAGCCGACTCCAGCCGAGCGCGATCAAGATCGTCACGGCACCGCCGGCAACAACCGCCGGCACCGCACCGAGCAGGAACGCGGCGAGTCCCGACTCGAATGCACCCAGCTGGTTGGAGGCGCTGATGAACACCATCTCCACGGCCGTCACACGCCCACGCAGCCGGTCGGGCGTGGCCAGCGCGACGGTGGTCGAGCGAATGTACATGCTGTACATGTCCACGAAGCCGCTCACAGCCAGCGCCACCAGCGACAGCACGAACGAGTGCGAGAGCCCGAACACGACCATGCTCGCCCCGAACGCGCCGACCACGCTCAATAGCGTGCGCCCAGCACGCCCGCCCAGCGGCCGGCGCGTGAGCACGGCTGCCGCGAGCAGCGCCCCCACAGCGGGCGCGCTGCGCAAGACCCCCAGTCCCGTCGGACCGACGTGCAGGATCGAGCGGGCGAACAACGGCAGCAGCGCCACCGCACCGCCAAACAGCACCGCCAACAGATCCAGCAGGATCGCCCCCAGCAGGATCTGGGTGTCGCGCACGAAGCGGATTCCCGCGAGCACGCTGGCAAGACCTGGTGCCGAGCCGGTGCTCGGCACCGCATCGGCCGCGGGCGTGTGGCGCATCGCCGCAACGCTTCCCGCCGCCGCCAGGCACATGGCGGCCGCGACCCCATACACGAGTCCCGCCGAGAACGGATAGATCAGGCCTCCGAGCGCGGGACCGATCACCTGGGCGCCCTGCACCGCGATCGAGCGCAGCGCCATCGCGCTCTCGAGCAGCTCGCTTGGCACGAGCGTCGGCGGTAGCGCCCGCGCCGCCGGGGTGCCGATCGCGCTCGCCGTTCCGGCCCCCAGGGCAAGTCCCAGGAATGGCCACACACCGGTGACGCCCGATGAGCTCACCAGCACAAGCCCCGCAGCGACCGCCGTGCTCAACAGCAGCGAGCAGATCAGCACCAGCCTGCGCGGAAGGTGATCGGCTAGCTGTCCCGCCGGCAACGCCAGCGCGAACATCGGGATGAACTCAGCCAGGCCGATCAAACCGAGGTCGAGCGCGCTGCGCTGGTTGGTGTACACCTCCCAGCCGATCGCCACCTCGAGCATTTGCACGCTCACACCCATGCCGAGCAGCGCCAACCACAGCAGGCGAAAGTCGCGCTCCCCGAGCGCTGGCCCGAATCGTCTCATCGACCGTGGTCTAGCATCTGAGTCCACCCCGACCAACCAAGGAGGACCGTCCGATGGCGAACACGCTCTACACAGCCAAGGCACACGTCACTGGCGGTCGCGCGGAAGGGCATGGCCGCACTGAGGACGGCGCGCTGGAGGTCGACCTGCGGCTTCCGACGGAGATGGGCGGCACCGGTGGCGGCACCAACCCCGAGGAGCTGTTTGCGGTCGGCTACGCCGCCTGCTTCGAGGGCGCCCTCGGCGTGGTGGCCCGCCGCGCCAAGGCCGAGACGGGCGATGCCGCGATCGACTCCGAGGTCTCCCTCTCCCCCGACGGCAAAGGCGGTTTCGTGCTGTCCGTGGTGCTGAGTGTTACCTTGCCGAGCATCGAGGACCCGGCCGCCGCCGTTGAGCTCGTGCGTGCGGCGCATCAGGTGTGCCCGTACTCGAACGCCACGCGCGGGAACATCGACGTGGTGCTCACCGCCAACGGCGCCTCGGTCGACTAGCACCCGTCGCGAGCCGCGTTCAGCGGCCGAACGTGCGCACGATCTCACGGGCGCGCGTGCTCAGTCCGTCCAGCAGCAAACGTACCTGCTCGAGGTCCGCCCGCAGCTCAGCGTCGCCTACCTCTACTGGCAGCATCGAGTCCTGCAGTGTCGCCAGCAGGCGGTCGGCATCGCCGACCGCCTGTACCGCGCCATCGAGAAAGCCCTTTACGCCATGCGAAGGGGCGCCGATCGCCGCCTGCTCGAACGCGCGCCCCGGTAGCTCGTGGCGCTCTGCAAAGCTCGCGTGCGCGCGCTTGGCACGCCCATATGCCATCTGCACGGGGCGGAACAGCTGCTCCTCGACCGCATCCGCGCTGTGTTCGTCGAGCTGCTCGTAGGCCTCGCTCAGCGCCGCCAGCGCCGCGCCCAGCGCGGCGGCTGCCTCGGCGACTGTATCGATGAGCTGCTGTCTTCCGTCTGCGGTGGTGTAGGGCACCAGCCAAGAGTAGACGTACTCTCGTGTCTACACCGATCATCCCTTCTGGCCCAGGCCAACACTGAATTTCTGGGCCTGTTGCAAGCTCAGCTGATCGCGTACACGAGCGTGACGTCAGTGCTGAGCGTGCAGGTCGTTGCGGTGGCTGCTTTGGCCGAGGGCTTGCGCTTGTGCTTCTTCTTGGGACGCTTGGGCTTGTGCAGCACCGCAGGGGCGCTCGACCGCGAGACCTCGGGGGCTATGACCCTCGATACCGACTCCGACGAGCCGAAGTCCGGCTGTTCACCGTCATATTCGACGTATCCTGATTCTTCGCCGCCGGTGCACTGAATCGAGCCGCTGCCTTCCGTCGCGCTCTGCACGTTCCCCAGCGTCGCCGCCGTCTTCGAGGCGAGGAATTCGGCCTTGTTCTGCCCGTCGGCCACCGCCGCGGCCATGCCTTCGCGGTACACCGATCGCGCCACGGCCATGTTTGCGCCCTGCGCGATCGGCACATTCGCCACGCCGTCCACACTCACGGTGCGCACAGGCGCCGTCGGGGTGGTCGGCGCTTCAGCAGACGCCACGCCGATCATGTTCGCAAGCGCCAAGCCCGCTGCCACCGCCAAGATTGCTGCAATCGCGCTCCTCATCGCTACCACCGATGCTAGCGCTACCGGCCGGCCAGGCTCCGCGCACGTTCGAGCACCGCGTCGATCATCGGCTCGGTCAGCTTGCCCGTGAACGTGTTCTGCTGGCTCGGGTGGTAGCAGCCGATCAGCGAATACGGCTCATCGGCGAGCTCTGCCCCGTGCCCGAAGCGGGGGCGTGGACGGCGCACGGGCGCCCCCGGCCCGGCGAGAGCGCCTAGCAGACGCAGCGCACCGTCCCACGCGAACGCGCCGAGGCAAACGACCACGCGCACCTCGCTGAGCAGGCCCAGCTCCTGCACACTCCACGGCAGGCACTGATCGCGCTCGGCTGGGGTCGGACGGTTGGCGGGCGGCGCACAGCGAACTGCCGCGGTGATCCACGCGTCACGCAACGCCAGGCCATCGTCGCGAGATCTCGAGGTCGGCTGGTTGGCAAAGCCCGTGCGCCACAGAGCGGCAAACAGGAAGTCCCCCGAGCGGTCGCCGGTGAACATGCGCCCCGTGCGGTTCGCCCCGTGGGCAGCGGGCGCGAGCCCCAGCAGCAACACCGTCGCAGTGGGGTCGCCGAAGCCCGGCAGCGGGCGCCCCCAGTAGCTCTGATCGGCGAAAGCCGCGCGGCGCTCGCGCGCCACCTGCTCGCGCCAGGCGACCAGTCGCGGGCAGCGACGGCAGCACGTTACCTGTGCCTCCAGCTCTTTCAGCCGCTTGGCTCTATGCGATTGCACAGTGCAGTAGTACCATCGGCCACGAGATGCCGTTGTGGCTCTGGATTCTCCTGTTCGCTGGGCTGGTCAAACTCCCGCTGGCCGCCCTGATGCTGTGGATCCCGTATCGCTACGACGAGTCCGCGCGCACGCCTGATATCTCGGACTCATCCGAAGAGGACGGCGGGTCCAAGGCGCTACCCGGTGGACCACTCGACCCTCACCCGCGGATGCCGCTCCCGCGCGGCCCGCGCCGCGGCCCACACGGTTCGCCCTCTCCCCTGCCACCGCCACGCGTGCGTACCAACGTGCACAGCCGACGCCCGGCGCGCATCACCCATTGAGCGTAAGTCAGCGGTTGCGCTTGCGCTGCTTGCGCGCAGCCTTCGCTTTGGCGCGGCGCTTCTGCAGCCGCGCAGCAGTGTCGCTCGCGGAGCTTCCCTGGATCATTTCCTGCTCAGTCGCCGGTGCGACGCGTCGCGCGTCGCGCACGATCACGAACGCGATCCCCGACAGCAGCACCACGGCCGCCGCAAATCCGAGCAGGATCACCGTGTGGTTGTTGGTCGTTTCGGAGCTGCTCGTGCCCGTCGTCGACGTGGTTGAGGTTTTTGTTTCTTCCGCTTCGCCTTCGGTCAGCTGACTCAACGCGCCGCCGTTGTTCAGGCCGGCCGCAAAGGCCGCCGGCACGGCGGCGCCGGCGATGCCCACAGCCAGCAGGGCTGCCAGGCACAGCGCACAGGCGCGCATTCCTAGATTCAGGGACACGCGATGAGGGTCGCTTGACACGTTGCGAGCATACCGGCTGCTGGGTCTCCAGCTGATCACAGATTCAGCGGGACGCACGCACAGGCGCTAGTGCGCGTCCACAACATAGAATGCCCGCTCATGGCTCCCAAACAACGTCAGGTTCGCATGGAACAGCGCGGCGGCATTGACGCCATCCAGGCACTCTCGGAGCGCACCGACGAGGAGCTGGAAGCCGAGACCAAATACAAGGCCGCGGCCCTCGCGATCCTCGGTGCCAGGGCATCTGAGCGCTTTGACGCTGATGCGGCACGCGGTTTCTTCCAGCGCGCGATCGCCGCCGCGCGTCCGCAGGAGCGCATGCAGATCAGGCGGATGGCGGACGCCTCGCTGGCACTCGCTGAACGCCGTGCCGGGGACCTCAAGCAGGCTGTGGAGCGACTCGGGCAGACGCCGCCCAGTGGCCGTCAGCTGTTTGCCCTGCAGGCGATGGGACTGCTGATCCCGCCGGCTTCCGCGGGCGTAATCGCACGTGTCCGCGGCGTTCTGTTGATCATCTTGCTGATCATCGTGCTGCTGGCGATCGGTCTCGGGATCGTCGAGCTTGTGTCGCTGCCGTTCGGTGGGCTGGGGCTCGCACCCGGCATCCTGCTCGGCCTGTTCGTCGTGATCGCGGCGCTGGCGATTATCGCCATGATCGGTCGACGCCGGCGCGATCGCGCCAAAGCTTCGCCAGCCAGCTGAGCGTCGTGTCCAACCGGCCGCCGGTCGATGCCCGCCTGCCGCACTAGGCTTGCCGCGTGTCCGCACCAGTGTGCCTGATCGTGAATCCCGCCGCCGGCGGCGGCAAGGCTGGTCGTGTGGCGCCCGCTGTCGAGGAGGCGCTGCGTGAGCACGGGCTGAGCGTACGCCGGGTCGACACTCGCGATCTCGAGCATGCGCGTGAGCTGGCGGCCGAGTCCGCGGGCAACGGCGAGACGACTGTGGCGCTCAGCGGCGACGGCATGCTGGGTGTGCTGGCCGATGTCCTGCGCGAGATCCCGGGCGCGGTCCTCGGGGTGCTCCCTGGAGGTCGGGGCAACGATCTCGCGCGTGTGCTGGGCATTCCTGACGATCCGGTCGCGGCGTGCGCGACGATCGCCAACGGAGTGGTGCGACCAATCGACCTCGGGCTCGTCAGCAATGCACGATCGGATGCTCCCGCCAAGGCGTTTGTGGGGATCGCCTCCGTCGGCTTCGACAGCGATGCAAACCGGATCGCCAATGAAGCTCCAGCGTGGCTGGGAGGGCTCGTGTACGCATACGGAGCGCTGCGCGCCCTAGCGGCATGGCGCCCAGCGCGCTTTGAGATCGAGCTCGACCCACCGGGCGAGCGCAAAGCGTTCACCGCTTTCACGATCGGGGCGTGTAACTCCAAGGCATATGGCGGCGGAATGCGTGCAGCCCCGGGAGCGCTGCTCGATGACGGTTTGCTCGAGGTGATCGTTCTCGAAAGTGTCAGCAAGTTCGCGTTCGTCACGCGCATCCTGCCGAAGGTGTTCAGCGGCAAGCACATACTCGAGCCTGGTGTGCGTGCCTTCCGGGCAAAAGAAGTGAGCATCGACTGCGAGCGTCCGTTCACGATGTATGCCGACGGCGACCCGATCGGCCAGCTGCCGCTGCGCGTGCGCGCCCTGCGCGGCGCGGTCATGATGCTGACGCCGGCAGAAGCACCCGCCGACACGCCGTTCGCCGGCGCCGTGCCGATCACGGTCACTCACAATCCTGCACCCTACGCCGGTGCGCCGGCTGCATCTGCCGGCGAGCACCCCACTGCCAGCTAGTGACGAGTGCACTGCCGGCCAAGCTCGCGCTCGCGCGCACAGTGGGCGTGCTCTCAAGGCTGCGCGGCGGCGGCGCGACAAGCGCCCCCGGAAAGGTGCTGATGCGCCTGGCCCCCGACGCGATCGCCACGCTGGGCGCCCGTCTACCGCGAGGGAGCGTGCTGATCTCTGCGACCAACGGCAAGACGACGACCACCGCGATGGCCGCGGCGATCCTCGAGCGCGCTGGGGTCCCGCTCGTGCACAACCAGGCAGGCGCCAACATGGCTGGTGGAATCGCTACGACGCTGTTGTCGGCCACCCGCGCGAATGGAACCCTCGCCGGCGAGCTGGGCCTTTTCGAGGTCGACGAGCTATGGCTGGCGTCGGTCGCAGCGCAGCTGCAGCCCCGAGCGATCCTGCTCGCTAATCTGTTTCGTGATCAACTCGACCGCTACGGTGAGCTCGAGACGATCGCTGAGCGCTGGGAGGAGGCGCTGTGCCATCAGGATGCACAGCTGGTGCTCAACTGCGATGACCCCTCGATCGCGGACCTAGGCCGCGATCGAGCGGGCGTCCTTTACTTTGGCGTGCAGGACGACTCGCTGGCGCTCGCGGGGATGGCGCACGCGGCGGACGCCAAGCACTGCCGCCGCTGCGGCGCCCCGTATGTGTTCGATGCGATCTACCTCGGTCATCTCGGCCATTACCACTGCCCCAGCTGCGGACACTCCCGACCGACTCCCACGATCACCGCGACTGACGTGCAACTGGAAGGAGTGCGCGCGGCTCGCTTCACGCTGCACACGCCTGCCGGCGATGCACCGGTCGTGCTTGCGCTGCCCGGCCTGTACAACGTCTACAACGCGCTCGCTGCCGCGGCTCTGGCGTGCGCTTTGGAGATCCCGCTGGAGACGATCGTCGCGGGGCTCACAGCCACGAGGGCTGCGTTTGGGCGCGCTGAGACAGTCGAGCTCGAGCTACCTGCACCCGTGGGCCGAGCGAACGCGGATGGCGAGCGCAGGGAGCTGCGCATCCTGCTCGTCAAGAATCCGGCGGGGGCGAATGAGGTACTGCGCACGCTCGCTCTGGAGCCTGGCGAGCACGATCTGCTGGGTGTGCTCAACGATCACATCGCTGACGGCCACGACGTCTCGTGGATCTGGGATGCAGACTTCGAGCTGCTGGCAGGACGCATTCGGCTGGCGACGTGCAGCGGTACTCGCGCGACGGATCTCGCGGCACGCCTGAAGTACGCGGGGCTGGATCCCGAGCGCATCCGCGTGCAGGAGGATCTCCCCGCTGCACTCACGGAGGCTTCCCTGGATCGCACCGGCGCGGGCGTGCCGCTGTATGCACTGCCCACCTACACAGCGATGCTCTCCCTGCGCGAGCTGCTGGTGGCCCGCGGGGAGGCGAGCAGCACGTGGTCCTAGATGACTCGCCGGCCGCCAGCCGCGAGCCCTCCCCCATGCACCGGCGCGCGAGCGTAACCATCTGGCACGACCTGGAGTGCGGCTCCTACACGGCCGACCTGCCGCTGTGGCGAGAGCTTGCCCGGGCGGCCGGCATCGGTGAGCACGCGCAGCCGCTGTTGGACATCGGTGCGGGAACCGGCAGGATCGCACTCGACCTCGCGAGCCGCGGCTACAGGGTCACGGCGTTCGACCTTGACGCTGAGCTGTTGACGACGCTGCGCGAGCGCGCCGAGGCAGCTGGAGTGGAATTGGAAACCGTCTGCGGGGATGCCCGCGAGCTCGATCTCTTACATCGCGACTTCGCGGTGTGCCTCGTGCCGATGCAGACCATCCAGCTACTTGGCGGCTCCGCCGAGCGCCTTGCGTTCCTAGCTAGAGCGCGCGAGCACCTACGTGACGGCGGCCTGCTCGCATGCGCAATCGTCTCGCAGCTTGATGCGTTCGACTGCGCCGCTGGAGACGTTGGGCCCTCGCCGGAGACGGCGCGCTTCGACGATGTCCACTACGTCAGCCGCGCCACCCGCGTGTATGTAGGTGCCCGCAGCGTGCAGATCGAGCGCGAGCGCACGATCCTCTCGGCCGAGCAGGCTGGCGCGGGCATGCAGGCGCCAGTGGAGCACAACGTGGTCGAACTCGACCGCGTGAGCGCAACACAGCTGCGACACGAGGGGCATGAGGTCGGACTTTCGAACGCCGGCACCCGCACGATCCCCGCTACGAGGGATCACGTCGGCAGCGAGGTCGTGTTGCTTCGTGCCTGAGCACGCGCCCGACTCATCGAGCTCACGGACGCTGCGTGTATGCGCGCTGTATCCCGACCTGATGAACATCTACGCCGACCGCGGCAACCTGATCGTGCTCGAGCGCCGCTGCGCGTGGCGGGGAATCGGCTTTCAGCTGTCATCGAGCGGTCTCGGTGAGCCACTCGACGCGGACGCCCATGACCTGTTCTATATCGGCGGCGGCCAGGACCGCGACCAGCGCCTGTGCGCGGAGGATCTGATCGAGACCAAGCGCGAAGGCCTGCGCGCGGCGGCTGCACGCGACGCGATGGTGCTAGGCGTGTGCGGCGGCTACCAGCTGCTGGGGCACTCCTACACACTCGATCACGAAGAGATTCAAGGTGTGGGGCTGCTCGACGTGCGCACCGTCCGCGAGCCGGGACCACGCCTGATCGGCAACGTGGCGATCGAGGTCTCACTCGCGGAACATGCCCCAGAAGTACTTGCGGGCTTTGAGAACCACGGCGGGCGCACATATCTTGGGACGAGTCAGCAGGCGCTCGGGCGAGTCCTCAGCGGACACGGCAACGACGGACGCAGCGGCCTCGAGGGAGCGATCGAGGGCAACACGATCGGCACCTATCTGCACGGGCCGCTGCTGCCCAAGAACGTGTGGTTCGCCGATTGGCTGATCACCCGGGCTCTAAGGCTGAACGCCGACGCCCTGGCCCCGCTGAAGGATGCAATCGAGCGCCAGACGCACGCGAGCGCTCGCCGCGCCGCCGGCGTGTGAGAAGCCGCCGCACGCCGCACGCCCCGATCTTCGCAAATTCGACCTTCGCGCCTCATCACTGCGCTCCAGGACTCATACGATCGCGGCGATGGAGCTCTCCGAGTATCAACGCCGCTCGCGCCGCACCGCTGAGTATCCGCGTGAGGCATGGCTGGCCTATCCCGCCTTGGGTCTCGCCGGCGAGGCCGGGGAGGTCGCCGAGCACGCCAAGAAGGCGATCCGCGACGACGGCGGCGAGGTCAGCGACGAGCGCCGTAAGGCAATGTCCAAGGAGTTGGGCGATGTCCTTTGGTACGTGGCCCAGCTAGCCAGCGAGCTGGGGCTCGATCTCGATGAGATCGCCGAGGGCAATCTCGAGAAGCTTCTCTCCCGCCAGCGCCGTGGCATGCTCTCCGGCAGCGGCGACGAGCGCTGAGCGAACGATCTGACACAGCCCCGGGGCCGCACCAAAGGGCTGCCAGGATGAAGGGATGCAGACTGAACAGCACGATTCGCTGCATGTGAGAGCCGATGAGCTGGACGTCCCTGAGGAGCTCAGCCGCCGCAAGCTGCGATCGCGCCTGCTGATCGCGCTGGGGCTGCTGGTGGCGGTCGTTGCGGTAATCGGCCTCGTTCCCGGCCTGAGCGGGCTGCGCTCGAGACTCGCGCACGCGAGTCCGGCGTGGCTTGCCCTGGGAGCACTGCTGAAGATCCTGTCCGGTGTCGGCTACGTTGCTGTGTTTAGGATGGTCTTCTGCCGACGCATGAGTTGGCGTGTGAGCACCCAGATCGGCATGTCAGAGCTCGGCGCGAATGCACTGCTGCCGACGGGCGGCGCGGGCGGGCTTGCGCTCGGCGCGTGGGCGCTCAAACGCGGGGGTATGAAGGGAGAGGAGATCGCGAGGCGCACGGTGGCGTTCTTCTTGCTCACGAGCGTGCCGAACGTTCTCGGTGTGATCGTGATTGGGCTCGGCCTGGCGGTGGGCGTGATCGGGGGCGAGAGCAACCTACTGCTGACTGCGCTGCCGGCCACGGTTGCCCTGGCTGCCGTGGCTGCGACGATCGCGGGTGGCCGGCTCGCCCGTCGCTACGAACGCCGCGGGCTGGCGACCGGGAGGCACTTGCGCTCCAAGCGAGCGCTCGCGACCGTGAAGACGCTTGCGGCGCTCGCGGACGGAGTGGACGAGTCGCTGGTACTGCTGCGCGAGGGCGACGCGATCCTGATCGCCGGCCTGCTGGCGTATCTGGTGTTCGACGTGATGATCCTGTGGGCTGGTTTTCGCGCGCTGGGCGCGTCACCGCCCGTGGCGATCCTCGCCATGGCCTATCTGATCGGCGAGTTGGGTGGCCTGATACCGGTACCGGGAGGGATCGGCGGCATCGACGCGGGGCTGCTGGGAACGCTGGTGGTCTACCACGTGTCGATCACGGCAGCCGCGGGCGCGGTGCTTGCCTATCGTGCAATCGCGCTCGGTGTTCCGGCGATCGTCGGCGCGGTCGCGTTTGCGGCGCTGCGGCGAACGCTGCGCACAGAGGCCGAGCAGATCTCCATCTGTGCGCCACAGAGTGAGATGGAGATAATCGGCCTCGGCCGTGTGCGGATCAACTCCGAGCAGCAAGCGCCGAGGGCAAACTAGGTTGCCACGGCGAAGCGGGCGAAGCGCTCGGCCAACCTTGCCGGCACCAGCGCGTGCACGCGCACGCCCTCGGCGGTGTCCTCGCGCTCGACCTCGCCGGCCAGCTCGTGCAGCTCTGCGAGACTGCCGCCGTCGGCATACGGCACGAGCAGATCCACCGGGCGCAGCATGTGCGCGAGCTCGTGCTCCATGCGTTCACCCAGCTCCTGAAGACCCTCGCCGCTGACACCGCTCACGAGCACTGCGTCTGGGTAGCGGAAGCGCAGCTCGTGGCGTTCGTCGGCGTCGAGTAGATCGACCTTGTTGAGGACCAGCAGGCGGGGACTCTCCCCCGCGCCAATCTCCTCGAGCGTGCCCTCCACCGAGCGCTGCATGATCTCGCGTTGGGGCTCGGGCGCGGAAGCGTCGAGCACGTGCGCCAAGAGCTCCGCTCGACTGGTCTCCTCGAGGGTCGCCGCGAACGCGTCCACCAGCTGGTGGGGTAGCTTTGAGATGAAGCCGACGGTGTCGGTCAACAGGTAGGAGCGGCCTGCCAGCTTCAGCGTCCGTGTGGTCGGGTCGAGCGTGTGGAAAAGACGATCGCGCACGCTCACTTCTGCGCCTGTCATGGCGTTCAGCAGCGTGGACTTGCCGGCGTTTGTGTAGCCGACCAGCGCGATCGTCGGTAGCGCCGCGCGCTCGCGCTCTGCTCGCTGCACTGCGCGTGTGCCCTTGACATGCTCCAGGCGACTACGCAGCACGGAGATGCGGTTGCGCGCCAGCCGTCGATCGGTCTCGATTTGGGTCTCGCCAGGTCCCCTCGTGCCGATGCCGCCGCCGAGGCGCTCCAGGTGGCTCCACAGGCCGCGCATGCGCGCGAGGTTGTACTCCAGCTGTGCGAGCTCCACCTGGAGCTTGCCGTCTGCGCTGTTCGCGTGGGAGGCAAAGATGTCGAGGATCACGGTTGTGCGGTCCACTACCGCCAGCCCCAATGCCTCCTCGAGGTTGCGCTCCTGGCGGGCGCTCAGCTCATCGTCACAGGCAATCACGTTCGCATCGCTTGCCAGGGCGGCTGCCTTAGCCTCGGCAACCTTGCCCGGACCGAGGTAGGTGTTCGGGTGCGGTTGCTCGCGGCGCTGCACCATCTCACCGACGACCGCCACACCTGCGGTGCGCAGCAGCTCCTCGAGCTCTGACAGGTCATCCCCGTCGGGCAGCGCAGCGATGCAGAACGCGCGCTGCGCGGCGCGTGGCGGGAACTGCGCGCCGTTGGCGGCCCACTCGGCCTTAGGGGTTACGGCGCTACGACCGTTACGGCTTCTATCCATCCAGCTTCAAGTCTAGGACGGCCGCTGGGCCGCAAAGTGTCATGAGCAGTGAAATCACCGTCAGTGGAGGCCCGCACATGCATGTCTAGGCAAAAGTCAACCCCCGAGCGTGCCCAGGCGCTTGACTGCCTCCAGCAGACGGTCGTCTGGGGTTGTCAGCGAGATGCGAAACCAGCCCTCGCCCGCGGGTCCATACACCGACCCCGGCACCAGCACCACATCGGTGCGCTCGAGCACGTGTTCGCAGTAAGCCTCGGAGCTGGCAAAACCATCTGGCACCGGCGCCCACACGTAGATGGTGCTGTGCGGCGGGCGTACCTGTACGCTGATCTCCCGCAACGCATCGCAGACAAGGTCACGACGGCGGCGGTATAGCTCGTTCATCGACGCCACCTCGACGTCCGCGTCCGGAGAAAGCGCTGCGACGCCCGCCAGCTGCACGGCCTCGAATAGCCCCGAGTCGATGTTTGTCTTCAGCTGCCAATAGGTCTGTAGCGCGTCAGCGTTTCCAACCACCACGGCACAGCGCCAGCCGGTCATGTTGTAGCCCTTGGACAGCGAGAACACCTCGATACCCACGTCCTTGGCCCCCGGCGTTTGCAGGAACGACGGCGCGTGATAGCCGTCGAAGACGATCTCCGAGTAGGCGTTGTCGTGCACCACGAGGATGTCGTAGGCGCGGGCGAACTCCACTACGCGAGCGAAGAAGCCGTCGGGGACGACCGCGCCGGTGGGGTTGTTGGGGTAGTTCAGGAACATCAGCTTCGCCCGCCGTGCCACGTCCTCGTCGATTGCGCCCAGGTCTGGCACGAAGCCGCGCTCGGGATCGAGCGCCATTAGCACGGGCTCCCCACCCGCCAGCCACGGTCCGCCCGTGTACACCGGGTAGCCCGGGTCCGCTGCCAGCGCGTAGTCGCCCGGATCGAGGAATGCGAGGTTGAGGTTGAAGATCGCCTCCTTGGCGCCGATCGCCGGGATGATCTCGCTCTCGGGATCGAGTTTCACGTCGAAGCGGCGCTCGTAGAAGTCGCGTACTGCGCCCCTGAAGTCGGCACGGCCGCGGTTGCTCGGGTAGCGGTGGGTCTCGGGCTCGCTGACGGCCTCCTGCATTGCCTGCACGATCAGCGGTGGCGTGGGACGGTCGGGGTCGCCGATGCCGAGGCTGATCACATCGACGCCGGCCGCCTTCTTGTCTGCGATCTTGCGCTCGAGTTGAGCGAACGCGTATGGCGGGATGCGCTCGAGGCGCTTACTCGGTTTCATAAAGCTCCTTTTCGAACTCCTCGCTCAGGCGACCCTCGAACACGGGTCGCGCCCAGCCTGTCAGGTTGATCTGCAGATCCTCGCCGACCTCGACCTCCAGCTCGCCGCCGTCGAGCAACACGGTGACTCGGCTGGGCCTGAGGGGCGGCTCGTATTCCCGCGTGTAGGCGACCGCTGCGCCTGTGGCGCCGGTGCCGGAGGACAGCGTCTCGCCCACGCCGCGCTCGAAGATGCGCGCCCGGATGCGGGTGGGCGGGCTGGGTGGGCTGGGTGGGCCCACATCACCGGGCTCGAGCTCGGTGTACCAGGAGACGTTCGTGCGGTTGGGAAATTGGGCGTCCGCTTCGATCGCTGGTCCGATCGCGGGGAGATCGAGCGCCTCCAACGCATCCAGCGAGTCGACGTGGATCGCGCACTGTGGGTTGCCGATCGAAACGTGACGGAAAGGCCAGATGCTTTCCGCTGACATCACCCCTCCCAGCCCGTCGTCTGGGCCGCTGGGGTAGTCCGGCGAGGCGAGGCTTGCCCGTCCCATGTCGACGGTGCACGTGTCGGGGCCGGTGATCTGCGGGCGGATCTCGCCGGCTGCGGTGTGGATCGAGAACGCGTCCTGCTCCGTCCAGCCGCGATGACGCAGGTAGAGGATCGCCTCACGGGCGCCGTTGCCGGAGAGCTCCGCCTCCGAGCCGTCGGGGTTGAAGATGCGCAGGTCCGCTACGTGCGCTGGATCCTGTGGGGATGAGAGCAGCAACACGCCGTCCGCATACACGCCGAAGTGGCCCTCGCACAGCTTGCGCACACGCGCGGGGGTCAGCTCGAACGGCAGTCGTCTGTGCTCGATGATCAGGTAGTCGTTGCCGAGCGCCTGCCACTTCTCGAATGCGATTGTCTGCATCAGGCGCCGGAGTCTAGGATCTCGCGCGCGATGGCAGCGGGGTCGCGTCCGGTCACGTCGATGTTGCGTACACCTGCGAGCTTGCGCATCCATGTGAGCTGGCGCTTTGCGTAGTTGCGCGTGTGGCGCTTCATCAACTCGACGTCGCCCACCAGCAGCTCATCGAAGCCGAGTGCCTTGCGAGCCGTCTCCGAGGCTCCGGCGGCGTTGGCCCGATGGACCTCCTCGCCCGCGCCAGCTGCCACCATCGCCTCCACACGCGCGTCGATCGCCGCATACAGCGCCTCGCGCTCCATCGTTAGCCCGGCCAGCAGGGTCGGGTGGCGTAGTTCCTCGTTCCACAGCTGTGACGGCCCGTCGGGCGGCTCGAGCTCACCCAGGTCCGATAGCTCGAGCGCCCGCACCAGCCGCTGGCGGTCGTTGGGATCGATCTTCTCTGCCGCCCAAGGTGCGCGCTGGGCGAGGGTCGCGTGCAGCGCCGGCGCGCCGCGGCGTTCGAGCTCTGCAGTCCAGCGCTCGCGCACGCCCTCGGGTGGCGGCGGGCTTAGGTTCAGCTCAGTGAGCGCCGCTCGCAGGTAAAGACCCGTGCCCCCCACCACGATCGGGCGTCTGCCGGCTGCCAGCAGATCGTCGATCTCAGCGTGCGCGAGCTGCGCGTACTGCCCCGCACTGAAAGTGGCGTCCATAGGCAGAAACGACACCAGGCGATGCTCGAGGTGCGTCCGCTCCGCCACGCTCGCCACGCCCGTTAGGACCTCCATGCCCGTGTACACCTGTAGCGCGTCCGCTGACACTGCCACTGGATCCTCGCCCTGAGCGCGCAATAGCTCCGCCAGTGCAACCGCCACTGCGGTCTTGCCCACGCCTGTGGGACCGAACAGGGCGATGATCTGCATCCCCTCAAAATAGGCTCTCCTGTTGCGCGACGAGCGGCGGTGGCTCTTGCGGAGCGTCATCGGCACACGCCCGCCCCCTGAGCCGAAACGCGCTCGGCACTCCGCCACGGCGCACCATCCGCGCCAGGCGCTCGCGTTCGGCCTGTGGCGCATACGCGCGCCGGCGGTAGAGCTCCTCGTAACGTGGAACGAGATCAGGACGCTGTGAGCGCAGCCAGTCCATGAACACCGTGCGCACCTCTCCGCGCAGGTGCAGCGCAACACCGCCGATGCTCGTCGCACCAGCCTGCGTGGCAAGCTCGAGCAGCCGCTCCACCTGGTGTGGCGCGTCGTTGATCCCCGGCATCAGCGGCGCGATCAGGACACCGGTGGGAATACCCGCCCGGTTGAGCTCAGCCACTGCCTCCAGCCGCGCCCGCGGGCTCGGGGTGTGCGGCTCGGTTTCCCGCCACGCCTTCTCATCTAGCGTCGGGATGGATAGGCAGGCGCTGAAGCTTGCGCGCCCAGCGATTTGCAACATCAGCGGCAGGTCGCGCAACAGCAGCGGCGACTTCGTCAACACCGAGCACGGGTTGCCCGCATCGCGAAGCGCTCGCCAAATGCCCTCCATCAGGCGGTAGCGGCCCTCGACCCACTGATATGGGTCGGTGTTCGTTCCCAGTGCCACGTGCTCGCGTTTCCACG
The DNA here is from genome assembly GCA_035487855.1 of Solirubrobacteraceae bacterium. Classification (GTDB taxonomy): domain Bacteria; phylum Actinomycetota; class Thermoleophilia; order Solirubrobacterales; family Solirubrobacteraceae; genus Palsa-744. The sequence goes on from DATHLT010000201.1 coordinate 24,223, forward strand.
AGGGACGGGCCAACTCGACCCGCAGCACCTCTGGCGCGTTGACCTTGACCACGATCTCGCGCTCGAAGTCGCCGCCTGGGTTGAAGTCGAGGTACTTGTGGGTGGGCCGAGCGAAACAGTATGCGCACGCATGACTGCAGCCCCTATATGGATTGACCGTCCAGCGGAACGGCATCCGCGACTGCGCCGGCACGCGATTGAGCACCGACTTGGCGTGCACCTCATAGAAACGCATATCGAGCGCCTCGGGAGCGTCGAAGCGACGTACGGCTGCCGGATCGCGATACCCCGGCAGCCGCCGCTGCTCGTCGCCCTCGAGCGTGAGATTGCTCCAACGCACGAACATATGTTCGCATAGCCAGCGGCGGACCGCCCCACTCCCTTACAGAACCGAATGAAGCTCCAAATCGGGCTCGAGCTACGCACCGCGTCCACCGGCAGCTACCTATCAGTAGATGCCTATCGAGAGGCCCCACGAAGGGCTGAAATGTCTGTTGTGGGGCCTCTCGTACACACATTTGCTCGCTTGTCAAGGTGTCCACATGAAGGCCGCGCGGTAATCGTGCGGTGAACCACTGTCGAGCGGTTACCAGTGGATTACGACCGCACCCCCCATTCCGAGCGCAATAAGAGCACCTCCTCGTGGCTTTGCCGGGAGGACTTCGACCGCGAGCGCCTGCTCGACATGGACGAGCGGGTCCGCTCGGTCAGGCGCAAGACGCTTGTGATCCTCGCTGTTTCGATCGCCGTGGGCGCGCCGTGGCTCGGCTGGTGGCCGCTGTTCTTCCTCCTGCCTGCAGCCGCTTTCTTCGCGCTTGCCGATGTGCTTATCACCCGTGTGAGCCGGCCCGAGTACCTGATGTTCGGGGCCTGGATAGGCAGCGAGATCACGATCGCTGGTGCGGTCTCGCTCGAGGGCCGTCCGGGTATCGCCGGCCTGTCGTGGCTAGCCATACCGGTAATCACGCTCAGCTCCCGCTTCCCGATGCGCGGGGTCGTCGCCGGACTAGTGATCGCAACCGCGTGCACGCTCGCAGTCGCGTTCGGGGTCGACGGCCACGCAATCCTGAACAGCCCGCAGTTGGTGATCGTACCGGTTGCATTGATTGTCTCGGTAGCGGTGCTCTCGACAGCGCTGATGCAGTCGGACATCCAGCATCGTAACGACGCCGTCATCGATCAGCTCACCGGCATGCTCAACCGCAAGGCGCTAGCCGTGCGTGTCCAGGAGCTAGCGCAGCAATCGGCGGTGACAGGCGAGCCCGTGGGCCTGATCGTGATCGATCTAGACCGCTTCAAGCAGATCAACGATGGCTACGGGCACACCACCGGGGACGTGGTGCTCAAGGAGGTCGCGTATCTGCTGCGCAAGCAGTTGCGTGCGTTTGACCTGGCCTACCGTCTGGGCGGCGAGGAGTTCCTGATCCTCGTGCCCGGCTCCGATCTGAAGCGCACCGCGGAGCTGGCCGAACGACTACGTGAGGGAGTTGCCGCCGATCCTGTCACGGAGGGCATCACCGTGACCATGAGCGTTGGCGTGGCTGCCTCCGAGCGCGACGAGCGCTTCAACTACACGACTGTATTCGCTGCCGCCGACGCGGCGCTGTACCGCGCCAAGCGCACTGGGCGAAACCGCGTGTGTGTGGCTGAGCGTGAGCAGCCCGTGTCGCTCAGCGCGCCCGGAATCGACCAGTTGCGCGGCGGCACCTCGCCGGCGCTCGCATAACTGGGGCCTTTGCTAGACGAGCGGCTGTGCGGGCTTATAGCTCGATCACGCTGCGAATGCCGTCCTGGGCCTCCATTAGCTCAAAGCCACGGTTGACATCCTGCAGAGAGATGCGATGGGAGATGAACGGGTCGACGTCGATATCGC
>DATHLT010000202.1:0-2121 GCA_035487855.1 Solirubrobacteraceae bacterium
GGCAGTGCTGCTGCAGCCAGGGTAGAAGTAGAGGACGACCTCATGCTCGCTGGCGACCTCGTGGAGGTCAAGGGGGTGCTCCCAGCCTCCATCCAACACGATCGACGGGATCTCCAGGCCGAGGAGGTGATGGGTCGAACATCGCACCGCGCTGGATAATGTGCCGCCGATGATCATCGCGCGAGGGGGCGGTGCGAACGAGCTCCAACCTGTTCGCGTTCCGCGTTCACAGGCTTTGGGCGTCGTTTGACGTGCGCACGGCGATATCGCCGGGAGTCCGGGTGCCGCTCGAGGAGTCCGAGTGCCGTCCAGGTGTGGGCGTAGCGGTAGGTGGTGCTTGGCGGGAGACCGATCGTCCTCGCGATGTCGGTCAGCTCGCGTTCGCTGCCGTCGGCGGGGAACGCTGCGAACACGATCGCCGCGCGGAACGTGGAGTGCGAGTAGGTCTGGTCGTCGAGCAGCGGCAGCATGGCGCGGCGCAGCTCATCGAGGCTGCCGATCCCAGAAAGTGAGCCGGCTAGCTGCGCGCCACCCGACGCCGCGCGGACGACTCGCGCGACCTGCGCGTCGGTCAGCGTGATCGTTACATCACGATCGGTGCTCACGGCGAGATCCGCCTCGCATTGACGCCGGCCGTCGCGGTGCCATCGCGGGGCCGCGGCCGGTTTGGGCCGCGTTCGCTGACTGCTGCCGAGCGCCGCGATTGCCGCCCGGCAGCAGTGGTCACTTCACTAGACATCGCGACCGCCAGACGCAGCAGCGGTCGGCGCCCGCCCCGCTTGTCGCCCGTAGCGCGACTGCCGTCTCGAGGCAGACGATGACCGGTGAGTCCACTGAGCGTCCTTTGTCACGACGCCTCGATGATTGCCGCCCAAGCCGTCGCCTGCTAGACGTGCGCTCACTATTTAGTTCTAACTACCAGATCGCTGCGCTTTGTGCTAACGCTCCTCTTGCGCGGGGATCATGTCGCCTGATGGCTCAGGCCGAACGTTGGTTGTAGATCGCGCGCCAGAGGCGGAGGATCGGGAACAGCAAGCGGGTAAGCGTTCCGCCGGCGCGTATGAACGTACTGGTGCCGCCGCGGAGCTGTGGTGTACGGGCTGTGTCCTTGGAGAGATACATCGCGACCATCGCGGCGGCGATCACGGCGTGCTTGTGGCCATCGCGTAGTGTGCGCGCTTCCGCGAGCGATGCTCGGACGAGCGCTCGGATGCCGCGCGCCGCGCTTTCGGGGTCTGGGTAGTGGGCGATGTAGCTGTGGTCGCCAGTATCGATGTCTTGGAGCTGGTCGACGTAGCTGTCGAGCATCGTCGTCGCGGCCGAGAGCCAGGGAAAATACGCGGCGTAGGTGCGGGCCACCTCGCGCTGCGAGCAGCCCGCTTCCGCGGCGAGGGCTAGGAGTGCGTGGATCGTTAGTGGCGCGCTCGCGGCGCCGGAGAGCTCCCACCAGCTCGCCTGCTGCTCGCCTGGGTATTCACGAGCGACCCAATGTCTGAGCGTTAGCTCGCGCTGGCCCGGGTCTGGGTAGTGGTTGAGCGCGAGCACTTGCGCGCGTTGGGCCTCGCGGACCGCCGTCTCCCGAACGAGTGGGTAAGACGGGAGTGACCGGCAGCTTTCGCGGCAGGTCTCGACGAGGCAGCGCAGGTAGCCGCCGTCATCGCGCCAGGGGTGCTGCTCGTAGTAGTCGGAGATCGGTGCGTCCGGGTCGATCGCCTCCGCGATCGCTCGATGCAGCTGGTGCCCGTCGGTGTGGCCGTGCGCTGTGGCGCGCTCGCTGAGGTTGTCGAGTGTGTCCCAGATGAGCTCGTAGGCGACGAGCAGGCGCAGCAGATCGAGGTTGCGCCTGCGAGGCAGCGTCCAGAAGAGCGCCGCTCCGTGGACGTGGGTGCGCTTGTGCTCGAGGACGTAGAGCGCGTCGGCGCGGATCGGCTCATCAGGGATTCTCCGCGCACGGGCGCGCCAGCCATCGAGCTCGCCAGATACGGCGTGCAGGCCCCAGAGCAGCTCGCGTGTCGCTGCCCTGCCGAGCCCCCACAGCTGGCCGGGGCTCAGTGGCGCCGGGTTGCGCGCTCTAGAGCACTGAATCGTCGTGATTTTAAGACGTGCGGCGGCTAGTTCGTC
>DATHLT010000203.1:0-11063 GCA_035487855.1 Solirubrobacteraceae bacterium
GGTGGAGGGATCGTCCGCGACGAGTCGCAGCTCGCGAGGATCGTCGGCCGCGGGCTGGCCGCCTCGCCGATCGGCCAGGTACTCCTCGAGGAGTCGGTCCTCGGGTGGGGCGAGTTCGAGCTCGAGGTGATGCGCGATCACTCCGACAACGTCGTGATCGTCTGCTCGATCGAGAACCTCGATCCGATGGGTGTGCACACCGGCGACAGCGTCTGCGTGGCGCCGCAGCAGACGCTCACCGACCACCTCTACCAGCAGCTGCGCGACCAGGCGATCACCGTTATCAGAGCGGTCGGCGTCGAGACCGGCGGCTCCAACGTGCAGTTCGCCGTCAACCCGGATACCGACGAGATCCTCGTCATCGAGATGAACCCGCGCGTCTCCCGATCGAGCGCGCTCGCCTCCAAGGCCACCGGCTTCCCCATCGCCAAGATCGCCGCGCGCCTGGCGGTCGGTTATCGCCTCGATGAGATCGACAACGACATCACCGGCGCCACCCCCGCGTGCTTCGAGCCCACGATCGACTACGTCGTCGTCAAGTGGCCGCGCTTCGCCTTCGAGAAGTTCCCCAGCACCGATCCCACACTTACCACCCACATGAAGTCCGTGGGGGAGGCGATGGCGATCGGGCGCACCTTCCAGCAGGCTTTCGCCAAGGCGCTGCGCTCGCGTGAGCTCGACAAGACGCCGTCCCTGTCTGGCGTATCCGACGAGCGCCTGTTGGAGAGCCTCGCCACGCCTGCAGCCGATCGCTACGAGACGGTGCTCGAGCTGCTGCGCCGGGGCGTGAGCATCGACGCCGTACATGTGCCAACACGTATCGACCGCTGGTTCCTGCACGAGCTGCGCCAGCTCGCGCTCGAACCCGAAGCGCCGTTCGCCGGCGAGCGCTCCTACCGCTCCGTCGACACCTGCGCCGCCGAGTTCCCCGCGCGCACCCCTTACTACTACTCAGGCTGGGAGCGCACGCCCGCCAATGAGGTGAGGCGCGGCGAGCGCGAGTCGGTCGTGATCCTTGGCTCCGGGCCCAATCGCATCGGCCAGGGCATCGAGTTCGACTACTGCTGCGTCCACGCCGCCATGACCGTGCGCGAGTCAGGACGCGACGCGGTCATGATCAACTGCAACCCCGAGACCGTCTCCACCGACTACGACACCTCCGATCGCCTCTACTTCGAGCCGCTAACGCTCGAGGACGTGCTCGCCGTGGTCGAGGTCGAGAACGGAGAGCCGTTCCGGTCGGCCGCCACGTCCACCGACGACGCCCGTCCGGGCGGCAAGCTCGCCGGCGTCATCGTCCAGTTCGGGGGACAGACGCCGCTGAAGCTCGCCGCGGGTCTCGTCAACGCGGGCGTGCCGCTGCTCGGCACGAGCGTCGACGCGATCGACCTCGCCGAGGATCGCGCCCGCTTCGGCGCCCTGCTTGACCGTCTCGGCTATAAGGCGCCGCCATACGCCACCGCCCGCTCGCTGCAGCAGGCGCTCAAGTGCGCCGACCTCGTCGGGTTCCCGCTGATCGTACGACCCTCCTACGTGCTCGGCGGGCGCGCCATGGAGATCGTCTACGCCCACGACGGCCTCGCCGACTACCTACGCCGCGAGGTCGCAGGCGGCGCCTCTGGCGACGCCGGAGCTCACGAGGCGACGGGCGGCCACGACGCTGCCAACCAGAGCCCGGAGGGCTCCCCATCGATATTCCTCGACAGATTTCTCGAGGACGCAACGGAGGTCGACGTCGACGCCCTGTGCGATGGCCACGAGGTGTGGATTGGCGGCATCATGCAGCACGTCGAGGAGGCCGGTGTGCACTCCGGCGACAGTGCCTGCGTGCTGCCGCCGCACTCGCTCGGCGAGGAGATGCTCGAGCAGATCCGCACCGCCACACGCGAGATCGCGCTCGCGCTCGGCGTCGTCGGGCTGCTCAACGTCCAATACGCCGTCGCCGCAGGGGAGCTGTATGTGATCGAGGCCAACCCGCGCGCCTCCCGCACCGTCCCGTTCGTGTCCAAGGCGATCGGCCTGCCGCTCGCAAAGCTCGCCTGCCGGGTGATGCTCGGCGAGCGCATCTGCGATCTCGGCCTCCCGCAGGAGCGCCAGGGCATCGGCTTCGGCGAGCACGTATCCGTCAAGGAGGCCGTGCTGCCATTTGATCGCTTCGAGGGCTCAGACGCGCTGCTCGGCCCCGAGATGCGCTCCACCGGCGAGGTGATGGGCATCGCCCGCGACTTCCCCACCGCGTTCGCCAAGGCACAGGCCGCAGCCGGCGTGCCGCTGCCGCAGAGCGGCACCGTGTTCATCACCGTCACCGACTCCGACAAGCCAGGCGCGTTTGCTGTCGCTCAGAGCCTGCACGAATGCGGCTTTCGCATCGTCGCCACTCGCGGCACCGCCGAGGCGATCGCGCGCATGGGCGTGCCCGCGCAGGCCATCAACAAGATCGCCGAGGGCTCGCCGCACGTGCTCGACTGGATCGAGCGGGGCGATGTCGATTTGGTCGTCAACACCCCCACCGGCGTGGGCGCCCGCACCGATGGCTATGAGATCCGCCGCGCCGCTGTCGCACACGGCATCCCCTCTCTGACAACGCTTGCTGCCGGCATCTCCGCCGCGCGCGCCATCTCCAGCGCCCATCGCAACGGCGCCCCCGAGGTTCTGTGCCTGCAGGAGTTGCACGGCATGGGCCGCACCGCGCGCGGGCACAGCAATGAGCGCACGCCAAAGCCCGGCGACGGTCCAGAGCCCGAGGGTGAGCGCAGCGCCAGCCCCGACGGGGCCGGGGTGGCGTGAGCGAGGCCCCCTTCGGCCGTCGCCTGCTGACGGTCACCGGCGTGGATGAGCTAGGCGCCTACCGCGTGCTGCGCGTCGCCGATCGGGACATGCCCCAAAGCGGCTGGCAGGCCGGCGATCTGCACCCAGGCCAGTTCGCCATGCTCACCGCAGTCGAGCGTTGGGGGGGAGGCGAGGGCGAGCGTCCCTACCTGCCCAGGGCATTCTCCGTCGCCCGCCGCACCGACAGCGAGGCCCACTTCCTGCTCGAGGACGTCGGACCGGGCACACAGCGGCTGTGCGAGCTGCGCGCCGGCGATCAGTTGTGGGTGTTGGCGCCACTCGGTCGTGGCTTTACCCCGCCAAGCGACGGCCGTCGTGCGCTGCTCGTCGGCGGCGGCGTCGGTATCGCGCCGCTCGCCATCCACCAGGACACACTCGTCGGTGGGACAGGGGCTGGGCCGCAGGACCTCCAAGCACCTGCGGGCCGGGTGCCGGGCGTCGAGGTGACGGTGCTGCTCGGCTTCCGCGATAGCTCGCGCGCCACCGGCGCCGCGCTGCTCGACCGTGCGCAAGTGGCCACCGACGATGGCTCCGTCGGGCATCACGGTCTCGTCACCGAGCTGCTCGCGGCGGAGATCGAGCGCGACCCTCACGCGATCGTCTACGCCTGCGGGCCGGCCGGCATGCTCGAGGGCGTAAGGGCGCTGTGTGAGCGCACAGGCACGTCCGCCCAACTGGCGCTCGAGGCCGGCATGGCCTGCGGTTACGGCGCCTGCTTTGGCTGTGTCGTGCCAAAGCGCGGGGGAGGCTATCTGCGGGTTTGCGTCGATGGGCCTGTGATCGATGCCGCTGAGCTCGAGCACGTCGATGCCCATGCCGGAGGGGCGGGCGGGACTCGATGAGCGCGCATGGCCGCGCTGGATCAGCGTCCTCGGTCGCTCGCGTGCGAAGGGTCGTGCGATGAGCATCGAGTTCTGCGGGCTGACGCTTGTCCACCCGATCATCAACGGCTCCGGGACGTTCGACGCGATCGCCGCGCGGCGCGTATTCGGCGATGCGCTGCTCGCGGACTTTCCGTTCTCCGCGTACGTCTCAAAGACGATCACGCTCGAGCCGCGCGTGGGCAACCCGCCGCCGCGCCTGTGGGAGACCGCCGCCGGCCTGATCAACTCGATCGGGCTGCCCAACAAGGGCCTGCGTGGCTACCTCGCTGAGGACCTGCCGCAGCTGGCAGAGATCGTCGCCGGCGCCGGTGCAGCCGCTGGGCGTGGTCCCGTGCCGCTGATCACCAACGTCATGGGCGCAAGCGCCGAGGAGCTATCGACGCTCGTGGGCGCGTGCGAGGAGCGCCCCGAGATCGCAGCCATCGAGCTCAACGTCTCCTGCCCCAACGTCAAGACCGGCCTCGACATCGGTGCCGACCCCGTGCAGCTCGAGCAGGTGGTGAGCACTGTGCGAAACCGCACCGGCAAGCCGCTGATCGTCAAGCTCACGCCCAACACGGCTGATGTTGCCGCCTGCGCACAGGCTGCCGAGCAGGGCGGGGCCGATGCCGTATCGCTGATCAACACGCTGCGTGCCACTGCGCTCGCGCCGCGCCGCTCAGGACAGCGAGCCGGCGAGTCTGATGGCCGCGCGGGAGAGTCGCGCGGCCTGTGGCTGGGAGGTGGCAGCGGCGGCCAGTCCGGCCCCGCCATCCGCGCCGTCGCGCTCGCTCAGGTTTCCGCCGTCGCAGCCCTGGTAGGGGTGCCGGTAATAGGCATGGGTGGCGTGCAGAGTGCTGTCCACGCCTGCGATCTGATCGATGTCGGCGCGACGCTCGTGGCGGTTGGCACCGAGAGTTTTCGCGACCCTGCCGCCGGGTCCAGAATCGCACTGGGGCTGTGATAGATCGCTACTCATGGGCGTCTGCGCCTGTCCCGCCTGGAGCCTCGCCAAGGCTGGCCAAACCGAGCTAAAGCTCTAGTAGCGGTTGGGCCGCGTGAGAGAGATAAAAACCCCTGCAAACGCCCCTCGATACCGTCCAGGAGCCTCGATGTATCTATACCTCAAGCTGAGGTAGAGGTGAATTCTGCCATTTGCTATTGATCGACTGCCGCAGGTGTGTAGACTCGCCGCCCATGGCGCCGGCCACCGGAACGACGTCCTCAAACACCTCAACTGCTCCCGAGCGCTCCCTCAATCAGAGGATGGATGCGCTTGCTAGGGCGAACCAGATTCGCATTCAGCGTGCGCAGCTCAAGCGCGACCTAAAGTCCGGTCGCCGCTCGATCCACTTGCTGCTGCTTGACCCCCCTGAATTCGTTGAGACGGCCAAGGTCTTCGACATGCTGCTCGCCGTCCCCAAGTACGGCCGTGTCAAGGTCAACAAGATCCTCGCCCACTGCCGCATCGCCCCCAGCAAGACCATCGGTGGGCTATCCGAGCGCCAGCGCTCGGAGCTAATTTCGCTCCTGCATCACTAGCCAGGTGGCCGCCGGCCAGCCCGAGACCGCGTCCTCGCCCGCCACTAGTGTCCAAGCGGTGGCACGCGTGTTCGTCATCACAGGACCTTCCGGGGTCGGCAAGGGGACGCTCATCCGCGGGTTGATGGAGCGCCTACCCAAGCTCGAGCTGTCCGTGTCCGCCACCACCCGCGCTCCCCGCCCAGGGGAGCAGGACGGTGTCCACTACCACTTCCTCACCCGTGAGCAGTTCGACCAACGGGTCACAGAAGAAGACTTCGTCGAGCATGCTGACTACGCCGGACGCAGCTACGGCACGCTGCGCTCAGAGCTCGAGAACCGCGTTCAAGCAGGAGTGCCTGTGGTGCTCGAGATCGAGGTCCAGGGTGCCCGCCAGGTACGCGCCGCGATGCCCGAGGCAGTGCAGGTCTTCATCGCGCCACCATCTCTGTCCGCACTGCGCACACGCCTCGTCGGACGCGGCACTGACGACCAGCAAGAGGTCGAGCGGCGTCTGCAGGTCGCAGAGCAGGAGCTCACCGCCCAGCCCGAGTTCGCCCACGTCGTCGTCAACGACCGGCTCGACGAGGCGCTCGAGCGGCTCACCGCGATCGTCTCCGAGCAGCTCGACTGACTGGGGCGACTGCCCCAGGCCACTACACTGTAAGGACAACGATGAAAGGCATGCACCTGTGATCTCCCCCCGCATCGACCGCCTGCTCGAGCAGGTCGACTCAAACTACGCCGGCGTTATCGTGGCCGCCAAGCGCGCCCGCCAGATCAACAGCTACTACCACAACCTCGGCGAGGGGACCTTCGACGAGTTTCCGCCACCCATGGTCGAAACCGGATCGAAAAACTACCTCACGATCGCCCTCGAGGAGGTAGCAGCAGGAAAGATGAAGTACCACTACCGCTGAGCCGGTCGCTGGCCGGCGCGAATGCTGCGTCCTCGATCGCTCGTGTGCGGAGCACACTTCGCTCACTGCGTCCTTGCCTCGCTCGACCAGCGACCGGCTCAGGGGCGCACTGCTCGGAACCGGGTGCAGAGCCTTGCGCAACGGCCCGGCCAGGGCTTGCTAGCAGCCCGCAGGCCGTCTACAACCTGTAGTTATGTCCCGAATCCTGCTGGGCGTTAGCGGCGGCATTGCTGCTTACAAGGCGCTCGAGCTTGTGCGCCTGGCTACGGCCGATGGGCATTCGGTGCGTGTAGTGCAGACGCCCAACAGCGAGCGGTTCGTCGGCAACGCGTCGTTTGCGGCGTTGAGTGGCGCGCCCGTGTTGAGCAGCGAGTTCGAGCGCGACCCCGCGCGCGGGGCGTTCCCCGACCAGGCGGCGCCCACGCACGCGCCACTCAGCCACCTCGAGCTGGTTGCCAACGCCGAGGTGTTCGTGATCGCACCCGCATCCGCCAACACGATCGCCAAGCTCGCCGCTGGGCTTGCTGACAATCTGCTGAGCAGCTGCGTGCTTGCGGCAAGCTGCCCGTTGGTCGTTGCTCCCGCGATGAACAACCGCATGTATGAGCACCCCGCCACCCAGGCCAACCTGCGGGCTTTGCGTGAGCGCGGGGTGATCCTCGTCGACCCCGAAGTCGGACGGCTGGCGTCCAAAGGCGAGCAGGGCGTCGGGCGCTTGGCGGAGCCTGCACGGATATTTGCCGCCTGTGTGCATGCCCTCGCCGAGGATCGTGTCGGGAACGGGGCCGGTGCCCCGGCTGACGGCGCAGGGGTTGAGCAAAAGGGGGACGGGCTGAGCCACTCCGCGCCGCTGCAGGGATTGAAGGTACTCGTCACCGCGGGCGGTACCCGCGAGCCGATCGACAGTGTGCGCTTCGTCGGCAACAGCTCATCCGGGCGCATGGGTTTTGCGCTCGCGCAGGTCGCCCGCGAGCGTGGTGCCGATGTGATGCTTGTGGCCGCCAACGTCGCACTGCCGACGCCCGACGGTGTTACCCGTCGCAACGTCGCCACTGGGGCCGAGCTCAAGGAGGTCTGCGAGCAGGAGTTCCCCGGCTGCGATGTGCTGCTGATGAGTGCAGCAGTCGCCGATTTCAGGCCGGCGAACCCCGCCGATGAGAAGATCAAGAAGACAGGCCGCTCCGGTCTGGAGCTTGTGCTGGAGCCAACCGCCGACGTGCTCTCCGGGCTTGCAGCCGAGCGCCATGCCGAGCAGACGCTCGTAGGTTTTGCAGCCGAGCATGGAGAGCAGGCCGTCAAAGGCGCGGGCATGAAGCTCACCGCCAAGGGCCTTGACGCGCTCGTCGTCAACGACATTTCCCGTACTGACATTGGCTTCGACGTCGACGCCAACGAGGTCACGATCCTGACCGCCTCTCGTAACGGCAGCACGCAGATCGATCGCCATCACGTCCCGCGGGCGAGCAAGGTACAGGTTGCCGATGCGATCCTCGATGCGGTCGAAAGTCTGAGGGGCAGCCGTTAAACTGTGGCGATGGAGAGTGTCTATGACCTCTACCAGCGAGGCTGTGAGCTTCTCGATCACGGCGACCATCAGGCAGCGGTCGTGCCGTTGAGCAAGGCGCGCGATCGTGAGCCCGACAAGGACTCGATCCGCGAGGCACTGGGGCGCGCGCTATTTCACGCGCAGCGCTACGAAGGAGCCGCCGCGGAGTTCCAAGCGGTGGCCTCGAGGACGCCAACCAACGACTACGCGCTGTTCTGCCTCGGGCGCTCGATGCAGCTGCTGGGACGCCATCGCGAGGCCTGTAAGCCGCTCGCACTCGCGTGCTCGCTGGCCCCCGAGCGGGCCGATTACAAGCTGTACCGCGAACGCGCCCGTCGCGATGCCGAGCGCACGTGAACGCGCTATGTGCGCACGTGCCACTGCTATCCTCGCACTAGAGCTTTCGTGTCGACGTGCAGGCGTCGGCTGCAGTACCGAGAGTGGGCGTCCGCCCGCTTTTTTTGCGTAAGGAGTGAGTTGATGACCCCGCTACAGACAGAAATAGAGAGGCGTCTCGCCGACGCCGAGCCCGAAATCGAGGTGCTTCTTGCCGAGATTTCCGGCGGTCGTTGTCTGCGCGTTTTCATTGACCACCCCGACGGCGTCACGCTCGAGATGTGCGAGCGCGTGACGATGTGCTTGAACGATCTGCGCGAGCGCTACTCGCTCGAGGTCTCATCGCCTGGTCGCGAGCGTCCGCTGACCAAGCCTGCCCACTTTCGCCGCTTCGTTGGGCGCCGCGCACGCGTGCGCACTCGTCATCCGCGTCCCAGCGCAGCGCTCGGTGCGGGTGAGCGAGCTGGCGGGCACGAAGCCATGAGGCCGATGCGCAGCTTCACCGGAGAGCTGGTGGGGGCATCGGATGATGAGATCACGCTGGCCGCAGACGGGGGCGTCATTGCGATCCCCTACTCGGAGATACGTCGTTCGAACTTGATCGAGGAGTAGAGCAAGCTATGTCACGCGAAATCCTTGAGGCCATGCACGCGCTGGCACGCGAGAAGGGCATCGAGCCAGAGAAGTTGATGATTGCGCTCGAGGACGCGCTGCTGTCCGCCTACAAGAAGCAGCCAGGTTCGGCCAAGTACGCCCGCGTGGAAATGGACCGCGAGACAGCCGACTTTCGTGTCATCGAACTGATCATCCCCGAACGCCTAGAGGCGCACCTGATCGTCGAGACGATCGATGAGGAAACGACCGTGGACCCGGAGACGGGGGAGATGCGCGAACCTGAGGAACCGGAAATCGACCCAGCCAAGTTCGCTGAATATCGCGACCAGATCGACGAACGCGACGTTACTCCCGATGACTTCGGGCGGATCGCTGCGCAGACTGCCAAGCAGGTGATTCTGCAGCGCATCCGTGAGGCCGAGCGCGACATGATGTACGAGGAGTACCGCGACCGGGTTGGCGAGCTGATCACCGGCATCGTGCAGCAGTCGGACTCCCGCTACACGCTTGTACAGTTGCGCGAACGTGTCGAGGCGCTGCTGCCCAAGTCAGAGCAGGTGGACGGCGAGCGCTACGACCACTCCCAGCGGATCAAGGCCGTCATCAAGGAGGTCTCCCCCTCGACCAAGGGCCCCGCGATCATCGTCTCCCGACGCGACCCCGAGCTGATCAAGAAGCTGTTCGAGCTCGAGGTCCCCGAGATTGCCGACGGTCTCGTGGAGATCGCTAACGTCGCCCGCGAGCCCGGCTACCGCTCGAAGATCGCCGTTATCTCCCACACTGACGGCGTCGACCCCGTCGGTGCGTGCGTCGGTCCGCGCGGCTCGCGTGTACGCATGGTCGTCTCCGAGCTCCGCGGCGAGAAGATCGACATCATCCCCTTTAACGATGAGCCCGCGCGCTTTGTCGCCAAGGCGCTCTCGCCCGCGCGTGTGCGTGAGGTGCTCGTCGACGATGAGGCTAAGCAGGCGACCGTAATTGTGCCCGACGACCAGCTCTCGTTGGCGATCGGGCGCGAGGGGCAGAACGCACGCCTGGCAGCACGGCTGACGGGCTGGCGCGTAGACATCCGCTCAGAGACCGAGTTCGCCGCCGAGGAGGCCGAGCACGGCTACGAGGAGGAGGAGGTGCAGGGCCGCTGCGCTGCGATCCTCTCCAACGGCCGTCGCTGCCCCAACGCGTCGCTACCCAACTCGCGTTACTGCGGCCTGGAAAGCCATCAGGCGCTCGCGAGCATCGCCAGCGACAACATCGGCGATCTGACGTCCATTACAGCTTCGGATGAGGCCGAGGCCGAGGTGGCCGCCGAGGAGCAGACGACATAGCTGGCCGACCCGGTCGTCCGGACCGTGTGCCCCCCCAGCGCCGCTGTGTCGGCTGTGGGCGAATCGCACCGAAGCCTGAGTTGTTGCGTCTCGCTGTCGCCGAGCATGGTGCTGGGAGTGACCGCGGCAATCGTTCACGGCACGCGGTCCTCGACCACGCCGCCACGATGCCCGGACGCGGCGCTTACCTGTGCCGCAGTGTCGATTCCCAAGTACCCTCGGCCGACTGTCTCGCACGAGCATTGCAACGTGGCGGGATCGCACGTGGGCTACGTTCGCGTGTAACAGTCGACCCCAAGCTCGTAGAATCGGGAAAAGATCCCGCCCGCCCGCAGAGTCGGGCACAGGCCCGCGAGTCGAACCAATCTATTTTTCATTGACACCATGAGCAAGAAGCGCGTACACGAACTAGCCAAGGATCACGGGCTCTCCAGCAAAGAGATGCTCGAGAAGCTCCACGCCGCCGGCATTGACGCCAAGGCCGCTGCCTCGTCGGTGGATGAGGCAGCCGCGCTGAAAGCGCTCGGTGTTGGCGACGCGGGAGGGGCAGCAGTTCCCTCTAGTGCCAACGGCGCTCCGCCTTCAGCCGCCGCCACACCACAGGCAACACCAGCGCCCGCGGCACCGGTGCCAGCCGCGGCGCGCCCTGCCCCACCAGCGCCGGCAAGCGTTCCCGCGCCGGCCGCTACGGCTCAGGCGCCTGCGGCCGCGGCGCCAGCTGCTGGTGCGGCCGCTGCATCGTCGCCTGCGGACTCGGCAGCTGCTGCAGCGGCTGCCGCTGCAGCTGAGCGTGTACGCCCGACGCGCGACTCGCGCACCGGCGAGCGCACTCCCGGCGACATCGGTCCCGGCGGGCGCCGACGCGTGGTAATCGACTCCCAAGCATCCCGCCGCCAGCAGGGCGGACCGTCGAACCAGCCACAGCGCCGCCCCCGCCGCGGACGGCGCAGACGCGGTACCTACGACGAGACGATCGCCCCGATTGACACCGCCGCGATGGAGGCCACCGACCTGATCCGCGTCAACTCCGGTTCGACCGTCAAGGACGTTGCTGAGTACCTCGGTGTGGCGGTGCCGGAGATCATCAAGAAGCTGATGTCACTGGGGG
>DATHLT010000204.1:0-18098 GCA_035487855.1 Solirubrobacteraceae bacterium
AGCTCGCGATCGGTTTGCCGAACTGCTCGCGCTCCTTCGCGTATTTCACCGACTCATCGACGCAGCCCTGGCAGATACCCACACACCCCGAGGCCACCGAGTAGCGGCCCGAGTCGAGGTTGGACATCGCGATTTTAAAGCCATCCCCGACCCCTCCCAGCATGTCCTCGTCTGCCACCTCAACATCTTCCAGCGAGATCGAGCCGGTGTCCGAGGCGTGCAGCCCCATCTTGTGCTCGATCGTCTGCGCCGAGTAGCCCGGCTGGTCGGTGTCCACGATGAAGCACGCCACACCCTTGTGGCCGAGAGCCGGGTCGGTCTGCGCGAAGATCAAAGCCACCTTCGCGTAATTTGCCATCGAGATCCACATCTTCGCGCCGTTGAGCACCCAGCCGCCATCCGTCTTCTTCGCCCGCGTCTTCTGGTTGGCTGCATCTGAACCTGTGTCCGGCTCGGTCAGCCCAAAGCAGCCCAGCCACTCGCCCGAGCACAGCTTCGGTAGGTACTTGCGCTTCTGCTCCTCCGTGCCGAACTTCACGATCCCCGAGCACACCAACGACGTCTGCACCGAGATCACCGTGCGCACTGAGGAGTCGCCGCGACCGATCTCCTCCACCACCAGGCCATAGCTGAAGTAGTCCAACCCCGCCCCGCCGTACTCCTGGGGGACGATCGCGCCGAGGTAGCCCTGGTCGGCGACCTTCTTGACCATCTCCAGGTCGAAGTGATGGTTGCGCGCGTTTTCGCGCGACTGCAGCACGATCTCTTTGTCGGTGAACTCGCGCGCCGTCTGCTTGATCAGGCGCTGCTCGTCGGTCAGGTCGAAGTCCATCCTGCTCCTATTCAGTAGTCAGCTTGGGGGTGCTCCACGGTGCATGGATACGCCGTTCGATCTCATCAGCTATGCCGTCGATCGGCAGTCGCTCCTGGCTCAACGAGTCACGATCGCGCAATGTGACAGTTTTGTCCTCGAGACTCATATGGTCGATCGTAATGCAGAACGGGGTTCCGATTTCGTCCTGGCGGCGGTAGCGCTTGCCGATCGCCCCGCCCGCGTCGTACTCCGCCTGCACTCGCGAGCGCAGCGCGCCGTGCACCTCGCGCGCTAGCTCCGGCTGTCCGTCCTTACCCACGAGCGGCAGCACCGCTGCCTTCACCGGCGCCAGACGCGGGTGCAGGCGCAGCACCGTGCGCATCTCGCCCTCGCCCGTGCCCTCCCGCTCGACCATTTCCTCGTCGTAGGCGTCCACCAGGAATGCCAGCGTCGCGCGATCCGCTCCCGCCGCCGGCTCGATCACGTGGGGCACGTAGCGCTCGCCGCTTGCCTGGTCGAAGTACTCGAGCTTCTCGCCCGAGAACTGCGCGTGCTGCGTCAGGTCGAAGTTGCCGCGGTTGGCGATTCCCTCGAGCTCCGACCAGCCGATCGGGAAGAGGTATTCGACGTCGCTCGTGCCGGACGAGTAGTGCGAGAGCTCATCCGCGTCGTGCGCTCTCAGGCGCAAGTGGTCGGGGCGGATGCCCAGCTCGGTGTACCAGCGCTCGCGCTCTGACAGCCAATGCTCGAACCACTGTTGCGCTTCCGTCGGCGCCACGAAGAACTCCATCTCCATCTGCTCGAACTCGCGTGTGCGGAAGATGAAGTTGCCCGGCGTGATCTCGTTGCGAAAGGACTTGCCCACCTGCGCGATCCCAAACGGCGGTTTCTTGCGCGAGAACTGCAGAACGTTCTTGAAGTTGATGAAGATCCCCTGCGCCGTCTCCGGGCGCAGATACGCGGTCGAGCCGGACTCCTTCACCGGGCCGATCGTCGTTTCGAACATCAGGTTGAAGTCGCGTGCTTCGGTCAGGTCGCACTCGTCGGTTTCGCCAGGATGCTTCGACGGTTTGCGCCCGCACGGAAGCTCCTGCAGGTGATCGGCACGGAAGCGTTGACCGCACGTCTTGCAGTCCACCATTGGGTCGGTGAAGCCCGCCAGGTGGCCGGAGGCCTCCCACACTTTCGGGTGCTGCAGGATCGCCGAGTCGATCGCCACGATGTCGTCGCGCTCCTGCAGCATCGCCCGCCACCACTCGTTCTTCACATTCGTCTTCAGCAGCACGCCGTAGTGGCCGAAGTCGTATGTCGAGCCCACGCCGCCGTAGATCTCAGAGGACGGGAACACGAAGCCGCGGCGCTTGCACAGCGCGACGATCTTCTCCATCGTCACGACGTCCTGGGTGGGCGTGGTCGGGTCGTCCATGCGGAGGATGATCATACGGAGTAGCCATCCTTCGATCGGACGATGGGCGATTGGAGTGGTCCTCCCTCGATCGGACGATGGTCGGCAATAGACGGTGTTAGATCAGGCGACCTAAGATCCGCGCCGTGGCGCGAATCTTGATTGTTGCCGGGGGCTGCCGGGGCAGGCAGCTGGCCACGGCGCTGGTGGACGAGGGCTATGCAGTGCGCGTCACCACCCGCAGCGATGAGGGGCGCGCGGCGATCGAGGCGGCCGGCGCCGAGTGCTGGGTCGGCACGCCCAATAGGCTCGCCACGCTGCGTGGCGCGCTCGACAACGTCACCATCCTCTGCTGGCTGCTCGGCTCGGCCGTCGGCTTGCCTGATGAGCTGCACGCGCTTCACACCTCGCGCCTCGAGTTCTTCTTCACCCAGGCCATCGACACCACCGTCAGGGGAATCGTCTACGAGGCTCACGGGGCATCGTCTGAGCTGCTGGGGCAGGGCGAAGCGATCGCACGCGCGCTCGCCAAGCGCAATCAGATTCCCATGGCGTTCCTGGACTCCGATCCGGATGACCATTCGCGCTGGCTCGCTGACGCAAGCCGCTGTGTGCGCTCGCTGCTCATCCGTGCATGATCGTCTACCTCAGTCAAGCCAACATAGTTTGTGACCGATGTTGCGAGCATCATGGCTGGCGATCGTTCCCGATATGGCCTATCGATGTCTGCTTTGGGCGCAGCTGCACTGGCGTTCGCTGCGTTCGTGCCGTGGTATCGGGTGAGCTCGCTTGTGCACGCGAGCGGTAGCTCTTCCGCACCGCGGTCGCTGGCGATCATCAGCTCCCACCATGCGCTGCCGACCATGCAGGCGTTCCTGCTAGTGCTCGTGGGACTCGCGATGCTCGATGCAATGCTGCCCCTGTTGCGCACCAGCGGCCCCATCCCCGGTGGCGCGGGCGGTTCGGTTGCCCTGCTGGGAGCCCTCGCCGCGGCCTGCGCTCTCTACCGCATCCTCGATCCGCCCGCACTGGGCGGCGAAACCGTCGTTGTCTCGCTGCTCGTAGGGCCGTGGCTCGCGCTGTTGTCCTCGCTGCTGATGATGCTCGGCGGCATGTGGCCGCGGCACGGTGGCTCGGTGGAGCCAGTCGCCCGCACGCTATCCTGGTAGGGAATTACCGTAAAGCCGATCAGGATTCAGGGCTGTTTGCCTCTCCGATTCTCGCGACGGCAACCCCCGTCGAGAAAGGAACCACCTAATGACGCTGCAACTTGGCGCGGAAGCCCCCGACTTCGAGGCGGACACCACCGAGGGCCACATCAAATTCCACGACTGGATTGGCGACTCGTGGGCGGTGCTGTTCTCCCACCCAAAGGACTTCACCCCTGTCTGCACCACTGAGCTCGGCTACATGGCAAAAGCCAAGCCGGCCTTTGACGAGCGGGGCGTGAAGATCATCGGCCTGTCCGTCGACGCGCTCGACAACCACGAGGCGTGGGCCAAGGACATCGAGGAGACGCAGGGCGCCGCTCCCAACTACCCAATCATCAGCGACAGCGACTTCAACGTGTCAAAGCTGTACGGGATGCTGCCCGCGGACACCTCCGGCGACGTGGCCGGGCGGACGCCGGCGGACAACCAGACCGTTCGCAACGTGTTCGTGATCGGGCCAGACAAGAAGGTCAAGCTGATCCTCGTCTACCCGATGACCACCGGGCGCAATTTCGACGAGGTGCTGCGGGTGATCGACTCGCTGCAGCTGACCGCCAAGCACAAGGTCGCAACGCCGGTCAACTGGCAGAACGGCGACAAGGTCATCATCGCCGGGTCTGTCTCCAACGACCAGGCCAAAGAGATCTACCCCGACGGGTGGGAGGAGCCTCGGCCCTACATCCGTCTCGTGCCGCAGCCTAGCTAACTCATCAGCACATCGGCTGTAGTTGGGCGCCCATACGAATCCCCGTGACCGGCTCTCGCCGGCCCCGGGGATTCCCCGGTCGCTCGCCATGGGCAGCAGATACTCAGGGAGTGGCGCTAGCGAGGGCTAGGTTGCCCTCGGCGTCGGGCGGCAAGAGGGCGTCGAAGAGGTAGGCGAGGATTCTTGCCGTGGCGCCCCAGATGACTCTGCCTTCGATGATGTAGGCGTCTGTTTGGAAGGTGATGCCACGGCGTTCGATGTCGGTGATCGTCTTGGCCGCGCGCACCTCCGCCAGTGGCAGCTCGAGTACCTCGTCCACCTCCCTCACAGATGGCGTCCAGGCAGTGCCGGCGGGGATCGTTGCCACGAACGGGTGGATTACGTAGTTGGTCGCGAATGTAGAGGTCGTGGGGAGGCTCCCCAATAGTTGAACCTGTGAGGGGTTCAGCCCGATCTCCTCATCGGCCTCACGCAGCGCGGTTGCGCTCAGGTCGTCGTCCTCGTCGTCCTTGCGTCCGCCCGGGAACGAGATCTCGCCGGCGTGGCGGCGCAGATCGGCGCGACGCTTGGTGAGCACCACATACGGCTCCGACGTGTCACCGGCGATGAACAGCGGCACGAGCACCGCCGCCTGTATCTGCCCGTCGGCCTGTTGCCAATCGAGTCCAGCAGAGGATGAGTCAGATGGCCAGGTGAACGCGCTCAATGCGCTCCTGGAACATGACCTCGCCGTCGAGCACGCGGTGCACGGGGCACTTGGCGGCGATCACGCTCAGGCGTTCGACCTGCTCCTCGGGGATGTTGTCCGGCAGGCGTGTCACGAGCTGAAACTTGGTCGGGCAACCGCGCTCGGCGGGGGTGTACTCGACATCGACCTCCACGTGACCGATGTCCCAGCCCTTGCGGGCCGCATACATCTCCATCGTGATCGCCGTACAGGTGGCGAGGCTAACGGCGAGCAGCTCCTGAGGATCAGGGCCGCCGTCGTCGCCGCCAACATCCAACGGCTCGTCCACGGTCAGCTCGTGCCCGCGCACCTGCACCGTGTGCTTGAAGGTCCCGCCATCGCGTTTCGCGGAGGCCTTCATCCGTGTGAGCCCTTGTGTCTGAGTCATTTCGATCCCCTCAAATCACCACGTCCTAATCCTTGTATAAACATCATACTGCGACGCGCTGACTACTCGGTGCGACGCGCGGACTACGCGGCCAGCGGGTTGAACACAAGGCCGGTCAGCAGCTTGGGATAGAAGTATGTCGACTTGGGCGGCATGTTCTCGCCCGCTGCTGCCATGTCGCGTACCTGCCCTATCGGCGTAGGCCGCATCAAAAAGGCGACTTCATACTCGCCCGAGCGCACCATCGCGAGTGCCTCCGCTGTATCGCGCGCGTAGAAAAGGCCGTTGAAATGGGCGATATCGTCATCGCTGTAGCCAAGCGCGTTCTTCAGTACCAATGTCTCCAGCACGCCCGTATCGAGCTGGCGATACGCCTCCGAGAAGCCCGGCAACGCCGCGTCCGCGATCGCCTGATCCTTGAGCTTCAGCCGCAGCGCGCGGCCGTCACGGCCGTCGACGTAGCCGAGCTCGAGCGGTCCCTCGCCGGGCGACGGAGTGATCTCGGCAAAGGGCACCTCGGAGATGTCGAAGTCGCGTTCGATCGCCCGCTCCAGTACTGCACGGCGGGCGTCGTCGAGCTTGTTGATCAGACGGTGGGTGGGGAACACGGTCAGCCCCGGGTCCTCGAGCGCGACCAGGCACATGAGGATGTAGCGGTGCTCGCCCTCGCCGCCTATCTCCTGCGCATAGGAGTGCATCGTCTCATAGCGATGATGGCCGTCTGCGATCAACAGCTCCGCGTCGCGGGTTGCCGCCTGCACAGCCGCGATTGTGTCACCGTCGGCGACACGCCACAGCCGGTGAACGGTGCCGTCCGTGTCCGTGATGTCCGCCCACGGCGGCTGCTCTGTGCTCGGCGCGAGCGCCTGCCAGGCAGCATCTGCAGGATCTGAGTACAGCGAGAAGATGGGGGACACGTTCGCCCGCGTGGCCCTCGTCAAGCGCAGACGGTCCTCCTTGGGGCCAGGGTGCGTGCGCTCGTGCGGGCGCACGCGGCCGGGGCCGTAGTCCTCGATCCGCACCCTGCAGAAGAAGCCGCGGCGGGTGCGCTGGAGGCCGTCGGGGCCGGTGTAGTCCTGGGTGTGAGCCCAGACGGCCGGCTGCTCGTCGCGTACGAGCGCGCCCTGCAGCTGCCACTGCTCGAACAACTGGCCCGCCGCCGTGTACGGGTCGGGCTCGCCCTGCGGAAGATCCACTGCCACCACGTTGAACGGGGAGTGAGAGAGCAGCTCCTCGCGCTGGCTGGCATCGATGACGTCGTAGGGGGGAGCCACCACTTGCGACAGGGGGCCTACAACCGTCGGGTCGTAGTGGAGCGCGCGGAGAGGTTGCACGTCGGCCATGGCCGGGCGGAGGGTACCAGTGGTGGGGCTGGAGTTGCGATTGAAGCGCGGCCTTGTTCTGCATGACGGGTGAGCGTTCCGTCCCTGCGGCTATGCGAGACCCTGCTTCGAGCCAGGCTCCAGGCGTGGATGGATTGCCTGCGGTCGGAGTGGCAGTAGACTGAGACGACGCCCGGGGCGTAGCGAAGCCTGGTATCGCGCTCGGTTTGGGGCCGAGAGAGCGCTGGTTCGAATCCGGCCGCCCCGATATTTCGCAGGTACACGTACCGACTCTTTGCGGCGTACCGCGGCGACCGATTCACAGGCCGCGACGCTAGAGTCGCACGGACGGGTACGCCAGCCACAAAGCATCTCAGCATCACTCACGCCCACCGCCACCGCGAGAAAGGCGAATACGCATGGCCCCTCTCCCTCTAAGGCAGCGACAGTCGTTCAAGGAGCTGCAGGCTCACTACGAGCTGATCAAGGATCGCCACCTGCGCGAGCTGTTCGCCGAGGACCCCGAGCGCGGCGAGCGCTTGACTGCGCAAGCGTGCGGCCTATACCTCGATTACTCGAAGAACCGGGTGGATGCCGAGACGATGAGGCTGCTGATCGAGCTCGCGCGCGAGTCTGAAGTCGAGCAGCGACGTGAAGCGATGTTCCGCGCCGAGCGGATCAACGTTTCCGAGGATCGCTCTGTGCTTCACGTGGCGCTGCGCATGCCCAGAGAGGCTTCACTGGTGCTCGACGGCGTGGACGTCGTGGCCCAGGTTCACGAGGTGCTCGATCGGATGGGGGTATTCGCCGAGCGGGTGCGCTCGGGCGAGTGGAAGGGCCACACGGGCAAGCCGATCCGCAACATCGTGAACATCGGCATCGGAGGCTCGGACCTCGGACCGGTGATGGCCTACGAGGCACTGCGCGCATACACGCAACGCGAGCTGACGTTCCGCTTCGTCTCGAATGTGGACTCAACGGACTTCGTCGAGGCCACGCGCGACCTGAGCGCGGATGAGACGCTGTTCGTCATCTCCTCGAAGACATTCACCACGCTGGAGACGCTCACCAACGCGAAGTCCGCGCGCGAATGGACGCTCGCGCAGCTGGGCGATGAGGCGGCGATCGCCAAGCACTTCGTGGCGGTCTCCACCAACGAGCAGCTGGTGCGCGAGTTCGGCATCGACACCGCCAACATGTTCGGCTTCTGGGACTGGGTCGGAGGGCGCTACTCGATGGACTCGGCGATCGGGCTCTCGACGATGCTGGCGATCGGGCCGGAGCAGTTTGCGCAGATGCTGGGCGGCTTCCACGCGATCGACGAGCACTTCCGCACGGCCCCGCTGGAGCAGAACCTGCCTGCTCTGATGGGCTTGTTGGCGGTTTGGTATGGCGACTTCTTCGGCTCGCAGTCGATCGGCGTGATGCCCTACGAGCAGTACCTGAAGCGCTTCCCCGCCTATCTGCAGCAGCTGACGATGGAGTCCAACGGCAAGCACGTGACGCTCACGGGAGAACACGTCGACTACGAGACGGGCGCGGTCTACTGGGGCGAGCCGGGGACCAACGGCCAGCACAGTTTCTACCAGCTGCTGCACCAGGGCACAAAGCTGATTCCCGTAGATTTGATCGGCTTCGGCAAGAGCATCAACCCCTTGCGCGACCATCACGACATCCTCTCCTCGAACGTGTTCGCGCAGGCGCAAGCGCTTGCGTTCGGCAAGACCGATGAGCAGGTGCGCGCCGAGGGAACACCCGAGGCGGTCGTGCCCCATCGCGTGATGGAGGGCAACCGCCCCACCAATGTGCTGCTGGCGGAGAAGCTCACGCCAGGCATCCTCGGATCGCTGGTCGCTCTGTATGAGCACAGCGTCTTCACCCAAGGTGCGATCTGGGGCATCGACTCCTTCGACCAGTGGGGGGTCGAGCTTGGCAAGGCGCTCGCCAAGGCGATCATCCCCGAGCTCGAGAGCGAGTCCGAGCTGCAGCTCGAGCACGACTCGTCCACCAACGCGCTGATCCGCCGCTACCGGACACTGAAGGCAAGCGGCGCAGCGTGATGACAAGCGGGGCAGCACGATGACAAGCGAGGCGGCACGATGACGCAGCCGCCGATCAAGATCGTGCTCGCCGACGTCGACGGCACGCTGGTGACCCAGGAGAAGGCTTTGACCGAGCGCGCAGTGGCAGCGGTGAAGGGTTTGCGCGACGCCGGCATCGAGTTCGCGGTGACCAGCGGCCGGCCTCCGCGCGGCATGTCGATGCTGATCGAGCCGCTCGCTCTAACCACGCCGATCGCCGCATTCAACGGAGGGCTGATCGTGCGTCCGGACATGTCGGTCATCGAGCAGAAGACGATCCCTCAGCAACTCGTCGCGCCGGCGATCGAGCTGCTCGGTGGCCAGGGCCTCGACGTATGGCTCTACAGCGGCGCCGACTGGCTCGTGCACGATGCCAACGCTCCACACGTGGACCGCGAGGCGAAAACCGTGGCCTTCGATCCGAAGACCGTCGAGAGCTTCGACGGCGTCACCGCGGTTGCCAAGATCGTGGGCGTCTCCGATGACCACAAGCTGGTGACGAAGACCACCGATCAGGCGCGCGAGAAGTTCGGCGACCACATCTCAGCTGCCCAATCCCAGCCTTACTACCTCGATATCACACATCCCCACGCGAACAAGGGCGAGGTCGTCAGCTATCTCTCTGCTCACCTTGGCATCCCCGCTGAGCAGTTCGCGACGATCGGGGACATGCCAAATGACATCTTGATGTTCGCCCGCTCCGGCTTGAGCATTGCAATGGGCAACGCCGGCCCCGAGGTGCACCGCGCCGCACGTCGGGTGACAGCTTCCAACGAGGATGAGGGGTTCGCGAAGGCGATCGAGCGCTTCGTTTTGAAGATCGAGCGCTGATCGCCGTCTAGTACGGGGGATTATGAGGTGGCAGGCCCGACATGGGCATGCACGAGGCGAGCCTGTACTTGCGCGAGGAGTCCTGCTCGAGGTAGCCGAGCGCGAGCAGGGTCATCACGTACCGGTGAGCGGTAGAGCGATGTACTGACAGCTCGTCAGCCAGGTCTGCGATTCCGAGTTTGGGGCGCTTCGCGCTGAAGCTGTCGAGGATCGCAAGGCAGCGCTCGCGCGACTGTGGGGGGCGCAGACCGCGCTGGATCGGCGCGTGCCATTCACCTCGCCCATGATGAGCTCCTCTGGCTCGGTCTCTCGGCATGACGCTCCTCGTCTTGGCAGGGCTTGATCCCGAGGCTAAGAATGCCCTTGGAAGTGAACGCTACGACGGCGACTGCATCGTAGACTTAAGTCTTCCCCGGCGGACCGGAGTTTAAGCTTTGTAGAGTGTTTAGACTGCTGGACTCGTGGCCAGTTCTCGCTCAGCGTGGATGCGCATCGGGGATCTCAGTCGCCGCACAGGCGTTGCTACGCACCAGTTGCGGGCTTGGGAACGTCGCTATGGGTTGCCCAAGCCGCTCCGCTCGTCAGGTAACTACCGCCTGTACTCATCTGCCGATGAGGCTCGTGTGCGCCTGATGGCGCGATACCTGGCTGATGGGGTACCGGCGGCGCAGGCCGCCGAGCTGACGATCGGGGCGCGCTTTGCCGTGCCGATGGGAGCTGGTCACAGAGTTCCCATTCGCGAGGTGAGTGACGCTCAGGATGAGATACGCGAGGCATTGGCTCGGTTTGATGAGACCTCTGCGCAGCGGACGCTTGAACGGTTGTACTCAGCATTCACGCCCACAACGGTCACCCGCGACGTGCTGCTGCCATACATGCACGAGCTAGGGGATCGGTGGGACGCCGGCCAAGTCTCGGTTGCGCAGGAGCATTTCGCGACCAACTTCTTTCAGGCACGGCTACTGGCGCTGGCGCGCGGCTGGGATCGTGGACTTGGTCCGCGTGCATTGCTGGCATGTGCTCCCAACGAGCAGCACGCCCTCGCCTTGATTGTCTTCGGGATCGCGCTACACGAGTTGGGTTGGCGTATCACCTATCTCGGGGCAGATACTCCGATCGACGCTCTCACTGAAGTTGCGGAGATCGTCAACCCGGAGCTCACGGTTGTGGCGGCCGTGATGCGTCAGCGGTTGTCTCGCTATGCACTCCAGCTCAGCGGCTTCACCCAGCGGTGGAAGCTCGCGCTCGGAGGGCCGGGCGTCAGCGCACGACTTGCGGAGCGGACCGGGGCTCGACATTTGACAGACGACCCGGTGACCGCGGCGAGCACTGTCAGTTTCTAATCGCTCTTAGCTATCTGTACACGAACCTTGAACGGAGGTTGTTCGTTCGCTGCTTCGCTTTCGCCTACCGGATGACGCAAGAATGAATGGCTGTATCGGTTCAATCAATACGAATGATGCCTCCAGTCTGTTATGGTCAAAGCGTGTGCCGTTACGTCAGCATCGCTGATCGTCTGATTCCAAGGAGTCGTCACCGATGCCAGCTCGAGAATTCGTGCAAGTCCACCCACCCGCGGAGCATCATCCGGCGTCCGGTCTATGCGTCTGGCCGATCGGTGCGCTCGTCGCGGTTCATTGGGTTGCGCATCACACGGGTCCGCAGCCGGACGCTGTGGCAGTAATAGAAGCAGTCGATCTCGGCCTAGTGGAACTGGGTGATGAGTGGACGGCAACCGAGAGCGGTCGAGCCGCGCTCGGTGAACACGGCTGGCTGTAATCAAGCTCGCGTGAGCCTGATCTGGTGCTAACTACTTCGGTCGAGGCTCGTCAGTAGGGAACGAGGGCGGCCGCTCCCCCTCGTGGTAGTCGACCACGTCGTCCATGCGGAACATCGTCCGCAGTCCGCCTCCATCGGGCAGTCGCTCGAACGCTCCCAGCTTGCCAGAGTCGGGGTAGATCACGATGTCGGGCTCTCCGCTCGGGCTGAACGCCAGGAAGCGCACGGTCACCTCCGTGCGGTTTACGAGTTGGTGCCCGCCGCGGGGGCCGCGCAGGAAGGGCACGACCTCGCCCTGTTGCAGATCACGCCACCCCTCCGGTGTGCGCAGGCTGGGGGTGCCCTCGAGCACGAGGATGAGCTCCTCCTCCGCAAGGTGGTGGTGGTAGGGGTACGCGGCTTCGCCCGCCGGCAGCTCCCACAGACTCAAGCCTAGGCGCTCACTTCCGGCTTGGCGACTCAGACGCGCACGCTTACAGCGGAAGCCGGGGTGCTCTCGAGGCTCGTCAAAAAGCGGATCGTTGATATTCGTCATGTCGAGAAGCGTAAGCGCTCGGTGCAGCTGAATGATTTGACAAGCTAGACCGAAATCTCACGCGGGCGCCGCCTGAGCGCCTGCTCGAACAGCCAGACGATCAACCCCACGCCAGCGAAGGCGCCGCCCAGCGCTGTTACCGCGCTCCAGCCATCCGCGTCATACAGCGTCGAGGCGAGCGCTGAGCAGACGGCCGCCGACGCGAACACGGCCGTCATGTAGGCCGTGGTGAGCCGGCTGCGGGCGGAGGGGGCGAGGCTGTAGATGACGCTCTGATTGGTGATCTGTGCGCCCTGGATACCCAGATCGAGCACCGCGATCCCCACGATCAAAGCGCCCAGCGAAGTGCTGCCCACCGCGATCAACACCCACGAGAGCGCCATGATCAAATAGCACGATCCGGTCGAGAGGTGGTGGCGCCCGCGGTCAGCCAATCTTCCAGCAGCCTGAGCGGCCAGGGCTCCCGCGAGACCCACGAGGCCGAATAGGCCGATCGTGGCGTCCCCGTAGTGATAGGGAGGGCCGGAAAGCAGAAATGCAATCGTCGTCCACAGGACGCTGAACTGGCCCATCCCCAGCACGCCGTAGATCATCCGTATCCGCAGTGTCGGCTGCTCGATTACCAGCTGTCCGACCGAGCGCAGTAGCGCCGGATAAGAGAGCGTGCTCGTTGGGCGCACTTCTGGCAGCGTCGCGCGCAGCACCCCACACAGCACGAGCATCAAAGCTGCCGAGACAGCGAACACTAGCCGCCACCCGCCCGCCTGCGCGATCAGGCCGCTGGCCGTGCGGGCAACGAGGATCCCCACCAGCAGGCCACTCATCACATGACCAACAACGCGCCCGCGCTCGTGCTCGGCTGCCAGCATGCTCGCCATCGGCACCAGGATCTGGGCCACCACCGAGGTCAGCCCCACCACCACCAACGCCGCCGCCAGCAGTGTGAAGTTAGGGCTGGCAGCGACCGCCGCCAGCGCCAGCACCGTTACGAGCATGATCCGTGTGATCAGGCGACGGCGCTCGAGTAGGTCACCCAGCGGCACCAACAGCACGAGGCCTGCCGCATAGCCCACCTGCGAGGCCGTCACTATCAGCCCTGCGGTCCCGTCCGAGACGGAGAAGTCGTGTGCGATCGTGCTGAGCAGCGGTTGCGCGTAGTAGATATTCGCCACTGCCGCACCGGCCGCCACCGCCATTAGCGCCACCAGCCCACCCGACAATGGGCGCTCGGGGGAGTCAGGGGAATGGTTGCCCACACAACCAGCCTAGAGGCAATTGGCTCGGCCCCCGCGCTTGGCTCAGGCCCCCAGGGAGAACAGCGGCCAGTGCCCAGGCACGCCCTTCAGCTCGTGCCGGCCGCGGTCCTCGAAGGTGAACGGCCCACCCACCACCGTGCCGAACACCGTTCCCGACACGAGCACCTCGCCCGCCCCCGCCCTCGCGCTCACGCGCGAGGCGATGTGCACGGCCATGCCGCCCACGTCCTCGCCGATCAGCTCGCACTCGCCGGTGTGCATGCCCACCCGCACCTCCACGCCCAGGCGCCGTGCAGCGACGGTGATCGCCAAGGCGCTATGCAGCGCCCGGGAGGGCGGTCCGTCAAAGGTCGCGAGGAAGCCGTCGCCGACCGTCTTGACCTCCCTGCCGCCGAAGCGGGCGAGCTCCTGGCGCACCTCCCTGTCGTGCTGAGCCAGCAGATCGCGCCAGCGCTTGTCGCCGACTCGCGCGGCGTGCGCGGTGGCGTCGACGATGTCAGTGAACATCACCGTCAGCAACGCGCGGGTAAGCTCGCCGCCCCCACGCACCCCGGTGAGGAATTCCTCCACCTCCTCCACGATCGCGTCGCTGTCGCCGATGAACGGAAACGAGTCAACCCCCTCGAGCTCGACATAGCGAGCGCCCTGGATGTTCGCCGCCAGGTAGTGCGAATGGCGAACATCCCACACCAGCTCGTTTGGGCGGTGCATGATGAGTGTCGGCATACGGATGCGCGGCAACAGGGGACGAACGTCGACATCCACCATCGCCCTGGTGATGACCCGCGCCTCGCCGGGGCTCGCCGCGAGCCTTTGCATGCGGGCGAACCATGTCACCAGCGCCGGGTCGCTGGCCATCGTTGGCGCCCACGCCGACATCGCGTCGCTGTTCTCCTCACCCCAGCTGGCGATGTTGCGCTCGCTCAGCGCCTCACGTTCCTCGCTGGTCATCGCCCAGGGGTAGTCTGGAGCCCACGAGGTGCGGGCGATCGACGCATACATGATCAGCGCGCCGATCCGCCCGGGGTGCTCGGCGGCGAGATGTGCGCCCACGAGCCCACCCTGGGCGTAGGTGAACAGCGCCGCTCGTTCGCTACTGGCGGCGTCGAGCACTGCGAGCGCGTCCTGTGCCTCGCGCTTGATCGTGTATGTCTCCAGCACCCGCTCAGAAAGCCCCGTGCCGCGGCTGTCGAACATGATCAGCCGCCCGAATGTGGCCAGCCGTTCGAGAAAGCGGCGGTTGGCGGGCGCCTCCCACAGCTGCTCCAGCTGGGTTACCCAGCCGGTCAGGAACAGCAGGTCCAACGGCCCGTCGCCCACGACCTGGTAGGCGATGCTGGCATCGCCGCTGCGCGCGTAGCGGGTCGTGGGGACGATCATCGCTCCTCGATCATCGCCCGGAAAGACGCGGCCGGCTGCACGGTCGCGCCGGCTGCGTGCACTCGATCGGACAACCACAGATCCGAGGTGACCACCCGGATTGCCCCTGGTTGGGCATCGGCCACTAACAGCCGCACGATCTCATCGTCGGCTGAGTCGCGGCGCGGGCGGGGAGCGTGTGCCACCACGATCACCGTAGAGCGGATCGGCGGCGACGGCGGCTGCTCGAAGACAACAGTCACATCCTCGCCCTCAACTGCAGCCCAGCGCTCGAGCAAGTCCACGAGGTTGACCATCGCCCGATGGCGGTCCTTCCACCATTCGTCCGGGCGCGTGCCGATCACGTTCATCCCGTCCACGAGCCAGCGCACGGCGAGCAGCCTACAGTTGCACCTCCTATGCGGCTCGAAGGCATCCAAACGGGGGACATCGTGGAGGTCGACCACAAAGGCCGGCGCTTCCACGCCGTCGTCACCGGACCCGCACCTGGGGGGCTTGCGATCCAGCCAACCGACCGGCGCGTGAACTTCTACACGTGCCGCAGCCGCGAGGTCATCGGCCATTGGGTCAAGCGTGGGCGCCCACGTCAGACGAGCGAGCCGCTGCGCCCATCTCCGCGCCAGCTGGAGATGGACCTCCCCGAATCGCCTCCCGTCTGATCGCGGCGGCCGCGCGTGGGTGCTGCGCCCCGCGCTTGCGGTGCGCGTTCAGCCGCCTTGCAGTGAGCGAAAGAGCACCGCCGCGTCATCCAAACGATCATCGCCCCAGAACAGGTCTGTCCCCACCACCACGGTGGGGACACCGAACACCCCAAGCGCAAGCACTTCATCGGTCTGTGCACGGAGACAATCCTTAATCTCCTGACCGGCGAGCGCGATCTCGAGCTCGGCTCGATTGATGCCCACCCGCTCTCCGCTAGCAAGCACGCTCTCCATCTCTCCCAAATCCTGTCCCTCCAAGAAGCACAGGCGCATGGCGCTCAAGGCGAAGCGCTCAAGGATGCCCCGGGATTCCGCGTAAACCATCGCTCGGGCCACCAGCAGATCACTTGTCGGCCACGGCTCAGGCCAGCGGATCGGCCCGAGCCCATAGGTCTCTGCTCGCTCGTTGCAGTCGGCGATCCCCTGCTCTCGGCGCTCTGTCAGCCCCCAGGAGCGGCGGTCGTTGGCCTTGAAGACCGCTCCCGCGAACACGCCCCGCCAGCGCGCGTCGGGGAGTACATCCGCGATCCGCTCGGCCGCGAACCACGAGTAGGGCGACATCGCGCCCAGGAAGAACTGCAGGGTGTCTTCGGACATGCCTTGATGATCCAGGATCGCGAATGTTTCTGCACCGCAGATACTGTGGGTGTGTGCGCTTCTCGCGTTCGTCGTAGGGAAGGGAGCCAAGCCGGGGTCTCGCGCCTTGCAGACAAAACAGTTCAAAACCAGACAGAATGTTGTCCATGACCGAGCAATCATTGGCTGGCGCCGATCGCCGGATCGAACGGGCGATCGTGCTGGTGTTGTTGAGTGAGAAGGATGAGTCGAGGTATTCATGCGCGCAGTTGGCGCGCGCGCTCCGAGCAGATGTGTCGGCACTCGAGCGTGCGTTAGAGCGGCTATCGGAGACCGGCTTGATCGGTCGCGCGGGTGGTGAGCTATGGGCCTCGCCCGCCGCGCGGCACATGGATGAGCTCGGGCTGATCGCGATCTGACGCGAGCCGGCGTGTTCGAAGTGCTCGCCGGCGGGCAGCGCAACGCCCCGGTTGCGTCGACGCGGGCTGATCGGGCGCGGAGATATAGGGTCTGGGGATGAGAGACCGCGTGCTCATCCTCTCGTGGGAGTACCCGCCCGTGATCGAGGGCGGCCTGGCCCGGCATGTGCGCAAGCTCGCGGAGGCGCTCGTGCGCCAAGGCGTAACCGTCGACGTGCTGACCCGCGGGCGTGCTGTCGCTGGCCAGAGCGACGGCTCAGGCATGGAGGAACGCGGCGGTGTGAACATCCACCGCGTGCGCGAGCCGGGTTGGCCGCGCGACCTCGACCGCTTTGTAGCGTGGGTGGAGCACATGAACGAGGACATGCTGGCGGCCGGCGAAGTGCTCGCGCAGGAGCGCCCGTATGACCTCATCCACGGACACGACTGGCTTGTCGCGCCGGCCTCCGCGGCACTCGCCGAGCGCCTACAGGTGCCGTATCTGACGACCATCCATGCCACCGAGCACGGTCGCCACCAGGGCTGGGTGGCCGACCCGCCGCAATCGCACATCCACTCGGTCGAGCGCAACATGGCCCGCCGCGCCAATGGGGTGATCGTCTGCTCCTACTACATGCGCGGGCACGTGGCGGACATCTTCGACATCGACGAGGGGCGGGTGACAGTCATCCCCAACGGTGTCGACCCGAGCGAACTACAACCAAGCGGCGATCTGCAGGCGCTCAGGAGCGAGTTCGCCCAGCCCAACGAGAAGCTAGTACTGCTGGTCGGGCGCCTCGTCTACGAGAAGGGCTTCCAGCTCGCGCTCGATGCCCTACCAGGCGTCATCGACCGGGTCGGAAACGTGCGCTTCCTCGTTGCCGGCAGCGGCACCCACGAGGCCGAGCTGAAGGCCCAAGCGGAGCGTCTTGGCCTGACCGAGCACGGCACGTTCCTTGGCTGGATCGGAGACGACGTGCTGCACTCGCTCTACCGCATCGCCGACCTGTGCGTGGTGCCGTCGATCTATGAGCCGTTCGGGCTGGTCGCCCTGGAGGCGATGGCCTCCGGCTGTCCCTGCATCGTCGCCGACACCGGCGGCCTGCGCGAGGTCGTCCCTCAAGGCGAGCGGGTGGGGCTGCGCTTCAACGGCGGCGACGCCGAGCACCTCGGCGTGATGATCGAGCGCCTGCTAGTCGACGACGAGCTACGCGACAGACTCGTCACGGAGGCATCCGAGCATGTGCTGCGTTTCGACTGGGATGACATCGCGCAGCGCACCCGTGGCATCTACGATGGGTTTGGGCAGGTGACCGCAGCCGAGGGAGCAGGGAGGGGATGACGCAGATGTTGACCGGCTTGATGCAGGACGACTTCCCGCTGACGCTGCACCACATTCGTCGCGCGATGCGCGCGAACAGCCCTGACGCGCGCGTGGTCACGCACGTTGAGCCCGGGACGGTCGAGTCGGCGACGTTCGCGGAGATCCACGAGCGGATCGATCGGCTCGCGCGGGCGCTCGTGCGACTGGGCGTCGAACCGGGCGACAGGGTGGGGACGTTCGCGTGGAACAACCAGCACCACTTCGAGCTTTACTTCGCTATCCCGTGCCTGGGTGCGGTGCTGCACACACTCAACATCCGCCTGTTCGAGGAGCAGCTCACCTACATCGTCAACCACGCCGAGGACAAGCTGATCTTCGTCGACGACTCGCTTGTGCCGATCCTGGAGAAGCTCGCACCTAGCTTCCAAACGGTCACTCGCTTCGTGGTGATGGGCGACGGCGACTCCGGCTCGCTGCCAAACGCCCTGCGCTATGAGGACCTGCTGGATGAGGCGGGGCCGGGCGAGTTTGACTACCCGGTGCTGGACGAGCGCCAGGCGGCGGCGCTTTGCTACACGAGCGGCACCACCGGCAATCCCAAGGGCGTGCTCTACTCACACCGCTCGATTAGCCTGCACTCCACGGCGACACTCGTAAAGGACGG
>DATHLT010000205.1:0-3325 GCA_035487855.1 Solirubrobacteraceae bacterium
CCGGGAATGGTCGACTGGCTGGGCGAGCGTCGCCGTGCCGGCGACTCGATCGCCCAGCACGGCTTCCAGCACGTGCGTCCCCACACCGGCAGCTCGACGCGCCGGCTGCTCGCCCGCGCGCATCCCCAGAGGACCGGTGAGTTCGTTGGCCTCGACGACAATGAGACGCGCAGGGCGGTACACGCCGGCTGGCGCGTGCTCAAGCTGGCAGGAATCGAGCCAGACGGGTTCGTCGCCCCTGCCTATGCGTACACCACCGCACTGCGTCAGACCCTCGGCCTCAGGTTTCGTTGGTGGGCGGGGCTGCTGCGGGTTCACCGCGCACAGTCACAGCTGGAGCTGCACGCGAGCACGGGCGATCGACGACGGGTCGGGCAGCTGTCCCCCGCGTGGAGCCTCACCGGTGCGGGCCCGGTGAGCCGCGCGCTCTTGCCGTCGCTCGTGCGGGCAAGCGCACTGCTGCCCACCGGCACGTTGCGTGTGGACCTGCATCCAGCCGACCTGCAGCATCCGCGTCACATGCTGGCCCTGGAGCGTGTGCTCACCCGCTCGAGCTCGCGGCGAACCGCTATTACCTATCGTGAACTGGCAGGCGTGTGAACATTTCCGGTTCGAACGATTTCACCGCTGAAAGGCCGGCATAGCCGAGGTGCTGGAGCGAGAAGAAGTCCTCGATCGTCCGTAGCAGCGAGAAGTGATTGAACTCCTCCTGGCTCGTGGTAGCGCCCTTGACGTACGGTGAGAGCAGTAGCGCCCCCACCGTGCCGCCGCCGCGCGGTGCCCCCGTAAGCGTCTTCACCGGGTCGTTCGGGAACAGCGGCTGACCGCAGCAGGAGCTCGAATCGGCAAACGCACCGCTCGACGGGGCCTGATCGACGGTGATTACCAGCAGGCCGCTTTCCTTGTATGCCTTCGAGCCTGTGATCTCAGGGACGATCTGCTTCAACAGCGCTTGCGCCGGGGCCATGCCGGCGGGTGCGCCTGGTGTGCAAGGAGTGGGGTTTCCGTCGTGGCAGCGGTCGGGCACGATGTAGGAGAAGCTCGGCGTGGTCTTGATCGACGCCAGGTCGCCCTTCAGGCCTGCCAGCCCCACGTCGTCGTTCGCGCACGTCGGCGAGCCGACGATCGAGCTGAAGTACACGAACGGGTTGCGAAACGTCGCGTAGGCGCCCGTGCTCGAGCTCTGCGCGGCCGTGGGGTCGGCCTGCCCCATCAACGGATGCGCACAGGCGCCAGCCTGCACTCCGCTTTCGTCAATCCCCTGTACGTACGCACGCCACGTCAGGTGCTTGGCTGTCAGCTGCCCTGCAAGCGTCTGCGTAGCGGGCGGATATACACAGCCGCTGCCGAGCACCTGTTCTTCGGGACCCAAACTCGCGCCGGCGATTTCTGTGTAGTTGGGACAGTTGGCTGCCGTTTCCGCCGTCGGACCCTGTCCGCTGATCAGCGCCAGCTCGTTTGCCAGCTCCTCGTGCGCGACCGCGTCATAGCGGCCGAGCAGCTCGCCTTTGTGCTCAAGCGTCGCGGACAGGTAAGGAGCCATGGAGCTCGGGCCAAACACCGACGCGTAAGGCTCATCGGAGAGCATCACCACCCACACGTGCTTGATCGGGGGAAGCTTCTTCGCCGGGCCGCCGCCGGCTTCAGAGCTACCGCCACTGGAGCCCGACGATGAGCCTTGCGACCCTGCCGAGCCGCCGGGCGCCGATGCGCCACTCGAACTCGTCGGGGTTCTCGCCGGCGTGGTTTGCGTCTTCGCGGCAGGTAGCGGCGTCGATTCAGGTTCGGCTTCCGACGGCGGCACTTCACCAGCCGCGCTTGGTGAGGGCGATGCCGTGTTCTGGCCGACGGCGGCGCTCGTAGCCGTGGCAGCTGGGAGCACGAGCTTCAAAGGCGAACGCTGGGAGGCAAGCGTGTCGCCGACCCGTGAGCTAGCGGCATCTCCGAGCGCCATACCAGAGCCGAGGAACACCAGCACCAGTAGCAGCGAGATCCGTGGCGAGGGCAGCCGCAGGCCCGCGCGGGTAGGCGTCCTATCGGCCTGGAGCGGCGCAGGCACAGGCACGCCCTGTGCCTGCGCGCGCGACGACGTGGCTCGCCCTGTGACCCGTCGCAGCAGCGGTTCGAGCAGTTGGCTACGCGAGCCGACGCGTGCGCCACAGCTAAGGCAGTAGCGCTGGTCGTGGGCCAGCCCGGAGCCGCACTCCACACATCCCCGGTGGCGCTCGCCGCTGATGGCCGGCGCCTCCTACTCGTCCGCGCTCGCAGGGCGCTCCGCGACGGGGCCGCCGGGTTGGACGAGCAGCGCATCCATGACCGAGGCGACATCTTCGCCCTGGATCAGTGCATCGCTGGGCCGGCGCTCCATCAGCGTAGTCCCGCATTGCCAGCAGTAGAGCGCTCCGCGACTGTGAGGCGCTGCGCAGTTGGGACAGCCACCGGCGACGCCGTCGTGCTCCATCCGCAGGAGGCGCTCAACCTCAGCCAACTCGGCGTCGCGTTCCTGCAGGACCGCGGCACGGCGCACGAGCACGTCGAGGCGGAAGTGGTCGCGGATGGCCATCTCATAGGCCAGACCTCCCAGGTCCCAGTGCATCTCGGTCACCTGCTCGGCGAGCGCGTCGCGGTTGCGCTGTAGCTCCGTGTGGGCACCACCATCCGCGACCTTCACCGGCGCTGGCAACGGTGCGCCAATCCGATGCGCGCTCGGCAGCGGCTGCGTGGCGATGAATGAAGAGTCCTGTTGCAGGGGGTCGCGGAGAATGCCCATGCGCCTAGCCCGTGGAGACTACGTTGGGGAGGTTTTTCGATCTTTCCTCATAGCTCTTGCCCTTGGTCCCCTTGAGGCTTTTCAGCACCGAAGGCGGCGCCGGGTGGTTCTCGCTTTCTCCAACACCACCTGGAGATGACGTCGGAGGTTCCGTGCTCGAGCTCGATCCACCATTGGAAACCGCGATGACCTTCGCGCCCGGGAAACTCTTCTTCAGACCCGCTAGCGCCTTTTCCGCTTCGCGCTTCTTGCTGTAGACGCCCGAATAGATCACGTAGCTGCCGGAGCTTAGGCTGGTGAATTCTTCAGACTTCAGTGCGCCAACCTCCTTAGCTCCCTTCGCGCCGGCGGCAGACTTGGCGCTTTCGACGGCACTGACAGCTGTGTCCGACTGGGGCAGCGTCTGCAACTGCACCGCATAACCACTCTTGCCTGACGGCCAGTCACCCGTGAAAGAAGGTTCCGTGGCAGTCGTAACCGTTCCAGTAGACGGTGCGGAGGCGGCCACCGTGATCACCTGTGGTGGCATGACGCTCGGCTTGGATACACCGGAGC
>DATHLT010000206.1:0-10487 GCA_035487855.1 Solirubrobacteraceae bacterium
GCTGAGCACCCGCTTCGCACAAGGCGTGAGCCGTAGGTGTTTGTGCAGCACCATTTTGAACGTCGGCCGGGCGGGTACCGTCTGCGGATCTGCGCTCGGCAACGGTGGCACCTTGGGCGGCGGGTTCATGCCGATCGCGACTAGGGCCTCATTGTCGAGCTCGTCAAGTGCGGCGCGGGCTTGTGCCGCGTCTGTGCCGACCGCACTTGCCAGCGCGGGATCGCACAAGAGCGCCACCAAAACAAGCTCGGTTCCGATCGTGCGATCGCCACGACGGCGCGCTTCTTCGCGCGCCGCGATGTATGTCGACCACGGGTGGTACTCGTCGCCACGCCGCCGTCCCTTGGGTGGTCTGCCCATCACAGCTCCTTTCCGTGCTTGGTGTGCACCGACTGGCGCGTGACGCCCAGCGCGTCGCCGATCTGCTGCCACGACCAGCCCTTGCGTCGGGCCACAGTCACCTGGTTTGCCTCCACGCGCTCCGCCAGTCGCCGCAGCGCTAGCGCCGCGCGTAGGCCGATTGCTGGGTCCTCGGAGGTAGTGGCCGCTGTCAGCTCATCGAGGTTCATGCTGTCAATTTAGATTGACAAAAAACATTTGTCAAGGCAGACTGACAGATATTCCAGGCTGCTCAGCGTCTCTGGGTCGATCGCGCCAGGCGGCCCCTGGCCGGTCGCACTTTGGCGACTGTGTGGGCGATGACAGCGGTCGGATGCTGTGCTCGGATGTCGGTGAGCGCGCGGTTGGTGGCGCTCGCCGGCAGGTATTCGTAGGCGAGGAAGCGATACGTGTCGCGCCCGTACGCGATTTCGATGGGCCGGAAGGTTTCCGGTTCGACGTAGGCGTATGCGTGGGCTTTGGTGTGGAACACCGGAGCGTCGGCAGGGAGTGGGGGAGCGTCGGCCGGTAGCTGCGTGGGAAGGTCGAGCTCGATTCGCAGCACGCTGAGGCCCTCGCGCTGGCTGACGCCCGCTTCGTGCGCCCTCCCTTCGGCGATTGCGGCGCGCAGCACGCTCACGGGATCGGGGTCCTTTTCGATGGCCTGATCGTGCGGGCCCGGGAGCGCGGCGCCGATGGCTACTTGCAGGCGCGCTCGGAAAAGCTCGTTCGGGGGTACGAACGTGAGCGTCGGCAAGGTGATGTCCGGGTGCATCTTGCTCACCGGCGCTTCGAGCGTGCCGCCGAGTTCGAGCGGCCGGCCGGCCAGCTCTCTCGGGAGACGGTCTAGCACACTAGTCCGATCGCCGCTGTAGCCGACGTTGACCCCATAGGTGAACGCCAGGCCGGCGGCTTCAGATGAGTCGTAGCTCACATTGTTGTTGGGCTCGAGTATGGCCCGGTAGCGATGTGGATAGGCACCTTCGACCCACAGTTGCTCGGGGCCGAGCATCACCCCGTCCTCATCGCCCGGGTTGCCGGGTTCCGGTGCGAGGATGTGCTCCCAGCGCTCGTAGAGAACGCTGCGCGCGCCGGGCGGCGTCAGCGCGGCCGCGGCCCTGGCGAGGAAGTCTGAGGAGTCGCTCCAGGGCGCGAGGGCCACCAGGAGGATGGCTGCAACCGCGACGCACAGCGCCAGGCCGCCGAGGACGGCGCGACCCACGCCGCGATCATGATCGATGGTGCGATCCACACCGCGACCACGATCGACCGTGAGCGATTCGCGCGAGGCGCTGGCGGCGTGGTCGACGATCCGCTCCCAGTCGGGCTCCACCGCTGTGGGCACGGGGTTTGCGTTGCGCACCCGCTCGAGCGGGTCCTGTCGAGCAGTCATCGGGAGACCTCCGGGACTGTGTTGTTGGGACGGACGGCGTCCGGCTCTGGATCGCCCTCGAGCGTCGGCTTGCCGAGGATGCGTGTGAGGCGTATGCGGGCGCGATGCAAGCGCACGGCAAAGGTCGCGGCACTGCAGCCCACGACGCTCGCTGCCTCCCTGGTCGAGAGTTCCTCCCAGGCACTCAGCAGCAGCGCCTCGCGGTCGCTCTCACGCAGGCTCGCCAGCGCCTGCAAGACCTCGTGGTCGTGATTGTCGCTGCTGTCCAGTGCAGCCGGCTCGGCGGCAATGCGCGCGGCTAGCGAGAGTCGTCGATTGCTCGTTCGCCGCTCGTTGGCCAATACGCCCCGCGCGATCCCGTACAGCCATGGCAGCGGCTCGGTGGGCATCTCCGCGCGCCGTCGCCAGGCGACCAAGAACGTCTCCGCGGTCACGTCCTGGGCGACCTCGGGATCTGTCCTGCGCAACGCAAACGCATGCACTCGGCCCGCATAGCCGCGGAAGTGCGTCTCGAAGAGTCTTTCCTCGTCGATCTGCACAACCGTATATGTCCGGCAGGCCCCAGTTCCTTACAAGGCCGCCGGCTGCTACAGGTCCACCGGCGTGCGGCTATCGCTCAGCACGACCGGCACGACGGCGATGGCGGCGGCGATCAGCACGGCGGCGATCCAGAAGGCGAGGTGGTAGCCGCTCGTGAGCGCTGTAGCGGTGGAGTGGCCCTGTGCGATCAGATGCGAGCTGCGCGAGGTGGAAAGGGTGGCAAGCACCGCCAGCCCGAGTGCGCCGCCGATCTGCGCGGTTGTGTTGACGAGACCCGAGGCGAGCCCGGCGTCCTGCGGGCTTGCGCCTGTCATCGCCACGTTCATGAGCGCGGGGAAGCACACACCGGCGCCGATCCCCAACAGCAGCATCGACGGGAACACATGCGCGAGGTAGCTACCGTGCACGGGCGCAAGCGCGAACAGCACCAGCGCGAGTCCGATCAACACGAGTCCAGGCACGAGCAGGTTGCGCGCGCCGAAGCGTGTGACCAGCCGCTCTGAGTAGCGGATGGAAAGCGTGCCCATGGCGACCGACACGGGCAGGAACGCGAGCCCGATCTCGAGCGCGTCGTAGCCGAGCACCCGGCGTAGGTACAGCGCGCCGAGGAAGAACACGCCGAACATGCCGGCTACGGACAGCACCTGGATGAGGTTCGCCGAGGCG
Source organism: Solirubrobacteraceae bacterium (assembly GCA_035487855.1). Taxonomy (GTDB): domain Bacteria; phylum Actinomycetota; class Thermoleophilia; order Solirubrobacterales; family Solirubrobacteraceae; genus Palsa-744. The sequence goes on from DATHLT010000206.1 coordinate 2,978, forward strand.
ACGTTGCGCGAGCGGAAGATCCGCAGCGGCACGAGCGGTTTGCTCGCGGTGGCCTCACGGGCGAGGAAGCCCAGCAGCAGCGCCAACGAGATGCCACCGAGGGTGAGCGTGTGGGCCGCGCCCCAGCCGTCCTGTGCGGCGGGCTTGACGATCGTGTAAACGCCCAGCATCAGCGCCGAGGTGATCAGGACAGCGCCGGGTACGTCGGCGCCCTCACTGAGGCCGATGCCGGGATCGTGCTCGAGCAGCCGTCTCGCGTAGATCGCTGTGGCGAGCCCGATGGGGATGTTGACGAAGAAGATCCAGTGCCAGTCGATCGACTGCGTGATCACGCCTCCGGCGAGCAGCCCCACGGAGCCGCCGGCAGAGGCGACGAACGCGTACACGCCAATCGCCTTGGCCTGCTCGCGTGGCTCGGGGAACATCGTCACGATCATGCCGAGGATCACCGCTGAGGTCATCGCCCCGCCGATGCCCTGCACGAAGCGCGCGGCGATCAAGAGCGACTGGCTGTCGGCCAGGCCGCATGCGAGCGACGCGGCCGTGAAGAGCCCGACGCCGGCGAGGAAGATCCGCCTGCGGCCGATCAGATCGCCGAAGCGTCCTGCCAGCAATAGCAGCCCGCCGAAGGCGATCAGGTAGGCGTTCACCACCCACGCGAGGCTTGCCGTGGAGAAGTGCAGGTCGTCTTGGATTGAGGGCAGCGCAACGTTGACGATCGTCACGTCGAGGACGATCATCAGCATTCCCACGCACAGCACATACAGGGCGGTCCAGCGCTCGGCCGGTGGGTCTGCGGCGCCGCCGGGTGCGCCTGTGCTGTCAACGTTGCTGGGCGCAGGCTTGCCTGCCGGCTGTTGCATCTGGGGGCGCCCGTCGGTGGTAGCTGTGTTCACTGGCTCTCTCCTGCATCCACGTATGTGCCGAGTGCCTTGATCATCTCCTTGGTGCCGTGTTCGCGTGCCTCGCTGGTGTCCTGCCCGTCTAGATAGACCCCGTACTCCGTCAGCGTCAGTCGTGTGCCCGTACCGTGAGCCTCGAGCTCGATGGTAGCCACTGATACGGAGATACGAGTGTCGTCGCGCAGCATGTCGTAACAGTGCACGATCCGCAGTCCTGGAACGATGTCCATGAAGCGTGCGTCGAACGTGTAGAGCGTGCCTTCCGGACCGCTGGTGAAGTGCTCTACGCCGCCCACGCGGAAGTCGAGCGAGTAGTCGGCCTTCGTCGGCGGGCCGAACCAGCTTGACTTGGCGGCTGGGTCGGCCCACGCGTCGAACACCTTCTGTGGCCCAGCGTCGTAGGTCCGCTCGATCACGAACGTGGAATGTGTGGTCGACCGCTCCACTGCGGCCTGCTCGTTCTCGCTCACTGCGTGCTCCCTCGTGGTTGGTGTTTGTGATGCTGCGGTTGGTCCTGTTGCTCGGCCAAGTACGTGCCGAGGCGATCGAGGCTTTCCTCCCAGACTGTCCGGCGCTCTGAAATCCATCGCTCGGCCGCGCGCAGTCCCGTGGGCTCCAGTGTGCACGTGCGCACTCGCCCAAGCTTCTGCGAGCGAACGAGGCCGCTTGTCTCGAGCACGTGCAGGTGCTGAACGACAGCTGGCAGCGACATCTCGAGCGGACGGGCGAGATCACTCACCGACACGGGGCCGGCGATCAAGTGGTCGACCATCGCTCGACGGGTGGGGTCCGCAAGCGCCTGGAACAGCAGGTCGATGTCCTGCTCCGCGGGTTCGTAATACTTAAGCACTCACTTAAGTATTACCACATCGGCGAGATCGTTAGTAAGGCTCACGCATCCGCTGGGAGCAGTCGGAGCGGCTCGTCGTTGGCGGTTAGGACGCGGAAATGTCGCTGGTCAAGGGTCAGGACATCGCGCACACCGCGGCGCTCGGCGAGAACCACGATCGATGCGTCGGCGAGGCTGATCTCCAGGGCGGCGTAGCGCTTGATGATTGTGTGTGCGCTCGCCACGTCTGCGCTTGTCATGGTCTCCAGGAGATAAGCACCGCGCTCAACCTCTTCGAGCACGCTCGCTCGAGCATCCGCGCCGACCCGTGTGGCGATGAGGTAGTCCAGCTCGGCGAGCACAAATGGCGAGAGCAACAGCGGTGGACGCGCGGCGGCGAGACTGGCGGCTGCCGCCGTGTGGTGGCTCTGGCTGGCGTCGAGCGCGGCAAGCAAACCGCTGGTATCAAGCAGGATCACTCGCCGAAGCCGCGAGCGAGCTCCTCGTCTACCCGCTCCGCCAGGGTCGCGTCGTTGCTGTTGAAAAGTGGAAGCCGCGGCGCCGGGTAGGTGTGCGCGGCGGTCGCTGACGCCAGCGCTGAGCGCACGACTTCGGCCTCGCTACGGCCTTCTGCCGCGGCGGTCTGCTCCAGTGCGGCCTTCAGCGCCTCCGGGAGGTAGATCGTCGTCCGCACCATGCCATACATGATGCCACACGTTGGCGCGGGATCGGGATCGGCCACTGTTGGCGAGGGAGCGGCCTCCAGTGGCCAGGGAGCGGCCACCGTTGGCGCGGGGATCGGCCTTACACGGTCCGTAGCGCGTCCGCCGGGGAGAGGCGGGCGGCACGGATCGCCGGCAGTAGGCCCGCGATCGCGCCGATCAACAGCGCCGCGCCGAAGCCACCTGCCCATGCCGAGGTGGGGATCACGATCGCCCACCCCTTCGTGGCCGCATACACGGCGGTCGCAAGCGCACCCATTGCCACTCCCAGCGCGCCGCCGCCGAGCGCCAGCAGGATCGCCTCTGCCAAGAACTGAGTGCGGATCTGACCCCGTGTGGCGCCGAGCGCGCGGCGCAAGCCGATCTCCGAGCGCCGTTCGAGCACGGAGATGACCATGATGTTCGCCACTCCCACCGCGCCTACCAGCAGCGCCACCGCGCCGAGCCCGAGGAACAGCCCGTTCAGCGCGCTCTTCGCGTCAGCCCTTGCCACGAGCGTGGCTGACGGTTGGCTTACATCCACTTCGTTGGGCGCTTCCGGGTTGGTCGTCTGCGCGAGCACCGACTGCACCGCCGCGACCTGTTCGTTTTCCGCACGCACATACACCGTGTTGGCATGGCCGTTTGACGCGAGGTACTTCTTTGCCGCGGGGAAGCCCACGAGCACCGAGCTTTCGATTTCAGGCGTGAGCACCGCCGGGCCGAGGACGCCCACGAGGTAGAACCACTTACCGTCGACCCAGATCCGCTCGCCCTGGTAGAGGTGGTCGACCCCCAGGCGCTGTGCCGCCACGGCCCCCAGCACCGCCACCGGCTCCGTGGCGGTGGCCGCGTTCAGGTAGCTCCCCTGCATGATCTTCGCTCCGAGGGTGCTCAGCAGATTGGTGCTCGCCGCTGTCACGCTGAGAGCGTTGGTGTCGATCGTCGGGACGACCGGCGTGCGATACACGCTCGCCGCCACCCTCGCGGTCTCAGCGACGCTTGTGACGGGGGCGATGCGGCCGATCATCGCCGGGGCGACGAGCGGCAGCTGGGCGGTCTTGCCGGTGAGGCTCTGGCCGTTGGTGACCGTAAGCAGGTTCGTCCCCAGCCGGTCGATCTGGCTGAGCAGACCTGCCTGGCTGGAGGAGGAGAGGCCCAGCACTGCCACGATCGCTGCCACACCGATCGCGATTCCAAGGGCAGACAGGCCGGCCCGCAATCGTCTCGTGCGCAGACCTACGCTCGCCACCCGCGCCAGGTCGGCGGGCGCCAGCCGGCTTGGTCTGAGGCTCATGGTGCTCGCGGCGCTCACCACCAGCCATCGCCGTGCCCGCGCCGCCGCGTTTCTGGGCGACGAACTCCAACTAATCGGCATTCGACCCCCCGGTGTCCGCGACGATGCGCCCGTCGAGCACCTGCACCTGGCGTGGCAGGCTTGCCGCCAGCTCGCGGTCGTGGGTGATCACCACGATCGTCGTGCCCTCTGCGTTCAGCTCTTCCAGCAGCTCGACAATCGTGCCACCCGCGCTGCTGTCGAGGTTGCCGGTGGGCTCATCCGCGAGCACGATTGCCGGGCGGCCCACCAGCGCTCGCGCGATCGCCACCCGCTGGCGCTCGCCGCCGGAGAGCTTGCTCGGGCGAAATCCCACACGGTCGCTGAGCCCAACCTCAGCGAGCGCCCGAGCGGCACGCTCGCGCCGCTCGCCTGCGCCAACCCCCGTATACAAGAGCCCGTCCGCCACGTTCTCGAGGGCCGTCGAGTACTCCGCCAGGAAGAACTGCTGAAACACAAAACCGATGCTCCGCGCGCGCAGGCTTGCGAGCTCGCGGTCCGAGAGCGCTGCCGCGTCCAAGCCGGTGATCAGAACGGCGCCCGAGCTGGGGCGCTCGAGCGTCCCAATCACGTGTAGCAGCGTTGTCTTGCCCGACCCCGACGGACCGACGATTGCCACCAGCTCACCCTCATTCACGGTGAAGCTCACATCTCGAAGCGCGTTGACTGGAGTCCCACCCACGCCTGAGCCATAGGCCTTGCTCACCTCTCGTAGCTGCAGCACGCCCGTGGCACTCATGTCGAAGGCACCACCACACGCTGGCCCGCATGCACGCTTTGTCCGCTGACCTGGACGAGGCCTTCAGCGTCGTCAAACAGCCCCAGCGTCACCGCCTCCAGGTGGTGCACGTCTCCTTCCACCATCTCCAGCGCATAGCCACCGCCCGCCAGCGCCAACAGCGCATCGACTGGCACGGCGAGCGCATTGGGAACGCTTGCCGTCGTGATCGACACTGACACGGGCGCCTCATCCAGATGACCGATCGCCCGCGGTTCACTCGGCGTGACGTCCACTTCGATCGTCGGCCCGCCTTCTTCACCGTTTTCGGGGCCGCCAGCGCCTTCTTTGCTCGCGGGCGTTTTCGCAACCGTCCCCACTGAGCTGATTACCCCCGGCGTCGTCTGCTCGTTCGGCAACGTGATTGAGACGTGATCACCAACCTTCACACTCGACTGTTCCGCGGCGTTCAGCGCGATCTTCACCTGCGGGCGCGTCGTGGTAATCCCCAGCACCGGTCCCGGCGTCACGCTTGCGCCCAGTTCCGCCATCACACTCGTCACCCGCACCGGACCCTTCTCGAACACCACTGACCCCAGCGGTAGTTGGCCCGTCACCGTCATCCCGCGCGCCGACTGGAATGCCCGGATCGCCGCTTCTGTCGCCCCGCTGAACGTTTCCCCGCTCAGCCCCGTGCCGTAGCCCAGCGCGTCCAGGTTCGCGTTCAGCGCCGCCACGTCTTTGCCCGGTGACATCCCCGCCACGAACGCCCGCGATGGCACCACCGTGCCGTACATCAGCACCGTCTCCTGGCCGCTCAGCGCAAAAACGTTCTGCCCCCGCGCGATCACCCGGCCGACCGCTGGCAGCATCGTGAACATCGACGTCTGGGCATAGTCCACCTGTGATGAACGCGCCGTCGCCGCGGAGGACTCCGTGTTGGCGAGCGCTTCTTCTGCTGAGGACACCCTCGCCCGCGCGCTCGCAGGCGCCGCACCGTGCGTTGACAGCGACGCCCTCGCGCTCTCCAGCATGCGTTCGCTGTTCCTTACCGTCTCTTCAGCCTGCTGCACCGCAGACGGTGGTGTGCCCGCTGGTATGCGGATGTTCGCCGCTCCCGCATAGCCGAGCGTTGCGCCCACCTGTGTCTGTGAGGACAGCGACTCTCGCCTCACCGTCGCCAGTGACGTCTGGCCGTCATCGGATGCGCCGCTCGGCTTGCCCGCGCCACTGAACGGGTCGCTCACGATCAGCACGACGGCGATTGTCATGGCCACGAGGCCCAGACCCGCCAGAGCGGTTCGGCGCGGGTGCTCCAGGCTCACTAGTGATTACCGTGCAGGCCGCCCGGGATCAGCGCTTGGCACGCTTCCTCCGCCGCACGCACCTGTGATGAGTGCAGGTCGAGGCCGGCCGTTTTCGGCAGGTGCACGCCGCCGCCGGAGAACGTCGGGTCCGGGAAACTCGGGATCCCGTGCGCGCGAATGCACGCCGCTGCCTTCAGATACTGCGACTGTTCCTGCGGGCTGATCGGGTGGCTGCTTTCGCCACCCGGGCCGCCGCCTGGCAGCAGCTTGTTGCAGGCTTGCTGGGCCGACTTGAAATGGGGGTTGCTCGAGATCGACGGGTTGATCCCGATCGCCACCTTCACCCCGTTGCCGCTGACTGTCACTTTCGGGTCCGGGAAGTTGGGCACGCCGTGTGCACGCACACAAGCCGAGTACGCCACTGCTTCGCTGCCAGGCGAGGCAGAGTCGCTATGGGAACCGCCCGCGCTCGACGATGAGTTACCCGTGCTCGACGAGGAACTTCCCACGCTTGACGAGGAGCTTCCCGAGTTGGCTGACAAATCGCTTGATGAGCTGCTCGACCCCAGGTGCGCCACGGTGGGGGTTTTAGCGCCGCCGCCACACCCTGCCGCCAGCAGCGTGAGCGCCATCAGCCCTGCAACCGGCTTTATCGTTTTCATCTCGTCGTTCTCCTCGCGCTGGCTTGATGGCGCTTGCGAGGCAGTTCTACGGAACCGGCGGTTACACCACGGTGAGCGACGCTGTAACCGCGCTGTAACCGCCGATGCGCCACGCTTGATGGTCGAATGCGAGTACTGCTTGTCGAGGATCACTCCGAGCTGGCCGACACGGTCGCCACCGGTCTGCGCCGTGAGGGCATGGCAGTCGACATCGCTCTCGACGGCAAAGATGCGCTCGCCCGCCTCGCGCTCACCGACTACGACGTGCTCGTACTCGATCGTGACCTTCCAGGCGTGCACGGCGACGAGATCTGCCGCTCGCTCGTCGCCCAGGGTCGCGAGGACAGGATCCTGATGCTCACCGCCGCCGGCTCGATTGAAGATCGCGTCGACGGCCTCAGCCTGGGCGCGGACGACTATCTCCCCAAGCCGTTCGCCTTCGCCGAGCTCGTCGCCCGCGTGCGCGCGCTCGCCCGGCGCTCCGGAGTGCAGCCGCCGCCCGTGCTTGTACACGGAGATCTGCGCGTCGACCCGGCCAATCGCCTTGTCACCCGCGCCGGGCAGCGTCTATCGCTCAGCCCCAAGGAGCTCGCCGTGCTCGAGTACCTGCTGGGTGCGGACGGCCGCGTCGTCTCCGCTGAGGAGCTGCTCGAGCATGTGTGGGACGAGAACGCCGACCCGTTCACCACGACCGTCAAGGTTACCATCAAGCGTCTGCGCGCGAAGCTCGGCGAGCCGCCGCTGATCGAGACCGTACCGCGCGGCGGCTACCGGGTATGAGGCGCCCGTGAGCCTCCCCGACCAGACCGAGAGGCCGGCCGACGCGCGCCGAGCCCGCCGTCATCTGCGCCTGCCCCGCTACACGATCCGGCTGCGTCTCGCCGTCCTCTACAGCGGCGTCTTCCTGATCCTGGGAACGCTGTTGCTCGCGATCATCTTCCTGTCGGTGCGCCACTCCACGCACGGCGTCGTCGTCTCCGCCGAAGGGGCCGCGGCGAAGCTGGTGGAACGGCACGGCGTCCAGGCGGCGCCGCCGGGATCGACGCTCACGGCAG
>DATHLT010000207.1:0-5965 GCA_035487855.1 Solirubrobacteraceae bacterium
CAGCTCGACGTCCACGGGCGCCCCCTCGCGTCGCACGTGGCGAGCGAGCGCCAGCAGCACAGCTATGGCTGCCTTGTTGTCAGCGCCGAGGATGCCGTCGTTGGCGTTCTCCCACATGCCATCCAGGAGTACCGGCTCGACAGATGCCTGCAGTGGGACCGTGTCGAGGTGCGCACACAGCAGCAGCGAGAGTCCCTGCTTGGCGGTCTCCTCCGAGCCACCGGGCGAATCTGATGAGATGAACGCGAGCAGGTTGCCGCAGTCGGAGCCGACGGCTGGGCCGGCGTCGTCCTCCTGGACCTTCACCCCGAGCGCACGCAACTCCGCGATCACCCGCTCGGCGCACGCTCGCTCGTGTCCGGAGGGGCTGCCGATGCGGCACAGCTCGGCGAACGTCCCGTTGAGGTAGCGGCGCTCGAGCTCGCTCACTCTTGACACGGACGCGGAAGCTGTCACGACATCCCGGCGCGCTGTGCCGGTGGGTGCGTCGCCTCATCCACCAGGCCCGCCCTGCCGTCAGCCAGACCAGCCCCGCCATCGGCAATGCCCGCCCCGCCGTCAGCCACGCCCGCCCTGTCATCGTCGGAGCCCGTCGCGTCGCTCGCAGCGGCGTGGCCGGTCTTGGACTCGGCGCGCTTACCGCCATGGGATGCCGCGAGCGCGGCTGCGACGAACTCACGGAACAGCGGCGCGGGGCGCTCGGGGCGTGACTTGAACTCCGGGTGGAACTGGGAGGCGACGAAGAACGGGTGCTCATCGAGCTCGATCACCTCCACGAGACGCTCATCTGGCGAGGTGCCGGACACACGCAGGCCAGCGCTCTGCAGGCGCTTGCGCAACAGGTTGTTGACCTCATAGCGGTGGCGGTGGCGCTCATACACAACCGCCTCGCCGTACATTTCGAGCGCCCGCGTGCCGGCGTGGAGCTTGATCGGATCGGCGCCCAGGCGCATCGTGCCGCCGAGGTCGGCGACCTCCTTTTGCTCGGGCAGCAGATCGATCACGGGGTAGGGCGTCTCGATGTCGAACTCGGTGGAGTTGGCTCCCTCCATGCCAGCCACATGCCGGGCGAACTCGGCCACCGCGACCTGCATGCCGAGGCACACGCCCAGGTATGGGATGCGGCGCTCGCGCGCGACGCGCGCAGCGGCGATCTTGCCCTCGATCCCGCGCCCACCAAAGCCGCCGGGGATGAGGATGCCGTCCGCGCGAGTGAGCCGCTGCAGCGCATCGGCGTTGTCTGCGCCCTCGAGGCTCTCGGAGTCGATCCAATCGATCTGGACGCTCGCGTCCTGCAGCGAGGCGGAGTGGCGCAGCGCTTCGGAGACGGACAGGTAAGCGTCCTCGAGCTGCACGTACTTGCCAACCAGCGCGATCTGAACCTCGCGTGTCGCCCGTGCGGAGCGTTCGATCGGCTCCGTCCACTTGGACAGCTCCGACGCGGGTGCCTCCAGGCCGAAGTGCTCGAGCACGAAGTCATCGACGCCCTGGTCGCGGAACGTCAAAGGCACCTTGTAGATGTTGTCCACGTCGCACGCGGAGACGATCGCCTCAACGGGAAGGCTTGCGAACAGTGCGATCTTCTTGCGGATGTCGGTGGACAGCGAGCCCTCTGAGCGGCACATGAGCATGTCGGGCGCGATCCCGATGCGGCGCAGCTCGTTGACGGAGTGCTGCGTGGGCTTGGTCTTCAGCTCGCCCGCGTGACCGATGTAGGGCACGAGCGTGAGGTGGATGAACATGCAGCGGCGGCGACCCACGTCTACGGGGAATTGGCGGATCGCCTCGAGGAACGGCAATGACTCGATGTCGCCGACGGTGCCGCCAATCTCGGTGATGACGAAGTCGACGTCCGAAGACTCGGCGATCAGCGCGATCCGCTGCTTGATCTCATCGGTGATGTGGGGCACTACCTGGACGGTGCCACCCAGGTAGTCGCCGCGGCGCTCGCGGCGGATGACGGTGTCGTAGACGCCGCCGGCGGTGACGTTCGACGCTTTACTCGTGTTGGAGTCGGTGAAGCGCTCGTAGTGCCCGAGATCCAGGTCGGTCTCGGCGCCGTCCTCGGTGACGAACACCTCACCGTGCTGGTAGGGCGACATCGTGCCCGGGTCGACGTTGATGTAGGGATCGAACTTCTGCAGGCCGACGGTGAGACCGCGAGAAACGAGCAGCCGCCCAAGCGAGGCCGCGGCGATGCCCTTGCCGAGTGATGAGACCACACCGCCGGTCACAAAAATGAACCGGGTCTTGCTGGGCGCCTGCGCGTGGCGGTCGGAGTGGTGCATGCTCATGTGGGCCTGCCCCAGGAGTCTAGACGGCGAAGCCCCGGAGTCCGTTCGATCAACGCGGAAATTGATCGCAACTCCCCATATACCGTGATTCCGAGTAGCAATGCCAGCGCAATCAGCTGGCCCGTCTTGGACAGGCTGAGCACCAGCCACAGGCCGGCGAGCGCCCCCAGCAGGTTCGCGCCGGTGTCCCCCAGCATTGCCCGCTCGCGCAGGTCATACACGCCGGCAACGAGCGCAGGGGCTACGAACAGGCCGAGCGCCCAAAGCGCCCGCAGGTCGGCTGAGCCGATAGCAAGCCCCGCGCCAAGCAGCACAAACGCCTTCGTGGCACGCCCTGGGCGCAGGTCGAGCAGGTTGAACGCGTTGGTCGCCAGCACGAGCACCGCGGCTGCCAGCAGCCAGCGCCCGTTGGACAAACCCAGGTAGCTCATGGCAAGCAGCGCGAGGCCGAGCGAGCCAGCGGCCTTGAGCGCGCCGGTGGAGAACTCGCCCCGTAGAACGGCCGCACCGTGACCGCGCCAGCCGCGCTGGGGTAGGCGGGTGCCGGCATCCGCACCGCCGCGCGCGCTGTCACCCTCGCGGCCGCGGTTACTGTCGTGCCCGCCGTCACTGTCGCGCCCGCGGTGACCGTCACGGGCGAGCATGTCGTCGATCAGCCCGAGGGCGAGCACGCCGAGCGCATACACGGCGATCGGCCCCATCTCAGGGTGAAATATCTGCGTGGATGCAAGCTTCTGCAGCAGCGTCAACGGAATCAGCGCCACCAGTGCAGCCGCTAGCGTGAGCACGCCGAAGGGAAATGGAAGCTCGCGCTGGCGGTAGTTCGCGCGGGTCTGGCCAGCGTCGCGCAAGGCCCGTATGAGCAGCGGCGCGAGGATCGCGCCACTCGCAAGCGCAATCACGAATGGCAGAGCGTGCATGTGTGGAAATTAGCGTCGCGAGCGGACGCGCCCAGTCCGTTTACATTCGTTTGCGGCAACCATTCGCATGCCACCCCCGGCTTGTTCGCATGCCGTCCGGCCTGTCCACATTCGCCCGCACAGTCCGCACGCGGTAGGCGCCTGCGCGCCGGGCAGTCGCCCCCTCTGTGTGCGCGGTCAGGGCTGAACGTTGCTCGTGGCGCTGCTCGCACCAGCACTTGGCAGCAGCGATTCGGCGGTGGACTTCACGCCGAAGGTGCCATGGCTTCCGGCGAGCGCGTAGTCGAGCGCCGTCTGTCCGGCGAGCTGGTCGAGGTCGTCGACGCTGGAGATGCCCTTTTCCGTGTACCAGGGGGTTTGCGAAGGCGTGGTGCTGGTCAGCTCGACGCCAACTGCTGGCACGCCGACTGCAGCGATGCCGGCGAGCAAGCCCGACTCGAAGGCACTGGCTGCTTCGCTTTGCTGTGCACTCATGCCACTCGGTTCGGCCCGCATCACCACAACACCTTCGAGGCTGGTGAGCTGCCCGTCGAAGGCGCTCAGCAGGCTCGCGCGCACCCGGCTGATCAGCTCGCGACTAACCTTGGGGCCGCCGCTGACGAGCTGGCGGCCGATCAGCTCACCGAAGCTGCCGACGAGTCCCGCGGAGGTGGCGAGCGGCGCATAGTGGGTCCCGGCCACCTGATGGGAGATTTCAGACAGGGCGAGCGGCTCACGCACGGCCACGACGGTCGTGACCTGGCCGCCCGCCTGTGCGACCGCTGCACGTACGAGCGTGTTGACCGTGTCGGAGGAGCCGCCGAGGAACACCACGCCGATGGTGCGCCCGCCGAGCAGTTCATGCACAGACAGCGGGTAGAGGCCGGTGGCGAACGTTTCCTCGGCGGTGAGCCTTTCGTGCAGATGCCCGGCCTGCTGGTGCGCCTGGCTGACTTCAGATCTGAGGTTTGCGACGATGCCGTTCTTGGCGGATGAGACGAGGTTGGAGTCGCCGATGGCCACACCCAACACGACGCCCAACGCCAGCGCGAACAGCACGGCGGCGAGCGATAGCGCGTGGTAGCGGAAGTCGAACATGGATAGCGATTGCGGACCGGGTCAGCCGACCAGCAGCTGGAGCTTCAACCACAGCAGTTCTGCGACGTCGCGCAGCGCCGGGCTCACACACACCACGGCGATCAGCGCGATCAGCCCGGTGACGATCACGACCAACAGCGGCGTCAGACCCGGCCGCGGGCGGTACAGGCGGCTCACACCCTTCGCGTCGACCAGGATCTCACCGATGCGCAAACGCGTGAGGAAAGTGGAGGACATGCCTTCGCGGTTGCGGTCGAGGAACTCCACGAGGTTGAACTGCGAGCCGACGGCGACGATCAGGCGGGCGCCCTTCTCCGCAGCCAGCAGCATGGCGACGTCTTGGCTGGTACCGGGCGCGGGCACGAGCTTGAACGGCAGACCCATCTGCTCGAGACGCTCGCGCCCAGGCGCGCGCCCGTCGGGGTAGGAGTGCACGACGAGCTCCGCGCCACAGCGCAGCGCGGCCTCGCCGGCGGAGTCCATATCGCCGACGATCATGTCCGGCGTGAGGCCTTCCTCGAGCAGCGCGCCGGATGCACCGTCGACGGCGACGATCACCGGGCGCATGTCGCGGATGAACGGCCTCAGCGCCCGCAGATCGCGCTGGTGACCAACGCCGCGCACGACCACCAGGGTCGAGCGGTCGCGGAAGTCGGTGGCGAACCGGGGCAGCTTGATGCGCCCGGCCAACAGCTCGCGCTCATCGCGCATGTGATCGATCGTGTTGTGCGCAAAGCGCTCGAGTGCCTCGCCGATCTCCTGGCGGCGCAGCTCTGTTTCCGCACACACGCGCTCGAGGTCGAGCACCTCGCCAGTGGCGAGCAACTCGCCCTTGTGCAGCACCTCAGCGGTGAGCGAGCCGGCGGCGGGCGTCGCTGGGGCGACCCTGATCACGAGTGGGTCGCCGTCGGACAGCCGCTCGAAAAGTGCATCGTCGGGTAGGTCCACGAGTACGATGCCAGCCTCGACCAGCAGCTGCGGGCCGAGATTTGGATAGGAGCCCCCTGATGATGGGCTGCAGTTGAGCACCGCCACCGCTCCGGCGGCGATCAGCTCCTCGGCGGAGACGCGATCGATGTCGAGATGGGCGATCAGCGCGATGTCGCCGCGCACGAGGTGGCGCACGAGCAACTTCGTGCGCTTGCCCGGCCGCACGGGACCGGCGAGCGTGCGCCCGGACTGGATCTCCAACCCAGCGCCAGGCGTACCAGCGGGCTGCGGATAGCCCTGCGCGCTCGATCGCGTTACGGCCACGCTTTCGAGAGTAACGCCCACAACACAAAAACGCGGCGCGTGCAGCGGTTTCGCCGGCCGCCTTACGCCGCGCGGCGGAGGTCACGGGCGTGCCTTCGCGCGACCATGTCGTCGCTGTCGGCCCCGAGCATGCGCACGAGCTCACCCACGACGTCGCCCTCTGCGAGCTCCAGCACTGTCGTGCGGGTGGGCTCGACGCTTGTGTCCTTGACGATCGAGAAGTGGCGGGCCGCGAGGGAGGCGATCTGCGGCAGGTGGGTGATACACAACACCTGCCTGCACTCGCCCAGTCCGCGCAGGCGCTCGCCGACGACGCGCGCGGTTTGACCGCCGATGCCGGCGTCAACCTCGTCAAACACCAGTGTCGCGTCCGTGGATGACGCGTTGGCGACGCTCATGATCGCGAGCATCACCCGGGAG
>DATHLT010000208.1:0-12174 GCA_035487855.1 Solirubrobacteraceae bacterium
CGGTTGCCATCGCCGCCAGGTAGCGCTGCTTGGTGTCGGTCGCCATCTGCAGCCGGGTGCCAAAGAAGCTGCGTGTGAGCGAGTCCTTGACGATCTCGCTGAATCAGATGAGCGTTCTGCTGGTGACAACGTTTTCTAAGCTGTAGGGCGCGGCGATGGGCCCTGGCATGCTTGGATCGTTGCGCGCGCAGGACGCAGCCCTGGCCATAACGTTTGAGAGAGGACCTGATGCCCGTAGTAGTCGTCACCGGATCGGGAGGCCTGATTGGCTCGGAGTCCGTCCGGCACTTCATCGAGGCCGGGTATGAGGTGATCGGTCTCGAGAACGATATGCGTGCGAGGTTCTTCGGGCCGAACGCGTCCACTGCGCCCACCACGGCGGAGCTCGTCAGCCGCTATCCCAAGGAGTTCCGCTCGTTGGAGGTCGACATACGCGACGCCCATGGTGTCGTGCAGCTCTTCGCGCAGCACGCCGCGAACATCGAGCTCGTGATCCATGCCGCCGCGCAGCCTTCGCATGATTGGGCCGCATCCGACCCGCAGCTCGACTTCGCGGTCAACGCCAACGGCACGCTCAACCTGCTCGAGGCAGTGCGTCAGCACGCCCCCAGCGCCACGTTCATCTTCTGCTCCACCAACAAGGTCTATGGCGACCTACCCAACCAGCTGCCGCTGGTCGAGCACGAGACACGCCTCGAGCTAGCCGCCGGTCATCGCTATTACCAGGGCATCGACACGACGATGTCGATCGATGCCTCAACGCACTCGCTGTTCGGGGTCTCCAAGACAGCCGCCGACCTTTTGGTTCAGGAGTACGGGCGCTACTTCGACATCCCCACCGTCTGCTTTCGTGGCGGCTGTCTCACCGGGCCCAATCACGCAGGCACGCAGTTGCACGGGTTTCTCTCCTACCTGATGCGCTGCACGGTGACCGGTGAGCCCTACACAGTTTTCGGCTATAGCGGCAAGCAGGTCCGTGACAATATCCACGCTGCGGATCTTGTGCACGCCTTCGCCGCATTCCACCATGCGCCGCGCGCTGCCGCCGTGTACAACATCGGCGGCGGGCGCCGGAGCAACTGCTCGATGATCGAGGCGATTGATCTGTGTCAGCAGATCGCGGGGCGCGGGCTTAAGTGGCGTCTCGACGCCACCAACAGGATTGGCGACCATCGCTGGTGGGTCAGCGACCTCGAACCGTTCAAGCGCGACTATCCCCGCTGGGACATCACGTACGACGTGCACGCCATCCTGCGCCAGATTCACGAGCAGAATGCAGAGCGCTGGACCACCAGCCTATGAGGATGGCCCCCTATGCCTCCCCAAGTCCAAGGCGCAACTCGCGGGCCTGCTGTTCGGCTGCCACCGCCGCTATCGCGATGAGCCGAGCTTCGTGCCGGCCCGAGCAAGCAGCGGTACCGCGGTTCAGGGCTGGCCCGTGGGCTCCGCGAGTAGCTCATCTGCAGATACGAGGCGTGCGCTGTTGTACGTCACCTGCTCTCGCTGAGATTGCCTATAACTGCCAATCCCAGAAGCACAGCTCGCGGGCCCGCTGCTCGGCTGCCACCGCGGCCGCCGCGGTGGGGCCTTGCTCCGGTCTGAGGCCGAGCTCGATCTCCGCCACCCACGGCTCATAGGCTGGCGTGCCAGCTGGGCTGGGGCCAATGCCAACGCCAAGACACTTCAGCTCTGCCTCGTAGCAAACCCATGCGCGCAAGAACTCGCGCTGGCGGAGTGGCGGGTCGAGCGCCTCCAGGCGTCGCGCTTGCGCCGGTCCGAGCATGCGCGCTGCGATCGCCACAGCGTCAACCGGCCTGCGGGCGACCTCGACGTCCACACCCACCGCCCCGGATCGGCTGAACGCGTACAGCGCCAGCCCATCCGAGTGCGACATGTTGAAGCACACGCGATCGGTGCTCGCCGGTGTTCGTTGGTGCGCTGCGGGTTGCACTGGCGATGGGAGCTCATCTGGGTGCTGCAGCGCTGGCTTGCCGTGCGTGCCGATCGAGAAGCGCAGCGAGCTTGGCTCCAGCTGCAGGTAGCGGCCGAGCAACGATCTCAGTAGCCCGCGTGATCGCCTCCAGAGTTCGCCGTCGCGCTCGTTCAGGATTCGCGCGGCACGCGTGCGCTCCCCATCGCATAGAAGCTCTTCCAGGCGCGGCGATACCGTGGCCAAGTCCGCCCGCCATATATGTACCTCGCCATCGCTGAGCAGCGGCAGTAGCGGCCCATGCACCCATAGATCCCCCGTGGACACGGTTACTCGAGCAATGCTTCGATGGCGGTCAGGAAACGACCGGCCAGCTTGATTGCTCGCTGCGCCTCATCGGCCGCGGCCAGGCGTCGCCTTGCGGCTTGGAGAAACTCGCCCGAGCGTGGACTCACGCTAGCCGCCTAAGACGACCTTGTCGCGGTCTACCTCAGCGATGAAGAACGATTCGATCTCTGGGCGCTGCGTAAGCCATGCCGGAGTATGGACCTGAACCGAGAACGACCAAGTCAGGGAATCCAGTCCGAGTTCACGCGCGGCGTCGTTAAGCATGCTGCACAGACCCATACGACCATCCCACGAGGCGCCATGCACGAGCACGAGCACGTCCACGTCGGACTCCATTGTTCTTTGCTCGCCGCGTGCGCGTGAACCGAAAAGCCATGCCGCGTGCACTCGTCCGTCCAGGCGCACATGCAGCTCCGCCACGAAGCGCTCGAGCAGTGCTCGCTCATCAGCGGACAGCGATGTCTCGGCAAGCGCTGTCATGAACTAAATCTAGGCGTTGCCCCACATGCAATCAACCCCGAGGTATACGACTTATGTCGCGTCAAGCAGAAGTAGGCGGGTTGCGTCGCCACGCGCCCGAGTCTGTACTAGCAACCCCATATCGCTCCCGACGCGCTGGTTGGCGCGCTGCCGCTACGCTCTTGCGCCATGCGTACCATCTCCGCCCGTCTCGACGGGCTCGTGATCATCGAACCGAGCCTCCACCCCGACGAGCGGGGATTCTTCTGTGAGACGTACAGGCGCGAGTGGCATGCCGAGGCGGGTATCCCTGATGAGCAGCAGTTCGTGCAGGACAACCACTCCCGCTCCACCCGCGGCGTGCTGCGGGGTATGCACTTCCATATCGGTGACGGCGTCGGCAAGCTGGTGCGCTGTGGTCGTGGGCGCATCCTCGACGTCGCAGTTGATCTGCGTAGAGGCTCTCCCAGCTACGGCCAATGGGAGGGCGTCGAGCTCGACGATGAGAGCATGCGAGAGCTGTACGTGCCGATCGGCTTCGCCCACGGCTTCTGCGTGCTCAGCGACGTGGCCGACGTGCTTTACAAGCAGAGCGCCTATTACGACCCGTCTGTTGAGAGGGGGATCGCGTGGAACGACCCCGACGTAGCGATCGAATGGCCGCTGCCGGTGGGACAGTTGGTCGTCTCCGAGCGCGACGCGGCCGCGCCGCGACTACGTAAGGTTGCTGACGAACTACCGTTCGAGTGGCATCCTTAGGGGCGATGTCCGCCCGTCTGCAGCGCCTGCGCGAGCTCACCAACGACTACACGGTCACCCCCGAGCAGTACGTGCGCTTCGCCTACGCGGGGCTGATTGCGCTGACGCTGATTGTGCTCACCGGCGCCGCCGTGCGGCTAACAGGCTCCGGTCTCGGCTGTCCCACGTGGCCGAAGTGCTATGGCAACGTCTATCCGCCGCTGAAAACGCACGCGCTGATCGAGTTCTCCAACCGCATTCTCACCGCGCCCGTATCCATTGCCGCGGGCCTCGCCTGGCTTGCAGCTGTTCGCCGGCGCCCCTATCGGCGCAACCTCGTGTGGCTGGGAGCGCTACTGCCGCTCGGCGTCGTCGCTCAGGCTGTGCTCGGTGGCTTCACCGTCAAAGGCGAGCTCGACTACGGCTGGGTGATGGGTCACTTTGCGCTGTCCATGCTGATCCTGGTGGCGGCCGTTGTGCTCGTGTGGCGGGCTACCCATGAGCCATCAGAGGACAGCTGGTCGCGCAGGCCCGTCGACGCAACTGGCGGCCCCGACGCTACCGATCCCGCGATCGTGCGGGCACTGCGCTGGCTGGTTGCGCTTGGGGCGCTCACAATCTTCGCCGGAACGGCTGCTACCGCCGCTGGGCCGCATGCCGGCGGCTCGCCCGGGCAGAAGATCAACCGTCTCGACTTCGACGGGCGCGGCACGATGGACTTCGTCATCCACCGTCACGCGGAGATCGCGTTCGTGTTCAGCCTGGCGGCTGTGCTCGTGTGGTGGCTGGCCCGTCGCCGTCAGGTCCGCGAGGGGGTGCAGCGGCCGCTTACCGTGTTGTGTGTGCTGCTGGCGCTACAGGGAATCGTTGGGCTGGATCAGTACTACACGCACCTGCCTACCGAGCTCGTTTGGCTGCATGTAGCGCTCGCCAGCGGCGTCTGGGTGTGCCTGCTGTGGTCGGCCTGTGTTGCCGGTGCGCTCGCGTCATTTCGGGCTCGCAAGGGGCTCCAACGGCCTGTCGAGCCGCCGCTGCGGACCGCGGCGCCCGTCGAGTTCCCCGGAAATTAGGCTTTTTGCGCGTGCTTTTGCGCGTTCTATCCGTGTCGTCGTCCTGCCCAGCGGTTAGCCTGCTCGCAGCAACGACACTCAAGAAGGGAGTGGCATGACCAAGAACGAGCTGGGCGAGCAGGTCGCGGAGCGCACTGGGCTGTCCGCCAGCCAGGCACGTCAGGTGGTTGAGGCGGCACTCGAGGTGGTCTCTGACGAGCTTGCCGCTGGGGGGGAGGTCGCTCTTGCCGGCTTCGGCAAGTTCAGCGTCAGCCACCGTGCTGCACGCGACGGACGTAACCCGTCCACCGGCGAGACGATCAAAATCGCAGCCTCCAAGGCAGCGAAGTTCTCCGCCGCGAGCGCGCTCAAGAAACGCCTCAACGGCTGATCGGGGGACTCGCAGGGATCATCAGGCCCTCACTGGCCAGTGATCCCTGCGGGGCCGATCGAGCTGCCAGACAATCCTTACCGCTTGGTAACCCGCTGTTTAGGCGCATGGGAGAGGCTTCTCCGCGAGCCCTCCTCCCGAAAGCGGGTGATGTCCGATGAGACAAGCAGTTGCAGCCAGACGCGCCCAGCAGCGCCAGCGCTATAGCTCGCTGGCCAGCTTCTACACCGCTGATGACTGTCGTATCCACTCGCGCGAGCGCGATGTAGGGCTTTGGTGGCGCGAGCAGGCTGACGGGCCGCTTCACCGAGCTGCGTGGGTCAGCGACACGGGCGAGCTGTATCTGGTGCGGCTCGGTCCTGCCGACGATGGCGGTGGTCAGGTTGAGGTGCTGGCCACTGTGCCCGACAGCGAGCAGCTGGACGAGGTGCTGGCGGGCTGGCGCGAGCGCTGCGGTGAGCCGTGCTCGCTGAGCTGGCTGCGCGCGCGGGCCGCGCTCAGCCTTGTTGGGAACGCGGGAAGCGCTCTAGCCCGTCCTGCGGAACAGGCTCCCATGGCGCGGCCGAGTCGACGAACTGGTGGAATTGCGGGCGGATACCTGGGTCGCGGTCGAGTGTTCCCAGGCGCACCGCAACCTGCTCATCGCTGAGCGGCTCGCCGCTGAACAGCGCGGAGCCGCAGGTTGCACAGAACAGCTTCGGCACCCCAGTCGGCGGCTGGAAGGCACGCAACTGCTCCTGACCTTGCAGCAGCCGGAAGGCGTGCTGCGGCACACGCCCGTTTGCCGAGGAGCCAGTGCCAGTGCGGCGCTGGCAGTGGGTGCAGTGGCAGTAGCCCGCGAACAGGAACGGAGCGGTGATCTCAAAGCGCACCGCGCCGCACAGGCAGCCTCCCTGGAGGGGCACCTCGGGAGATGGTGGGGTGGCGGGTGCGGAGGCGATGGGCACACACGATAGCCACGGCGCTGACCCTGCGGGCACGCTGGCGGCGAGGATCGGTAGGATGCGGTCAAGCATGATCGGCGCACCACAGGCCCACAGTCACACCGCCCCAGCAAACCCACGCAGGGCCCTCCGATGACCCACTATCCAGGCTGGGGCTCGTGGAGCTTCCAACCGGTTGTGATCGTCGCGCTGCTTGCCGCCGGGTGGCTGTATGCACGCGTGTACAAACGCGCTGCCGCGCGCTCATCGACCTCGGGACCCAACGCTGGCCACTGGGTGCCATATGCGGCCGGCCTGCTCACGATCGCCATCGCGCTGCTCTCCCCGCTGGACCAGATCGGCGACAAATACCTGCTTTCCGCGCACATGATCCAGCACGTACTGCTGTCTGACATCGCCCCGGCGCTACTGATCCTCGGACTGCGCGCGCCGATCCTGCCGCTCGGCCTCTCCCGCGAGGCACTGCTCGCGGTGGCCCCCGCGGGCGGCAAATCCGGTCGCTTGCTCGCGCGGCTAACCTCGCCTTGGCTGGCCGTGCCGCTGTGGGCGCTCGCCACATGGGTATGGGCGATCCCCAGTGTGTTCGACTACTCCGCCCAGCACACACTCGTTCACGCGCTCGAGCATGCCACGCTCTTTTACACGGGTCTTGCCATGTGGTGGCTGATCATCGATCCGCTGCCGCGCGGGCGCCTGCGTCCCAACGGCCAGCGGCTCGCGCTGCTCGGCTTCACCCGTCTGGCCAGCGCGTGCGTGTGCCTGCCGTTGACGTGGATCTCCACCACCCAGTACTCGCTCTACGCAAGCGCACCACGTGGCTACGGCCTGTCGGCGATAAACGACCAGCACCTCGCTGGCGCCAGCATGTGCTTCATAGAGGCGCTCGTCTTTGGCATTGCCTTCGCTGCTGTCTTCATCAGCATGCTCGATCGCTCCGATTCGCGTATGACGCTCGGCGAATACGCCGCTGGCGATCGCCTGCCGACCTGACGCTGCGGATAGCCTGACGCGGCGGATAGCGGCGCTCGGCTCAGCTCGCGAACAATTCTTCCAGGCTCGTCGTGAGGATTGGCGCCGCGGCGAACACGATGCTCGCCGCGGAGCGTGCCAGCAGCGGTCCGTCAGCGCTGCTTTTTGCATATAGCGCTGTGTCGTCCTGCTCGGAATCGCACGCAGGCGGTTCGTCATAGCGCCACGCTAGCTCGTAGTAGAAGACATGTGTAGGCTGGAACTCGGGGATGAGATCGCCCACTAGAAAGCGCGCCTGCTCGGCCTGTGACTGTGCGCCGTATGTCCTGCCCGCCTCGCAGTAGTAGGCACCCACCTCCGTGAACCAGATGCGATCGTTGGTCGGGTCGGGTAGCGCGTTCTCGAACGCTCTCACCGTCGTGTCAGTCATGTGCTTGACCGCGCGATACGGATGGACGCCCCAGTCGCGTGGGTCCGGTGGCATGAGATAGCGCTCGTATTCGCGCTCGTATTCGACCATGGTTGGTTCTGAATCAAGCAGGTCGCCCGCTATCGCCGTGCAGTGGTGGGAAGCACAGAGAGCATCTGCGGCGTTCATCAGGCCGGCTGCCTGCGCCGGCGCTAGGCGCGAGGTGTAGTGGATGTTGTTCGGCTCGTTCCACGCCTCCAGTACTTCTATGGCCGGGAACGCACCGAGCAGAGCTTCCAGCGCCGCTGTGTATTCAGACACAGACCGCGGGGCGCTGCAGTCCGTGCAGTTGTAGTTCTCGAGCGCCACGTCGGGAGTGAGCCCGAGCGCTACAGCGTGCGCGTACCACTCACTCAGGTTTGCCAGTTCTTCCGGGTAGCCGGCGCCGAGCATCACATCCCACTGCACCACGTAGCGCGCCAGCTTGATGCGCGACGGGGGATCGCCCACTAACGAGCTGGCGAAGAACGCCGGGAAGCCGGTACTGGAACCGGAATCGTCGGTCACGTTTCCCGCCCAGCTCATCAACCCCTGGTCGGAGATCCCGTCCACATACCCAGCCCCCGCCCAAGCCGGCGTGCTAAAGCACGCAAGGCTCAGGCAGAGACACACGACGCCTCCAAGGAGATATTTCGCTCCTCTATGCCCCTGACGTTCGATGGCCAAGCAGGTCAAGGACGCAGTGAGCGAAGTGTGCTCTGCACACAAGCGATCGAGGACGCAGAGATGCGCCGGCCATCGAACGTCAGCCGCAGCCGGTGTTGTTGCCACACGATGAACACGTGTAGCAGGAGCCTGTCCGCTGCATCATGCCCCCGCACTGGTTGCACGCGGGCCCCAGGTCGAGACCCTGCAGCCGCGCGGGGAGTACCGGCGGGGAGTCCGTCAGCGCCGCTGCAGCTGGTTTACCGTGTCCATTAGCAGCGGACGCTTCGGGTGTACTGGTCGATGAGCCGTTGCCCGCTGAGCCGTTGCCGCTACCGTTGCCTGGGCTGGCGGTGTCCGAGTAGCTGACCGCCTGCGCGGCGTCCTGGGCTGCTTTGCGGGCGCGTACCGCCGGCGTGAGGATTCCCAGCTCCTCTTGGGCATCCACGTCCAGGAAGCGTGAGGCCAGCCAGCGCATGATGTAGTCGGGCATCGACTTCGCGAACGGGATCTCCGGGTTGCCCGTGATCCCCTCTGGCTCGAAGCGCATGTAGCTGAACTTCTGCACCAGCGTTTCCAGCGGCACCCCGTATTGGAGTGCGATCGAGATCGCAGTCGCGAACGAGTTCATCATGCCGCGTAGCGTGGAGCCCTCCTTGCCGATGTCCGTGAGGAAGATCTCTCCGACAGAGCCGTCCTCGTACTTGCCGGCTGTGATGTAGCCCTCGTGGCCGCCAATCGAGAACTTGTGCGTGATCGATTCGCGCTCGCGTGGCATGCGCTTGCGCCTGGGGCCCGCCTCTGCAAGCGCCTTGCTGACTGCTGCCTCGACGATCGCGTCCACGTCTACAGCGTCAACAGGCTCGGTCACGCCCTGCTGTGCGTCCGTGCGCAGCGCCTGTGCGGTCTTGGAGCCGTCGCGGTAGATCGCCAGCGCCTTCACTCCTAGGTGCCATGCCTGCGTGTACGCGTCAGCGATGTCCTCCACGGTGGAGTCTTGGGGCATGTTGACCGTCTTTGAGATCGCGCCCGACAGGAACGGCTGCGCGGCACCCATCATCTTGATGTGGCCCATGTGCGAGATCGCTCGCTCGCCAACCGCCACGTCGAACACAGCCAGGTGCTCATCGCTCAGTCCAGGTGCGCCCACGATCGTGCCGTGCTCGGCCAGGTGCGCCTCGATCTGCTCGACCTGCTGCTCTGCGTAGCCGAGCGTCTGCAGTGCCAGTGGCACCGTTTTGTTGACGATCGTCATCTGCCCGCCGCCCACCAGCTCCTTGAACTTGACCAGCGAGAAGTCCGGCTCCACGCCGGTCGTGTCGCAGTCCATCAGGAACGAGATCGTGCCCGTGGGCGCCAGCACCGTCGCCTGGGCGTTGCGGTAGCCGAAGCGATCGCCCAGCTCCACCGCCTCGTCCCACGAGCGTCTTGCCGCAGCAAGCAGCTCGTTGTCCACGCACGCGGCCTCTGGGATTGCGTATGACGCATCGCGGTGCATGCGCATCACGTTGTTGTGCGGCGCGTGGTTCTCCTCATAGTGCTCATACGCGCCGAGTCGCGCCGCCACCTCAGCCGATCGGCGGTAGGCTCGGCCGGTCATGAGTGCCGTGATCGCCGCTGCTGCGCCGCGGCCGTGATCGGAGTCGTAGGGCATGCCGTTGCTCATCAGGTATGCGCCGAGGTTGGCGTAGCCGAGGCCGAGCTGGCGGAACGCGCGTGCGTTGGCACCGATCTCTTCGGTCGGGTAGCTGGATGGGCCGACGATGATCTCCTGGGCCAGCAGCACGACGTCGACCGTGTGCTCGAACGACGCCACGTCGAAGGTGCCGTCTGGGCGGCGGAACTTCATCAGGTTCAGCGAAGCCAGGTTGCAGGCGGAGTTGTCCACGTGCATGTACTCCGAGCATGGGTTGGACGCGTTGATTCGCCCACTGTTTGGCGAGGTGTGCCACTGGTTGATCGTCGTGTCGTACTGCACGCCGGGGTCCGCGCAGCGCCATGCTGCCTCAGCGATCTCGCGCATCAGCTCGCGTGCCGGAATTGGCTCGTCCACCGGCTCGCCGGTCGCGCGAGCGAGCAGCCGCCACTCGCCGTCCTCCTCGACCGCGCGCATGAACTCATCAGTAACCCGCACTGAGTTGTTCGCGTTTTGGTACTGGATTGACTTGAAGCCCTCGCCGTCGATCGACATGTCGAAGCCCGCGTCGCGCAGTGCCGCGGCCTTGTCCTCCTCCTTGGCCTTGCACCAGATGAACTCGCGGATGTCGGGGTGGTCAACGTCGAGCACCACCATCTTGGCTGCGCGGCGGGTCTTGCCGCCGGACTTGATCGTGCCTGCCCATGAGTCCGCGCCGCGCATGAACGACACCGGGCCCGAGGCCGTGCCGCCCTTGGCCAGTGGCTCCATCGACCCACGGATTTTCGACAGGTTGATGCCAGAGCCGGAGCCGCCACGGAAGATCATGCCCTCCTTGGTGTTCCAGTCGAGGATCGACTCCATCGTGTCCTCGACGGAGAGGATGAAGCAGGCCGAGCACTGCGGGCTCTCCTCGAAGCCGACGTTGAACCACACCGGCGAGTTGAACGCCGCCAACTGGTGCAGCAGGATGTACGTCAGCTCGTGGTTGAACGCCCGCGCGTCGTCTTCGTTTGCGAAGTAGCCGCCGGCGCGACCCCAGCCTGTGATCGTGCCGGCAACGCGGCTGATCATCTCCTTTACCGAGCTCTCCCGCTCGGGTGAGCCGAGCTGTCCGCGGAAGTACTTCTGGGCGACGATGTTCGTCGCGTTTTGTGACCAGCTCTTGGGGAATTCGACTCCCAGCTGCTCAAACGCGACGCGATCGCCGTGGCCTATGCGCGCGTCGCGCAACTCCCACTCGACGGTCTCGAACGGGTGCGTGCCGGGGCTCGTAAACAATCGATTGATCGATAGCGCCGTGTCGCTCTGGACAACCTGTGCAACTGTGGTGTGCGTGGCGCCATCCATCTAGTTATTCTCCTCGTCTTGAGCCCCGCGAAACCCCCAGTTTGCGGCGCGAATACAGTGTTTTTGGGGGTAACAGAGGATGATCCGCCTTGGGCCGGACGGATCTTTTTCTAGCCTCGTAAGACACCCGAGCCGCTACCTACAGGATAGCTACGGAAGGCGTCTAATACTGGGTTTTCGAGGTCCCAAACTGCGGGCTCGGAGATGTTTTCTGCAGGCGTTCTTGCGGCCGCGGCGTGCTAACGGCCGAGCCGTATCCAGTCGCCGAATTCGGCCAGCGTCGCCGACGATCGGTAGCTGGCCTCGGCCAGCGCGTGGCGCAGCGACTGCATCCAGCGAGGTTCGAACGCCGTCATGCGCACGATGCCCCAGGTCACGCAGCACACGACGAGGATCGCCGCAATCAGGGCGGCGGCGATGGCTCCGGTCGACAGGTGGGTGGCCTTGTGGGCGTGGGGGACGCTGTGCAGCGTCAGCGTGGAAAGCGTGTTCTTCGGTTCGACCATAGCGGTGCTCATAGTAGGTCCGCAATGGCGGTGAGCGCGTCCTGCAGAACCTGCTCGGGCGGCTGCCCCGCGTCGATTACTCGCATCCGCTCGGGCTCTGCCCGGGCGAGCTCGTCGTAGGCGGACGCGATCTCGGCAAAGAAGTCCTCGCCCTCGCGCTCGAGGCGGTCGGGCTCCAGCGCGCGCTCGTGCTGGCGCGCGCGACCGTCCGCGGGGGAGATGCGCAACAGCAGCGTCCGGTCGGGGGCCAGTCCGCCGGTCGCGAACTGGTTGATCGCTCGTATCTCCTCAACTCCGAGCGAGCGCCCCGCGCCCTGGTAGGCGAGGGATGAGTCCACGAAACGGTCCAGCAGCACAACAGCGCCTTCGTAGAGCAGGGGTCGCAGCAGCTGCTCTACGAGCTGGGCGCGTGCGGCGGCATACAGCAGCGCCTCAGTGCGCGGCAGCACGTCCAGCGCGGGGTCCTTCACCAGCGCGCGAACGCGCTCGGAGATGTCTACGCCGCCCGGCTCACGCAGTAGCCGCACCGGTATGCCACGGTCGGTGAGCTCGCGCGCCAGCCCATCCGCGAGCGTCGTCTTACCCGCGCCGTCCAGTCCCTCGATCGTGATCAGCGTGCCCCGTGCCACCACCCGCACGCTACCGGCGCCGGGTGTCGGCGCCAGCCGATGGGTGGCTCACCTCGCCTGCGGCCTGCCACCACGAACTCCTCATCAACACCCTCAACCAGCGTCGGCCCG
>DATHLT010000209.1:0-2646 GCA_035487855.1 Solirubrobacteraceae bacterium
ATCGGCGCCGAGCTCGAACTGGATCTCGCCGAGGCGGCGGCCGGTGGGCCCTTCGCCGTCAACTACGAGGCGGTGGTGCGCTGCGAGCACTGCCGCGGCAACGGCGCCGAGCCCGGCACGCCGATCGACACCTGCGAGCGCTGCGGCGGCGCCGGGCAGTTGCAGGTGGTCACGCGCACGCTACTAGGGCAGATGGTGCGTACGATGGTCTGCGATGTCTGCCACGGCGACGGGCGTGTGCCCGCGCAGCCGTGCCAGGAGTGTCGCGGCCGCGGACGGGTGACGCACATACGCACCCTGGAGGTAGATGTGCCCGTGGGTATCGCCGATGGGCAGCGCATCAGGTTGGGTGGGCGTGGACATTCCGGCGGGGCGGGAGCACCCGATGGCGATCTGTATGTGCTCGTGCGTGTACGCGAGGACAATCGCTTCCTACGGGAGGGCGACGATCTGATCACCGCCATCGATGTCGCCGCGCCACAGGCGGCACTCGGCGGCACGCTCGAGGTGCCAACGCTAGAAGGCACCGCCTCGATCGAGCTTCCCGCCGGCACCCAGCCGGGGGAGGTGCTGACGCTCCGCGAACAGGGAATGCCCGCTCTCAGGCGCAGCCGGCGTGGGGATCTGCGCGTTGTGGTCAACGTGATCGTTCCGCGCCGCCTGAGCCCTGAACAGCGTGAGCTGCTCGAGCGCCTCAACGACAGCCTTAGTGAGGAGAACCTGCGCTCGCAGGAGTCGATGTTCTCGAAGTTGCGCCGCGCGCTGGGCAGCCAAGCGGCGTGATTCGGCTGGCTGTTCGCGTCGGCACTGAACAGGCCGAGATGGTGCTGGCGGAGCTCTTGGAGCTTGCGCCGGCGGGCGTTGAGGAGGTCCAGGTGGGGACCGACACAGTCGAGTACGCGGTATACGGTGCGCCCGGAGAGCTGCCGAACCTTCCCGATCTGTGTGCCGTGGCTGGGGATGCGCTCGTGGAGATCTCTACGAGCGAGCTGGCCGATGACTGGCAGGAGCGCTGGAAGGTGTTTCATCGCCCTATCCTGCTCGAGTCGCCAAGTCGGCGCGAGGGCTCTGAGCACACGGTGCCAGCCCTGCATGTGCGTCCGCCGTGGGAGGCTCCTAGTGGCTATCGATACGGCCCGGTACGCGAGATCGTGATCGACCCGGGGCAGGCGTTTGGGACGGGCGCACATGCGAGCACCAGGATGTGTCTCGAGCTGCTGATGGAGCTGGTCGCGGGTGGGTTGCCGCGTGGGGGGGTGTTGGACGTGGGCACGGGCTCGGGTGTGCTGGCAATCGCAGCGGCTGGGCTGGGCTTTGCTCCGGTGCTCGGCCTCGACCACGAGCGCGAGAGCGTCGAGGCTGCGCGCGAGAACGCGATCGTCAATGGCGTGCAGATGGAGGTTCGGCGCTTTGAGCTGCGCACACAGCCGCTGCCCTGGATCGACGGATCGGACGCCCCCTCTGGGCCGATCGTCGTATTTGCGAACCTGCTGCGCCCGCTGCTGCTGGAGCTCGCGAGCACCATGACCGCTGCGCCAACCCACCTGATCGCCAGTGGGCTCTTGCGCGAGGAGGTCGACGAGGTCGTGGGCGCTTTCAGCAATCGGCTGGGATTGGGCGAGCACGAGCGGCGCGCAAGCGGCGAGTGGGCAGCCGTGTGGCTGCAGCCGCGCTAAGAACCTGTTTCTAGGCCTGGTCGGGTATCTCGGTGGCGGCCCGCACGATCGAGCGATAAACGAGGTCGATCGCAGGACGTATCCCGTCGCCATCGCCCATCATCGTGGCGGCGGTGCCAAGGGCGGTGCCAATCGTCTCGAGCGCCTCGCCGGCGTCGGCCGGTTCGGGGTCGCGGCAGGCGGCGATCGCCATTTCGAGCATCGCCCGTGCCTGCTCGACCACTCCGGTGAACAGCGCTGGGCCCACGAGGCTCGCATAGTTGTAGACCCGTGCCAGGCGGCCCGACAGTTGGATCGAGGAACCGCGGCGCGGTGGCGTCACCGGCGGCAACTCGCGGCCGTCCAGCAGTGCGGCCATCGTGCCGCCGAGCATCAGGCGCATGCTCGCCTCGTCGAGGTTAGCCTGTGCCGCTACGCGCAGCGCCATGTACAGCGTTGTCGCGGGGAGCCCATACGGGGGATCCGAAGCGAACACGATCCGCTCGATCGGTGCGCGGGCCAGTAGCTCGATCACGTCGAGCGGGAAGAAGCATGAGATGTCGTACAGCACGCCCGGATGTTCAGCCAGGCGCGAGGTCAAGATGCCCTGATCGCAGATCGCGCCGTGGGCGAGGATGAGTACGGCGCCCGGGTGGCGTAGCGCGAGATCGGCGAGCCCGTCGGCGAGTGGTGGCAACCCGCGGCCGGCGTGAATCAGGATCGGGACGCGGGCTGTTTCGGCGAGAGCGAAGACTTCATCCATCTCCGGGCCATCGAACTTGAAATCCTGGGCGCGCGGGTGCAGCTTGATGCCACGTGCCCCAATCGCGAGGCAGCGTTCGGCCTCCGCAAGGGGAGCTTCGGCCGGGTCCAGGCGACAGAACGGCACGAGCCTGTCGTCACTTTGAGCGGCCCACTCGAGCACGCGGTCGTTGGGGAGGCTGTATGACGGCTTGCGCTCGGGGTCGTGCAGCGGAAACACGCACGCCCG
>DATHLT010000210.1:0-6280 GCA_035487855.1 Solirubrobacteraceae bacterium
ATGCGATGGGAGATGAACGGGTCGACGTCGATGTCTCCCGCCAGGTAGCGGTCGACGAGCAGGGGAACATCTTCGCGCCCCTTCAAACCGCCAAACGATGAGCCGCATACCCGCCGGCCAGTGATCAGAAGTCGCGGCACGACCTCCAGCGTCTCGTCGCGACCGGCCACGCCGCAGACCGTGCACAGGCCCCAGCCCATGCGCGCGGCTTCGACCGCCTGACGCATGACCACCACGTTGCCGGTCGCCTCGAAAGTGAAGTCGGCACCGAAGCCACCTGTCATCTCGAGGATCTCAGCGACGGTGTCCTCGCCCGCGATTACCACGTCGGTGGCTCCCTGCCCGCGCGCGAGCTCCAGGCGCTCGGGGGCAAGATCGACGCACACAACCCGCTCGGCGCTCTGTAGCCGACAACCCGCGACTGCCCCCAGTCCCACCATGCCCGCACCGAACACTACGCATGTCGAGCCCTCCTGCACCGACGCGGTCTTCATTGCGGCTCCGAGGCCGGTCGAGAGGCCGCACGCGAACAAGCACGCGCGATCGAGCGGCGCCTCGCGATTGATCCGCGCGAGCGCAATCTCGGGCATGACTGTGTACTCGGCAAACGTCGAGGTGCCCATGAAGTGGCGCAGCGGCTCCCCATCACGTGAAAGGCGCGTCGTGCCGTTGGGCAGGTAGCCACGGTTCTGCTGCTCACGGATCGCCAGGCAGAGGTTCGTCAGCGCGCTCACGCAGTGCACGCACTCGCCACACTGGGGCGAGAACAGCGTCACCACGTGGTCGCCCTCACGCACCAGCGAGACATCCTCGCCGCAGAGCTCGACCACACCCGCCCCCTCGTGGCCGAGGACCGTGGGCGCATAACCAGATGGATCGACCCCGGATGCCGAGTACATGTCGGTGTGGCACACGCCGCACGCCACCAGCCGCACGAGCACCTCGCCGGGACCAGGCTCTGCCAGCTCAACCTCCTGAACGACCAGCGGCTTGGCGAACTCCTCCAGCACCGCGGCGCGCATTCTCATCGACCGACAGCCCCCCGTGATAGCAGACGCTCCTCACCGGCCAGCGTCTTGCTGGTGGCACTCACGATCTCCACGTCGGCCAGCTCACCAGGCGCCGCCAGGCCAAGGAAGTTGACCGCCTTGTTGTGGCGAGTGCGCCCCCGCAGGCGCTCGGAGTCCGTACGTGACGGCCCTTCCACGAGTACCTCTAGGGTGCGCCCCACGAAGCGCTGCGCCCGCTCACGCGCTTGGCGCTGCACGATCTCCACCAGCTCCTGCATGCGCTCCACCTTCACCGGGTGCGGCACCAGGCCGTCAGCGATCTCGGCTGCCTCGGTGCCGCGACGCGGCGAGAAGATGAACGTGAACGCGCTGTCGTAGCTCACTTCCTCCACCACTTCGAGCGTTTCGCGGAAGTCGACGTCGCTCTCCCCCGGGAAGCCGACGATGATGTCCGTCGTCAGCGACGCGTCGGGGACGTGCTCGCGGATCATCGCCACGCGCTCGAGGTAACGCTTGCGGTCATAGGTTCGGCGCATTGCCTTGAGAATGCGGCTCGAGCCCGACTGCAGCGGCAGGTGGATGTGCTCGCACACGCTCTGAAGCTCCGCATGGGCGAGGATCACGTCTTCGCGCATGTCCTTCGGGTGCGGGCTGGTGTAGCGGATCCGCTCGATCCCGTCGATCGTGTCAAGTAGGCGCAGCAGCTCGGCGAAGCTCGTGCGCTCCGCCAGGTCACGCCCGTAGGAGTTGACGTTCTGCCCAAGCAGGGTGACCTCCTTGACCCCGTCCGCAGCCATCCCATGCACCTCCCGCAGGAGCTCCTCGGCGGGGCGGCTGACCTCGCGCCCGCGGGTGGAGGGCACGATGCAGTAGGAGCACGCGCAGTTGCAACCCACGCTGATCTGCACCCAGCCCTGAAACGGTCGCTCGCGATGCGCCGGCAGGTGGCCGGTGAAGCCCTCGAACTCGAAGAAGCCCTGGGCCGTGAGGGAGTCGCTCGTGAGGAACTCGGCCAGCTTGTGCACCTGACCGGGGCCAAAGGCAACGTCGATGAACGGGAAGCGCTCGAATACCTCGTCCTTGATCGACTGCGCCCAACATCCGCCCACCCCCACGATTCTCTGCGGCTGTTCGCGCTTTAGGCGCTTGGCCTCGCCCAGGTGGGAGATGAAGCGCCTGTCGGCCGTCTCGCGGATCGAGCAGGTGTTGAAGAGGATCAGGTCGGCGTCGGAGCGCTCCGGCGCTTGCGCGTAGCCGAGCGACTCGAGCATGCCCTTCATGCGCTCAGAATCGTGCTCGTTCATCTGACAGCCGAACGTCGTCAAGTGGTAGCGCTTCATCGCCACAGCGTATACGCCACGGGCGTCTGCGCCGCGCAAAGAGCTGTGCACACGTAAAAAGGCACTGCAGAAATGCGTGCAACGGACGATACATGCCTAAAGCGTGCCTAATAGAGCACCGATGTCCCCGCGACGGACACAAGGAGTGTCCACTGATCCCAAAGGGGGCCCGAAGTGAAAATGCGTATTGGCAAGCGAACCTTCGCTAGCCGGAAGCGAAACATAGCGGGCCTGTGCGCATTCGTGCTCGCAGGCGTGATCGGTCTGGGCGCGTACGCGTTCACGGCCAGCAACACCGTTCCGGCGCAGACCGCCGGCGGTGGCACCAACACCGTCAGCGGTTACACAGAGAAGGGCGTCAGCTACACGTGGGCGCTCGACGGTGAATACATCACCGAAGCACACATCATCCTGACGAACAAAGAAAAACTCGTACCGAGCGACGTCGCGGTCGCACTGAGCAAGGAAGAAACGCCAGGAGCCGGAGAATGGATTGACTGTCCGGCCCCTTACACCGCCATCGGCGGTGCCGAAGAAGAAACCGAAGTCGTGTGCAAATTCAAGGGCGGCGAAGGTGCGTTCAAGAACGCCACCGAACATGCCACCAACAAATTCACCACCTTTGGTGTGCAGAACAACGAAGGCAAAACGCCCATCGAAGAAGGTAACGAGCTGAGCATCTCGGCAACAAGCCAAGGCAAAGTCATCATCGAAGAAAAATAGAAGCAGCAAGACGCTCGGTACAGAGGGCGGTCGGCTCGCCGGCCGCCCTCTGGCCTAACCCACGGATGGGCGCCAGCCAACTTCAAGCCATGCGACGCCACCCGCTTAAAAAACTTCTCGCCACAACCCTGGGAATCATTGTCCTGGGGTCTCTGTGGTTTTACCTCGCCCCGGCCCCGCTCGGCGGCTCGACAACCTACGTCGTCACCCGCGGGGTCAGCATGGAGCCTGAGTTCCACACGGGTGATCTGGCGGTTGTGCGCAGCCAGAGCACCTACCACGTAGGCGAAGTCGTCGCCTACCACAACAAAGAGCTGCACACGATCGTGCTGCACCGGATCATCGGGCGCGACGGCAACCGCTACATCTTCAAGGGCGACAATAACGACTTCGTCGACTTCGAACATCCTGCCGCCAGCCAGCTGATCGGCGGCCTGTGGTTCCACGTCGCCGGCGCTGGCGCGACCCTGCAGTCGATCCGCTCGCCTGCACTCGTCGGAGTCCTCGTAGCCGGAGCGTTGCTCCTGCTCATGGGTGGGGCATTCGTGCGCCGCCGTCGCCTCGGGCGCAGGCAGAGGCGTGCCGGTCAAAATCCCGAGCAGGTACACATTCACGCTCCAGCGCTTGCTGCGGACTCCATGACAATGGTCCTCGCGCTGGGACTGGTCGCGCTGCTCCCCTTCGTGATGCTCGCTGTGCTCTCGTTCACGCGCCCATCGACGAAGCTCCACACCGTCCCGCTGCCCTATAAGCAGAGCGGTAAGTTCTCCTACTCCGCCGACGCGACCCCAGGACCCGCCTACCCCGCGAACCACGCAACCACAGGCGACCCGCTTTTCACCCGCGTGCTCAACGAAGTGAACCTCCGTTTTGGCTATCACTTCGCGAGCGCCGCCAAGCATTCGCTGAGTGGCAAGGCGTCGCTGTCTGCCACCCTGACCTCGACAAGCGGCTGGAACACAACGTTCCCACTGGGGTCAACCACAAACTTCCACGGCGACCACGGTGGCGTCTCGGCAACGCTCAACCTCGCCTCGCTTCACACGTTGATCCAAAGCGTGGAAAAAACGACGAGGGTCACAGGCAGCTACACGCTGACGATCGTCCCGCACGTGAGCGCAACAGGCTCTCTCGAGCATGTGCCGCTGAGCACAACCTTCTCGCCGATGCTCGAATTCTCAGTGAGCGAACTAGAGCTCAAACCGAATCTTGGTGGTAGCGCCGCCTCTGCCACTGGGGGGCCCTCCACAGCGCGCGTCTTCACACCTTCTGCCAGCAGCTCCGTGCCGTCCAAGGGCTACCAGCCACTGTTTCTCTCTTTTAAGGTCGCGCGGGTCTCGGTCGCAACGGCACGCGCGATCGCGCTGATCGGGATCGCGGTTGTGATCGCCGGCCTAATTGCGATCCTCGCGCTCCTGCGTCTACGTGTGCGTCCTAGCGACGAGGCGACCAGCATCCGTGCGCGCTACGGGCACATGATCATTCCCGTCGCACATGTCGCGCAGCCGGCCGGATCGTCGGCGATCGACGTCGCTGACATGGAGGCCCTCGTGCGCATTGCTGAACACTACGATCGTTCGATCTTGCATGAGGCCACGACCGGCACTGAGGCCTTCTGGGTGACGGATGAGAGCGGGCAGTTCCGGTACACGGTTGGAGCGTCGGCGTCTGTTGCCGACGAACATCATGTTGCCCCTCAGCCCACGGTCGTAGCTGAGAGCCAGCAGCCGCCTTACACGGTCAGTGCACCGGTCTTCGTAGTCCAGCAGCCGCCCATCGAGCCGCGCACGATCGAATTCCCCGCGGTTTATGCAAGTGAGCTCAAGCTCGACGGCCAGTTCTCGGCGTTTGAGACGGCTGTGCCGGAGCCAGTGGCACACGGATGGATTTCTCCGGAGCCAGTCGTCACTCGCGGCTGGGTATCTCCCGAAGCTAGCGCCACCAATGAGTGGGCGACTGCCGATGCAGCATCACAGGACCGTTGGATCGCCCGCGATCTAGCGGATGCTCTCACGCATGATCACCTGAGCTGGCCTAGCACGGACGAGACCGCAGATATCGGCCACGCCCGCGCCGGGGCGTTCGCCCGGGTCACCGGGCTGAACTGACCCGGCGCCGACTTCTTTACGCCGCGGCGACCGCCGGTTCGCTGGCAATCGGGGGCTTGGCGTCCTTGTCGCGATCGATCGGCGTCACCAGATCCTTGCCGAGGCCCAGCGCCTTGTAGATCTTGTCTTCGATCTCCTTCGCCATTGCCGGGTTCTCGTCGAGATGGGCCTTGGCGTTGCCGCGACCCTGACCGAGACGGTCGTTGCCGTAGGAGAAGAACGAGCCGGACTTGGAGACGATG
The DNA here is from genome assembly GCA_035487855.1 of Solirubrobacteraceae bacterium. Lineage (GTDB taxonomy): Bacteria > Actinomycetota > Thermoleophilia > Solirubrobacterales > Solirubrobacteraceae > Palsa-744. The sequence continues at coordinate 5,424 of DATHLT010000210.1, forward strand.
TTGTGCTCGAGCCCCAGGTCGATCAGGCAGCCGGAGGTCGAGATCCCCTTGCCGAACTCGATGTCGAACTCGGCCTGGCGGAACGGGGCCGCCACCTTGTTCTTGACTACCTTCACGCGAACGCGGTTGCCGACTGCCTCCGTGCCGTCCTTGAGCGTCTCGATGCGCCGGATGTCCAGGCGCTGGGAGGCGTAGAACTTCAACGCGCGTCCACCCGGCTGAGTCTCAGGCGAGCCGAACATAACACCAACCTTTTCGCGGATCTGGTTGGTGAGGATGCAGAGCGTCTGGGTGCGGTTCAGGTTTCCAGCGAGCTTGCGCATCGCCTGGGACATCATTCGCGCCTGCGCACCGACTGTCTGGTCGCCCATCTGGCCCTCGAGCTCCACCCGCGGCGTGAGCGCCGCCACCGAGTCGATCGCCACTACATCTACGGCACCCGAGCGCACAAGCATGTCCGCTATCTCGAGCGCCTGCTCGCCATAGTCCGGCTGGGAGACGAGCAGCTCGTCGATGTCCACACCGATCTCCTTCGCGTACAGCGGGTCCATCGCGTGCTCGGCGTCGATGAAAGCGCACACACCGCCGAGTTTCTGCGCCTCGGCCAGCACGTGGTAGATCATCGTCGTCTTGCCCGAGGACTCCGGGCCAAAGACCTCGACGATGCGCCCGCGCGGCACGCCGCCGATCCCGAGCGCCAGATCGAGCGACAGCGACCCCGTGGGGATCGCGTCGCAGCGAACCTGGGCGCCCTCATCGCCCATGCGCATGACCGTGCCCTTGCCGAACTCGCGCTCGATCTGTGTGAGCGCGCCCTGAAGGGCGGCGTCGCGCGCCTTGGCGGCCTTCTCCTGGTC